>JBEVLC010000233.1:0-3410 GCA_040509415.1 Baekduia sp. | reverse complement strand
GTCCCTCGATGCGCTGGGGGTCAGGCCTGCGTCGTCAGCAGCGGCAGCTCAAACGCGTCCTTGGCCTGTCCGGCCTCGGTGTCCGGCAGCGGGTACTCGCCCGAGAAGCAGGCGTCGCAGTGGTTGGCGCGCTCGCCGTTGACCGCCTCGTAGACGCCCTCCAGCGACAGGTACGCCAGCGAGTCGACGCCGAGCTCGGCCGCGATCTGCTCGGGAGTCCGCTCGTGCGCGATCATCTCCTCGCGCTTGCTCATGTCGATGCCGTAGAAGCACGGGTGCTTGATCGGCGGCGCCGAGATCCGCATGTGGACCTCCAGCGCGCCCGCGTCGCGGAGCATCTGCACGATCTGGCGCGTGGTGTTGCCACGGACGATCGAGTCGTCCACAACGACCAGCCGCCGCCCGCCCACGATCTCGGGCAGCGGGTTGAACTTCATCCGCAGGCCGTGCTTGCGCAGCTCCTGGCCCGGCTGGATGAACGTCCGCGCGACGTAGCGGTTCTTGATCAGCCCATCGTCCTGCGGCAGGCCGGCGGCGCGCGCGAAGCCGCGGGCGGCGGGGCCGCCCGAGTCGGGCACCGCGATGACGAGGTCGGCGCTCGGCGCCGGGGCCTCGCGCGCCAGGATCTCCCCCATCCGCCCACGGGCGACCTGCAGCCGCGTGCCGTTCATCTGCGAGTCGGGCCGCGCGAAGTAGATGTACTCGAACACGCAGAACGCTTGGCGCTCGCCCGAGACGACCTGCTGGGTGCCGATGCCCTTCTCCGACAGCGTCACGACCTCACCCGGGAGCACGTCGCGCAGCAACTTGGCGCCGATGATGTCGAACGCGCACGACTCCGAGGCGACGGCGTAGCGATCGCCGAGCTGGCCGAGCGCCAGCGGGCGCAGACCGGCCGGATCGCGGAAGGCGACGACCTTGTCCTTGGTCATGACGACCGTCGAGAACGCGCCCTTCAGGCGCGGCAACACGGCGGCAACCGCGTCCTCCAGCTTCTCGGCCGGATGCGTGGAGATCAGCGCGGCGATGATCTCGGAGTCCGACGTCGAGGTGAACTGCACGCCCTTGGCGCGCAGCTCGGCGTGGAGCTCGACGGCGTTGATGAGGTTGCCGTTGTGGGCCAGCGCCAGCTCGACGTTCCCGTTGGTGCCCGCGCTGCGGTGCACGGGCTGGGAGTTCTCCCACTCGTTGGAGCCCGTGGTCGAGTAGCGGACGTGGCCGATGGCCAGGTCGCCGGCGAGGGCACGGAGGTCGTGCTCCTTGAAGACCTGGTTGACCAGGCCCAGCGCGCGCTGCGTGATGATGTAGCCACCGCGGTCGGCCGCGGCGATGCCCGCCGACTCCTGGCCACGATGCTGCAGGGCGTAAAGGGCGAAGTAGGCCAGGCGCGAGACGTCGTGCTCGGGGGCGTAGATCCCGAAGACGCCGCACTCGTCGCGCGGGCCGTCGCGCTCATCGAGAGGGGTGTTCTGCTCGGTCATGGAGACCGCCTCGTCGACGGAGAACGAAGTCGAGAGGACGCGGCGGCCCGCGGAGGGTAGCAACGCGTCCGGCTAGTCAAGACGCGCCTCTTGAAGATCGAGATCGCGCTCGACCGTTCTCAGCGCATCTTCCGAGATCTCGCCGCGGGCGTGGAGGTCATACAGCGCCGCGCGCTCGGAGCGCAGCAGCTCCTCGCGCAGGCGCTCGAAGGCTTCGACGTGCTCGCGGTCGCTGTCGCCGCGCTCGTCCTGTGGCGCACGCGAGTGGTCGAGACGCGCCTCGTAAAGCTCGCGCAGATGCGCCGTGGCGCGCTCGTCCTCGTGCTCCATCTCGTCCAGGCGCGCCAGCGCGGCCTCGGCGGCGGCCGCACGCGCACGCGCCTCGTCGGCGGCCTCATCGGCCTCGTCCCGACCCAGGCCCGTCGCGCGGATCAGCGCCGGCAGCGTGAGGCCCTGGACGAGCAGCCCGAGCACGATCACGCAGAAGACGGTGAAGATGATCAGCTCGCGCTGCGGGAAGCCGCCGCCGGCATCGATGTCGGCCGGGATCGCGAGCGCCGCGGCCAGCGAGACCGCGCCGCGCATCCCCGACCAGCCGGCGACCAGCCGCGCGCCCGGCCCGAGCTCCGGCGGCTCCTCACGCGACTCGCCCGGGATCAGCCGGCGCAGCAGCGGACCGACCGAGAACATCCACGCCACGCGCAGCCCGAGGACCACCGCCGTTGTTACCGCGACCGTCAGCGTGACGCGGCCCGCGTCGAGCCCCTCGATGCCTTGGGCGACATCGCGGAACTGCAACCCCATCAACAAGAACAGCGTCGACTCCAGGATGAAGATCAGCGCGTTCCAGAAGCCTTGGGCCTCGATCCGCGCGGTCGCGCTGAAGAAGCCGTCGCTGCGCGCGCCGAGGTACAGCCCGACGGAGACGGCCGCGAGGATGCCCGACACGCCGAGCGCCTCGGCCGCGATGTAGGCGGCATACGGCGTGAACAGCGACAGCGTGATCTCGATCGGCGCGTCGTCGATCCGGGCGCGCACCGCGCCGATCAGCCAGCCGACCGCGAGCCCGATCGCGACGCCGCCCGCCCCCGTGGCCACCAGTTGCCAGGCGCCGTCCAGCAGCGAGAAGGTCCCGCTGACGGTCGCGCCGACCGCCAGCCGATAGAGCACGAGTCCGGTGCCGTCGTTGATCAGCGACTCGCCCTCGATGACCGCCGAGAGCTGCGGCGTGACCCGCAGCCGCTGCATGATCGCGACGGCCGCGACGGGATCGGTCGGCGCGAGGATCGCGCCGAGCACGAAGCCCTCGGCCCAGCCGAAGCCTGGCACGAGCAGCTTGACCGCGACGGTGACCGCGACCGTCGAGGCCGCGACCAGGCCGGTCGCCAGGATGCCGATCCGCCGCGCCTGGGCCCGCAGATCGCGCGGCGAGGAGTTGAAGCCCGCGCCGTAGATCAACGGCGGCAGGAAGATGAAGAAGATCAGGTCCGGATCGAGGTCGACCGCCGGGAGCCCCGGCACGAACGCGACGAGCACGCCGCAGGCGACCAGCACGATCGGCGACGGCAGGCCGACGCGCCGGGCCGCGCCGGCCAGGACGGTCACGGCTCCGAGCAGGCCGACGAGGATCTCCGCAGATCGCATTCCCCGACGGGCTACCCAGCCGGGGCGCCGCCTAGGAGGCGAGCCCGGACCCAGGCGGCTCCGTGGCGCCTACGGAAACAGCGGCGCCAGCGCGCCGTTGGCCTCGCGCAGCTCGGCCAGCGACCAGCGCTCGCCCAGCGAGGAGACCGCGATCTCCAGGTGTTCGCCGCCGACGGTGCCGAAGATTGCGACCTGAATCTCTTCGCCGAGGCGCTCGAGCGCCTCGCGCGGGCCGGAGACGACGAAGCCACCGGAGCGCTCGCCGAAGAGCGTGGTCCAGACGTC
>JBEVLC010000232.1:0-19135 GCA_040509415.1 Baekduia sp. | reverse complement strand
TGTAGTTGACGCCCGCCGCCATCACCCGCACGATGACCTCGAAGGCGGCCGGCTCAGGCACCTCGATGTCCTCAAGCTGAAACGCGTCAATCGGATCACCGAAACGCTCCTCACGAATAACCCATGCGGTCATGCGCTCCGGCAGCGTGCCGGGCTCGGTGTCGACGGTGGCGACCTGCGTGACATCAACGGCCATAGTTCTCGGAAAGACCCTCTGGAAGTCGGAGTTCGAATCGCGCGAAGCGGGATGGTTCCCTGCGAGCCCGGAGATTACGGCAGATCGCCTCACGCGGGCGGTGGCGTTCAGTCGTCGCCGAGGAAGCCCTGGCGACGGAAGTACCCGAGCAGGATCGCCGCCGAGACCAGCATGCCACCCACGCCGTAGCCCCAGAACGCCCACGGGGAGCTGATATGGCGTTCCAGAGCGCCGAAGTTCTGGCCGAAGAAGCCCGTGATGAATGTCAGGGGCAGGAAGATCGTGGCGACGACCGTGAGCTGCTTGGAGATCGCGTTGAGCCGGTTGGAGACCGTGCTCAGGTAGAGGTCCAGGGCGCCGGAGAGCAGGTCGCGATAGGAGTCGATCAGCTCGGAGATCCGCACGAGGTGGTCGTAGACGTC
This sequence comes from Baekduia sp., assembly GCA_040509415.1. Taxonomy (GTDB): domain Bacteria; phylum Actinomycetota; class Thermoleophilia; order Solirubrobacterales; family Solirubrobacteraceae; genus Baekduia. The sequence goes on along the minus strand of JBEVLC010000232.1, from coordinate 18,517 downwards.
GCGAAACCAGTCGCGCGCGTCATCGGCCTCGAGGCCTGGCAGCCGCCCGAGGACGTCGCCGCCGCGGGCCAGGATGTCGCGCTGCGGCGTGGCGATCCGCCGCAGCTCGATCAGCCTGCGGCGCAGGTGGAAGAGCTCCTCGCGCTGATCCTGGCTGGGCTTGAGCAGCATCGCGTCCATCAGCTCGTCGATGCGGTTGTCGACGGTGTCGAGGACGGGGAAGAACGAGTCGGTGAGCGCGTCGAGGACGCGGTAGATCGCCTCCTCCTCGGTCTTGGGCGTCTCGCGCCGGATGCGCTTGGCTGCCTCGGCCAGCAACGCGTGGCCGGCCTGGTGGACGGTGATCATCCAGGCGCCGCTGACGTGGAAGTGGACCTCCACGGGGGTGCCGTCAGGATCGACGCCGTAGAAGACCAACAGCGCGGTGTCGCCGTAGTCGTCGAGCTTGGGGCGCTGGCCGAACTCCTGGGTGTCCTCGATCGCCAGCGGATGCAGGCCGAAGCGCTGGCCGAGCTCGGCGAGCTGCTCGTTGGAGCATCCTTCGAGCTTGAGCCAGAAGAACTCCCCTTGCTCCAGGAGCGCGGGGATCTGCGGATCGTCGACCTCGTGAAGGACCTGCACCTGCCCCAGCCTGACGCTGGGGCAGGACAGAGCCCTCTACGCCAGCGCCGTCTCGGCCCCGGCGGCCAGCTCGGAGCCGCCGTCGCCGGTGCCGACCTCGGCGCTCTCGCCGTCGTGGACCGGCTGGCGCTTGGGGATGCCAGCGTCGATGAGGGTCCAGGCGGCGATGGCGCCCAGCACGGCGACGCCCGCGGCGATCCGCAGGCCGTCGTTGAGCGCGTAGAGGAACGCCGCCTGCACGGCGTCGTGGACCGCGCCGCTGCCGCCCGTGGCGCCGGCGCCGAGGCCCTCGGCCAGGTCATGGCGCGCGGACTCCGGCAGCTGCGGCAGCGTCTCGTCGATCTTGCTGCGCCCGAGGCCCGTGATCAGCGCGCCCATCGCGGCGACGCCGAAGGTGCCGCCGACCATGCGGCTCATCGACAGCACGCCGGAGGCGACGCCGGCCTTGGTCGGGTCGACCGCGTTCATCGCCGCCGTGCTCATCGGCGACATCACCAGGCCCATACCGAGGCCCATCAGGACGAAGGCGCCCAGCAGGTTGGTGTAGGGCGTATCGACGGTCAGGTGGCCCTGCCAGTAGAGCGAGATCGCGTTGAGTAGCAGGCCGGCGGTCATGAGCGGCCGCGGGCCGATCTTGTCGCTCAGCCGGCCGGAGATCGGCCCGGCGATGATGATGATCACGGTCATCGGCAGGAACCGGACACCCGCCTCCAGCGGCGAGTAGCCGCGAACGTTCTGCAGGTACAGCGCGAAGAAGAAGAACGTCGCGAGCATCGCGAAGCTCACGATGAAGGCCACCAGGTTGGCGCCGGCGAACGAGCGGGAGCGGAAAAACTTGAAGTCGACCATCGGGTTGGCGATGCGTCCCTCGACGATCGCGAACGCGATCAGCGACACGGCCGCAAAGGCCAGCAGCCCGAGGATCCGGGCAGAGCCCCAACCCCACGCGTTGCTCTCGACCAGCGCGAGGACGAGCGCGGCGAGCCCGGCGCTGAGCGTGCCCACGCCGGCGTAGTCGACGGTGCGTGGCGCCGTCTCGTCGCGCGACTCGTGGGTGGCGAAGAGCGTCACGACGACCGCGATCGCGGCGACCGGCAGGTTAAGGAAGAAGATCGACTGCCACGAGACGTTCTCCACCAGGAAGCCGCCGACCACGGGGCCGATCGCCAGCGCCATCGCCGATACGCCGGCCCAGGTCCCGATCGCCTTGCCGCGCTCGTGGGGCGGGAAGGCATTGGAGATGATCGAGAGCGTCGCGGGCATCATGAACGCGGCGCCGATGCCCTGGACCGCGCGGCCCGTGACCAGCCACGCCTCGGACTGCGAGAAGCCGATGAAGGCGCTGGAGGCGCCGAAGACGACGACGCCGAAGAGAAACAGCTTGCGGCGGCCGAAGATGTCGCCGAGGCGACCGCCGGTGACCAGCAGCACGGCGAAGCTCAACGTGTAGGCGTTGACGGTCCACTCGAGGCCGGAGATCGAGGCGCCGAGGTCCTTCTGGATCGACGGCAGCGCGACGTTCACGACCGTGTTGTCCAACATGATCATGAACAGTGCGAAGCACATCGCGGCGAGGGTCCACCAGCGGCGGTTCTCCTCGTTGACGAAGCGGGTGCGGAGGGTGGAGGTCATCGGGGGCGCTCCTTGGGGAGGAGGGAGAGGGCATCCAGCAGCGTGGAGCGCTGGACGGGGGAGAGCTCGGCGGCCCAGGCGGCGAGGCCGTGGAGCCGAGCGGTGTCGACACGGTCGATCAGCTCGCGGGCCGCCGGGGTGGGGCCCACGCGCTTGATGCGCCGGTCGTGCTCGTCTTCGCGCCGCTCGACCAGCCCGCGCTGGAGCAGGCCGTCGATCGTGCGAGACGCGTTGGGGAGAGACATGCTGAGCTCTTCTGCGAGCTCCTTGACCGAGGCTTCCTGCTCGCGCTCCATGAGGATGTGGAGCATCTTCAACTGGGTCATCGAGAGATCGGCGTCAGCCAGCAGGCGATACAGGTCACGCGTCGATCCGGTGAGGATCTGACGCCAGAGGTCGAGCATGGCGGCCGCGAGGGCTTCCGCCGTCGCCTCGGTCACCGCGTCGCTTGCTTGCATGCACGTAAGTATTACGTCGACGCAGCGAGTACGCAAGCGCACGCAGTGTGCGTCCGGTCACACAGCGGGGTCAGACCCCGTGACGGCTTTGTGACAACTTCGCCACTTAATGGCGGGGTCTGGCCCCCGCTGAATGGCTAGGTGAAGGGCGTGTCGCGGTCCGCCGTGCGGCGGAACGTCAGCGCCTTGGCGTCGAACGCGTAGTCGCGCTCGCGCAGCTTCTTGGGGCAGCAGAGGTCGTCGCCCTTGGCGTAGCGCGGCTCCAGGATGCTGAGCGTCGAGGAGGAGATCCGCAGCGACGCGCCAGAGAGCGACTGCAGCCGGAAGGCGACCTTCAGCGACGTCTGGTCGTCGGTCTGCGTCGTCGTCTGGCCGTGGGTGGAGAAGACGTAGAGGGCGACCGCGCCGCCCGCGCCACCGGTGGAGACCAGGATCAGCGCGTCTTGGCGGCCGTCGCCGGTGACGTCGACGAAGCCGCTGCGTGGGTCGACGATCGCGCCCTTGCTGGTGAGCAGGCGCTTGACCCCGGCGCTGGTCTTGGGGTCGTCGAGCAGCTTCTTGGTGAAGACGGTCTGCGATGGCGTCGGATCCGCTTGGGCGGCTGGGCCGGCGACCGCGACGAGGCCAGTTGCCGCGGCGGTGGCGAGCGGGAGGGCCGTGAGGCGGCGTGCGCGGCGCATGGCGACATGGTGGCGCATGGGCGGCGCCGCCGGCTAGGGCTGCAGCAGCTCGTTCTGCGCGGACGCGCGTTGCTTGCCCACCACGATGCGCGCGGCGCGGACGCCGTCGGCGCCAACCCGCAGCGCGTAGGTGCCCTGCTTGACCTCGCCCTTGACCGAGGCGGTCTCGCGCGGGCTGATCGGACCGGTCTCGATCGCCTTGACGCCGGGGCTGGACCCGCCCGGATCGTCGGCGGTCTCCAGCGTCACCTGCTGAGAGGACGTCGACTGGTTGGAGATGATCAGTGTGATCGGACCTGCGCCGAACCGCTTGGGCGAGACCGAGACGGCGTCGTCGTTGATCGCCGCGCTGATGACGATCGGCACCGGCGGCCGCTCCGCGTTGGACCTCGTGGAGTCGTCGGAGCCGCAGGAGGCCAGGGCCAGAGCAGCGATCAGCGCGCAGGCGGCTACCGCTGCCTGTCGGGGCTTCCTGCGTAGTGCGGGGCTCTGGCTCCTCATCCTCGACCCGGACCGGTCCCGTCCGCGAGGACGGGGTGGCGGCCCGGCGCGAACCCTAGCCGAGCGGGCGCGTTCGCGCCATCAGGCCATGCGCCAGGGCGCATTCAGGCGCCATGCTCTCCACCGGTGTGGAGCGCGGCGCGGTCGGCCTCGATGTCCTGCAACTGCTCCTGGAGGCGGTCCCACGATTCGGCCTCGGCGGCGTCGTACGCACGCCCCTGCAGCTCCGCAAGATCCTCGCGGTAGACGCTCCACGCCTTGCGGGTGCGCTCGTCCAGCGTGCTGTCGTGGGGGGTGAACGTGGCCATGGGTCCTCCGATCCGGCTGGGGTCGGCCCGCACCGTATCCCGCGCCTCGGTCGAACAGGCTGCAACCTTGCGCCCAGGGCGTCCGCGGACGGGAGTACAAACACACGTTCGCCATGGATGCTGCCGTCGCCACCGCCTCTGACCTCCTCGACGCCGCGCTGGCCACGGCCGAGTTCCTCGTCGTCGACACCGAGACCAACGGCCTCGCCGGCGAGCGCTGCGAGGTCACCGAGATCGGCGCGGTGCTGGTGGGCGGCGGCGAGCTGCATGACCGCTGGGAGACGCTCGTGCCGGTGCGGGCGCCGCTGTCGCGGGGGATCCAGCGCTTCACGGGCGTGACGCAGGCGATGGTCGACGAGGCGCCACCGGCCGAGATGACGCTGCCCGAGCTCGCCGAGCAGCTCGAGGGCCGCGTGCTGGTGGCTCACAACGCGGCCTTCGATCGGCGCGTGCTTGCCCAGGCGTTTACCCGCGCGGGCGTTGCGTGGCCGGACCCGCCGGCGCTGTGCACGGTGGCGCTGGCGCGGCGGCTGCACCCGCTCGCGCGCCAGCGCAAGCTCGGGCCGCTGGCCGAGTCGCTGGGCATCGACGTCGACGTGACGCACCGCGCGCTCGCCGACGCCGAGACCTGCGCGCGGGTCCTCTGCGCGCTCTTTCCGCGGCTGTGCGCCAACGCGGGCACGGTGGGCCAGGCGCTCGCGTTGCTGGCGGCCAAGCGGCGCAGGGCGTCACGCAGCGGTCGGACCGACGGCGGCCGGTCGATGCTCGGCGTGCGGCGCCGGAAGATCGACTGCTCGGCCTTGCCGCCTGAGCCCGGCGTCTACATCTTCCGCAACGCCGAGGGGCAGCCGCTGTACGTCGGCAAGTCGGTGGACATCCGGGCGCGCGCCAAGGCGCACTTCCGGCCCTCGTCGCCGGACACGGGCTGGATCGCCCAAGCCGAGACGGTCGACTGGGAGCAGACCAACAGCGAGGTCGGGGCGTTGCTGACCGAGCACCGCCTGATCAAGCAGCTGCGCCCGCCGGGCAACGAACGGCTGAAACACAGCGATCAGTGGGTCTATCTGCGCTGTCGGCTGGACATCGCCTACCCGATCCTGGAGATCGCGCCCGAGCCCGCGCCAGGGCTGGCGGTCAACGTCGGGCCGTTGCGCGGGCGCTTCGCCGCTGCCGAGCTGGTTGAGCAGTTGCAGTCGCTGTTCGCTCTGCGCCACTGCGGGCGTGGGATGAAGCGCCGTGAGCATCCGTCGGCTTATGGGCAGATGGGGCGCTGCCTGTCGCCGTGCCTGGGCGATCTCGATCCCAATGCCTACCGGCGCCGGCTCGACGAGGCGCTGGCGCTGTTCACGGGCGACGGCGATGGCGGGCGCGCCCTGCTCGCGCACCTCGACGGCGAGATGCGCGCGGCGGCGGCCCAAGAGCGCTTCGAGCGGGCCGGCTGGCTGCGGCGCCGGCGGGTCCGGCTGGCCGAGTTGCTGGAGCGCCTCGGCGGCGCGGTGGCGGCGACGCACGCGCGGCCGCGGCTCGTGCTGGCGGCCCATCCGGAGGTCGCGCGCTTCGACGCGCTGTGGCTGGTCGGCGGGCGCGTGGCTGATTGGGCGCCGCTGAGCGATCCGGCCGACGTCTGGGCGCGGACACAGCGTGCGCTGCGCGGGGGCGACGGCCGCGGGGCGACGGCCTGCGCGACGCCCGACGAGGTGGGCGCGCTGCGGATCGCGACGACGTGGCTGGCGGGCCATCCGTCGCTGGAGCTCGCGCTGTCGGCGACGGTGACGCGAGCGCGCGTGGAGCGCTTCGCCGCGCGGGCGCTGGGCGCGCGTGGACGGACGGCCTCCTGAGTTCTGGGGTCCAGAATCGGCAGATGTTCGAGCGCATTTGGCTTCGAACCTGTGCAAGATCTGCAAAGGAACCTGCAAGACGCGGCACGGAACGCCGCACAGAAGGACAGGAATGGCCTCCCGTCGCGGGGCTCTGCATGGCTGGAAGGACGCGTGCCCGGCAGCGGCTGAGGGCCGGGCGCGCCGTTCCGGCGATCGGGCTCCGGCGGTTGGCGCGGGGCGCTCGCTTCGGACGGACCGACCGCCTCGCGCCAAAGGTCGGCGTCAGGCCAGCGGTGGCGTGACGACCTGCGCCTCGACGGCGTGCTCGCCCACGAGCACCTGATCGCCGGGGGCGACCTCGCGGCGCAGGATCGCCAGCGCGATCGGGCCGGCGGCCGGCGACACGACGGCCGAGCCGACACGGCCGACCTCGCGCGCCTCGGCGCCGTCGGCACCCGCGACCGTCACCGCCGCGCCCGCCGCCACCGGCCCCGACAGCTTGAGCCCGCGCAGATGGCGGTTCGGCTTGCCCTTCCAATGCAGGCGCGCGACCGTCTCCTGGCCGACGTAGCAGCCCTTCGTGAAGCTCACGGCGCGCTCGACGATGCCGGCCTCGGCGGGCATCACGCTCTCGTCGAGGTCGATCCCGTAGCGCGGGCGGCCGTGCTCGACGCGCACGATCTCGGCGACGGCTTCCGACGTCTCGACGGCGCCCGCGGCCAGCAGCGCGACGCGCGTCTCGGCGACCCGCGCGGCCGCCGGCAGGACGTCGAGCCCGCCGTCGGTGCGCACGACGTAGGTGTCCGCTGCTCCCACCACGTCGTGCTCCTCCTCGCCCGGGATCGGCAGCCCCGCGGCGCGCGCGAGCTCCTCCGCGCGCGGCCCGACGAGCGACAGCAGCCCGAGCTCCAACGTGCGCTTGTGCAACTCGGCCTGCCAACCGATCAGCCCCCGGCGGACCTGGTCGAAGAGCGCCTGCAGCGCGATGCGCTCGCAGATGACGAGCAGGCCGTCATCGGTCGCGAGCGCGCGCAGGTCGCCGAGCATCCGGCCCTTGTTGGTCAGCAGCGCGGCGTAGCGGCCGTGGCCGGTCTCGAGCGAGGCGATGTCGTTGCTGACCTGGCCGTCGAGGAACGCCTGCGCCTGCTCGCCGGTCAGCAGCAGCTTGCCGGCCTCGGAGCGGTCGATCACGCCTGCGCCGCTCGTGCAGGCCTCATATCCGGTGGAGAGCGTGTCGACGGTGGCCATGCGGTCGAGGATACGAGGCCGATTTCGGCATCCTTTTGAAGTGAGATTCAGGCTTGGCTAAACTTCGTCCTGATGACGCTCGAAGTCTCCTCCGCGGTCCAGGACTACGCCAAGGCCATCTACTCGCTCGAGCAGCGCGGCGAGGGTGGCGCCGTCAGCACCAACGCGCTGGCCGAGCGTCTCGGGGTCTCAGCAGCCTCGGCGTCGAGCATGGTCAAGAAGCTCGACGGCCTCGGGATCGTCGAGCACGTGCCCTACCGCGGCGTCGGGCTGACCGAGCACGGCATGAGCGTCGCGCTGGAGGTGCTGCGCCACCATCGGCTGCTGGAGCGCTTCCTGGTCGAGGAGCTGGGCGTTCCCTGGGATCGCGTCCACGACGAGGCCGAGGTCCTCGAGCATCACCTCTCCGAGGAGCTCGAGGAGCTGATCGCCGCCAAGCTCGGCCATCCGACGATCGACCCGCACGGGGATCCGATCCCGACCGCGGATCTGAAGATCGTCGAGCCCGCGACGCTGGCCATGGACGGTCTCGACATCGGCGCTGCGGGCCGCTTCGTCCGCGTCTCCGACAGCGACCCCGAGATGCTGCGCTACCTTGGCGCGCGGGGGATCGCGCCCGGCGACACGTTCGAGGTCGTCGACAAGCAGCCCTTCGGTGGACCGATCTTCGCGCGCTTCGGCTCCAGCGACGAGGTCCACCCGCTCGGCGGTCGTCTCGCCGCGGCGATGCGGGTGAGCCTGTGACGGCGCCCGACGGCGGCGTGGCCGAGGCGGTCGTCCCGCTCCCGGCCACCTCGCCCGTGGAGCGCGCCGCCCGTCCCGGCGGTGTCCGCAGTCGCGGCGCGCGCCTTGCGCTCATCGGCCCCGCGTTCGTCGCCTGCATCGCCTACGTCGACCCGGGCAACTTCGCCACCAACATCGCCGGTGGCTCCAAGTACGGGTACTTGCTGTTGTGGGTGCTCTTGGGCGCCAACCTGATGGCCATGCTGATCCAGAACCTCTCGGCGAAGATCGGCATCGCCACCGGCAAGAACCTTCCCGAGCTCTGCCGCGAGCACTTCCCGCGCCCCGTGACCTGGGGCCTGTGGGTCCAGGCCGAGCTGATCGCGATGGCCACCGACCTGGCCGAGTTCGTCGGCGCGGCGATCGCGCTCAACCTCCTCTTCGGCATCCCGCTGCTGCCCTCGGGCCTCATCACCGCCGTCGCGGCCTTCGCGATCCTCGGGCTGCAGAGCCGCGGCTACCGGCGCTTCGAGCTGGCGATCATCGGCTTTTTGGGCGTGATCCTGCTGGGCTTCCTCTACGACACGCTGCGGATCGGCTTTGACGCGGGCGAGGCGGCCAAGGGCTTCGTCCCGCACTTCGACGGCAGCGACTCGATCCTGCTGGCCACCGGCATTCTCGGCGCGACGGTGATGCCGCACGTCATCTACCTGCACTCGGCGCTGACCCAGGACCGGGTGAAGGCCAGCGATGACGCCGAGCGCCGTGTGCTGCTGCGGTTCGCTCGCATCGACGTGACGATTGCCATGACGCTGGCGGGTATCATCAACATGTCCATGTTGGTGATCGCGGCCTCGCTGTTCTTCGGCAACGGCCCCGAGGTCGACACCATCGAGAAAGCGCACGCGGGCTTCAAGGAGCTCGTCGGCCCGTCGGCGGCGATCGCCTTCGGGCTGGCGCTGCTGGCGTCGGGCTTTGCCTCCTCCAGTGTCGGCACCTACGCCGGGCAGGTCGTCATGCAGGGCTTCATCGCCCGGGCCGTGCCACTGATCGTGCGGCGCGCGGTGACGATGACGCCGGCGCTGATCGTGCTGGCCATCGGCGTCGACCCCTCCAACGCCCTGGTGATCAGCCAGGTCGTGCTGTCGTTCGGCATCCCGTTTGCGCTGGTGCCGCTCGTGCTGCTCACACGGCGCAAGGACATCATGGGGGCGCTGGTCAACCGCAGGCTGACCACGGTCGTCGCGGGTCTCGTCGCAGCGGTCATCTCGGCGCTCAACCTGTTCTTGCTGGTCGACACCTTCGGGTTGGTCTAGGCCTGGTCGCCGATACGATGGGCGCGATGGCCCTCGCCGACACGTTTCAGGAGATCGTCGACTCGCTGCCCGACGATTGGACCGACCTCGAGCTCGACGTCCGGATCTTCGACGAGACGCGCTACGTCGACGGCTGCGTCTTCCTCAGCACCGTCAACGCGCAGCCCTACTCGCGGCACGACTGGCACTGGCGCATCCTCGTCGCCCATCGCTTCGGCCACGCCTCGGCGGCGCCGGCGGTCCACGGCGCGCTGAAGCTGCTCGATGACGCTGGCCTGGAGGGCGAGCTCGCCGTGCGCGAGGCGCGCAGCGGCCGGGTCGAGGTCGTGCAGATGTGGGGCCGTCCCGAGTCGGTGCGCCAAGAGTTCAAGCGCATCCGCGCCCAGTAGCACCCACGCTCCCGCAGCTCAGGCGTTCGGGTCGTCCGCGAGCCCGGTGCGCGCCGTCGCCGGGTCGAACATCGTCGCGACGTCGGGCTTGCGCTTGACGATCCCGAAGCGCTGCTCCCAGGTCGCCCACTTCGCCAGCGTCGCCGGGTTCAGCTCGCCGTAGAAGTCGGCGCCGGCCGTGAAGGACGGGCTGACGGCATCGAGCTGCTTGAGGGTCAGCACGCGCTTGAGCGACGGCTCGGCGTCGGTGAGCGCCGAGACGGCGGACTCCGGGTCGTTGATGGTGGCCTCGTAGCCGCGGCGCAGCGCGCGGATCGTTGCGCGCACCACGGGCGCGCTGGTCTCCAGCGTCTCGCGGGAGGTGATCAGGACGAGCTCCGGGTAGGACGGCGCGCCGTAGTCCTGCACGCGGAACTCGCGCATGGCGGGGCGCTTGGCCTTCAGGGCGACGCCCTCGGCGTTCCAGAAGGCCGTGGCGCCGGCGACCTTGCCCGCGAGCAGCGCCTGCACCGCGTTGAAGCCGATCGTGACCTTGCCGACGTTCGCCGGGTCGCCGCCGTCGCCGGCGACGATCGAGTCCAGGACGGCGTCGTCGGAGGGCAGCCCGGTCACGCCGGCCTTCTCGCCCTCCAGGTCGCTGGGCCGGGTGATGCCGGGCTGGGTGAGGATCGCGGCCAGCGGCGTCTGCACGAGCGCCATCACGCCAACCACATCCTTGCCCTTGGCCTGGGCGATCGCGAGGTCGTGGATGTCGACGATCGCCAGGTCCTGACGGCCGCTGAGCACGGCCTTGATCCCGTCCGTGGACGCGCCAGGGGCCTCGACGTCGAGATGGACGCCCTCGGCCTCGTCGTAGCCGCGCTGCAGGGCGAGGTAGATGCCGGCGTGGACGGCGTTGGGCGCGAAGTCCAGCAGCAGTTCGGCGTCCTGCTCGGGACGGGCGTCGCTGCCCGTCGAGGACGTGGCGCAGCCGGCGGCGAGCGTGGCCAGGAGGGCGAGCAGGAGGGCGGTGAGGGCGCGGGACGACATCGGCGCGGGAGGATACGGTCGACCGGGTCGTAGGATCAGGGATGTGCGCCGCCGTGTGACCTTCTCGCGCAACCTGACGCTGTCGCTTTCGCGGACGTGCGTCTCGCACTGCAAGTACTGCGCCTTCCAGACGCACCAGCCGCATCTGCACACGCCCGACGAGGTGCTCGCGCTGCTGGATCGTGCTGCAAAGCGCTCGGTCAAGGAGCTGCTGATCCTGACCGGGGACGATCCGGCGCACCATCCTGGCGTGCGGGCGCGCCTGGCCGAGCTGGGCTTCGAGGACTTCGTCGCCTACGTCGTGTGGTGCTGCGAGCGCGCGCTGGAGCGCGGGCTACTGCCGCACACCAACCTGGGCGCGGTGACGCGCGAGGAGCTGGCGCGGCTGCGCGAGGTGACGGCGTCGCAGGGGCTGATGCTGGAGTCGATGCGCGACGACCTCGTCGCCCACCAGGGCTCGCCGACCAAGGACCCGACGCTGCGGCTGCAGACGATCCGCTGGGCGGGGGAGCTGAAGATCCCGTTCACGTCGGGGATCCTCGTCGGCATCGGCGAGACGCGTGAGGATCGCGTGGACGCGCTGCGCGCGCTGGCCGAGGTCCATGCCGAGCACGGCCACCTGCAGGAGGTGATCCTCCAGAACTTCGTCCCGCATCGGAAGTACTACGGCGAGGAGCCGGCGGAGATCGCGACCGACGCGGCGGAGCGGTTCTGGCGCACCGGGTTGCGGGACGTGCCGATCGCCGGTGTGCCGGAGTGGGCGAGCGCCGTGTCGCTGGAGGACCTGGTCGAGCTGATCGGCGTGGCGCGCGAGCTGCTGCCCGGCGTCGGCATCCAGGTGCCACCGAACCTGAGCGAGCATTGGCCGGAGCTGGTCGCCGCGGGTGCGACCGACCTGGGGGGTCTATCTGCCAACGGTGACCACATCTCGCCCGAGCATCCGTTCCCGTCGCCCCACCAGGTGCGCAAGCGCCTGGCTGAGGACGGCGTGGCGCTGACCGAGCGGCTCTGCGTCTACGGCCAGTACCTCGACCCGGAGTGGGTCGAGCAGCATGTGCTGGATGTCGTCAAGGTCAAGTACTGGTCCTTCATCCCGCGGCGCGGCTCGGGTCGGACCGACGCGCCGTTCGCGATCCAGTCCGACCTCGTGGGGCCGGCGACCGAGCGGGCGCGGGCGGGCGAGGCGCTGTCGATCGAGGAGCTGACGGCGATGTTCGCGTCCACCGACGCGGGCGCGATCGAAGGGATGCGCGCCGCCGCCGACGAGCTGCGCGCCGAGCTGGCGGGCGAGACGGTGACGTTCGTCGTCAACCGCAACATCAACGTCTCGAACGTGTGCGTCGTGGGCTGCGCGTTCTGCGGCTTCGGGCAGGGCAAGCGCTCGCCCGATGCCTACGAGCACTCCGAGGAGGAGTTCCGCGGGCGCGTCCGCGAGGCCGTGGAGTACGGGGCCACCGAGTTGTGCATGCAGTCGGGCATCCATCCCGACTGGAAGCTCGAGGACTACCTGCACTGGCTGCGGGTGGCCAAGGACGAGGCGTCGCAACTGCATCTCCATGCCTACTCGCCGATGGAGATCGCGCACATGTGCGACATCTCGGGTCTGCCGCCGAGCGAGGTCTTCGCCCAGCTCCGCGACGCTGGGCTCGGCTCGACGCCAGGCACCGCCGCGGAAGTCCTCCATGATGGTGTCCGCGAGCGCATCAGCCCCAACAAGCTCCCGGTCTCACGCTGGATCGAGATCATCGAGGCCTCGCACCGCGCTGGACTGCGCTCGACCTCGACGGTGATGTTCGGCCACCTCGAGGAGCCCTGGGAGCTCGCCCAGCACATGACGGTCATCCGCGAGCTGCAGGAGCGCACCGGCGGCATCACCGAGTTCGTCCCGCTGTCGTTCATCCCGTTCATGACGCTGCTCGGACGGACCCACGGTGTCGAGGAGATCTCCCGCGAGGAGAACCTCAAGCACACCGCGGTCTTCCGGCTGGCGCTGGGCAAGACCATCACCAACGTCCAGGCATCCTGGGTCAAGATGGGCATCGAGACCGCGACCGAGGCGCTGCGCTGGGGCGTCAACGACCTCGGCGGGACGTTGATGGAGGAGTCGATCTCGCGGTTGGCCGGCAGCTACCACGGCGTGCGCCTGGATCCGCCGCAGCTGGTCGCTGCCGCTCACGCCGCTGGGCGTGCGGCGGCGGAGCGCAGCACGTTGTATGACATCTTGCGCGAGCACCCGCTGGGCGCGCCGCGCGAGGCCGTCGCCTAGGCGAGTGTTAGCGCCACCGCGGCGACCAGGGCGAAGCCCAGCGCCAGCAGCAGCAGGCCGCCGGCGAGCGTCTGCAGCACGCGGTCCTCGTCGGTGAGCGCCAGCGGCGCGAGCCGTCCCTGGGCCCAGCGGTACAGGGCGTACGCGGCGGCAGCGTCGACCGCGAGCACCAGCCATGGGGCGAGGGTGCCGGCTAGCGTCACCGTCCCGAGCAGCACGAGGATGGCCAGGACGATCGCGCCGGCGAGGTAGGCGCCGAGCGTCTTGCGCAGCTCGGCAGGGGAGACGGTGGCCGCGGCGCGCTTGCGGTCGGCGGCACGCGGGGCGGGAGCGGTGGCGGTGGCGGCGGTGCGCGCACGGCGGCGAGAGCGACCCATGGCCCGCAACAGTAGTGCTGGCCGCACTTGCGCCGGCCTCCGTATTCGCTTTATCGTCACTCAAATGAAAGTCGAAGGTCGCCGCCCGTATCGCCAGACCGCCCGTGCCGCCGCGGCCGCCGTGACGCGCGAGCGGATCCTGGAGGTCGCCACGGAGCACTTCCTGGCGCGCTACTACGACGACGTCACGCTGGCCGCGATCGCCAAGGACGCGAGCGTGTCGCAGCAGACCGTGATCAACCACTATGGCTCCAAGGAGGGGCTGCTCGAGGCTGCCGCCGACCAGCTCGACCCCGAGCATTCCCGCAAGACCGGCCTCGCGGATCCCGTCGCCAATGTCGTCGAGGACTACGAGCCCTTCGGCGACGCGGTGATCCGCATGCTGGCGCTGGAGGAGCGCGTTCCGGCGCTCGCGCCGTTCCTGGCGCGCGGCCGCGCCGGGCACCGCTCCTGGGTGGCCGGCGCGTTCGCCGACCAGCTCCCCGACCCCGCCGATCCCGGCTACGCACAGGCTTTGAACCTGCACATCGCCGCCACCGACATCTACACCTGGAAGCTCCTGCGCCGCGATATGGGGCTGTCGCTGGAGCAGACCGTCGACCACATGCGGGCGCTCGTCGCGGCGCTCGCCACTTGTACCAAGTCCTAGTCCATGCCCGAGCCGAGGAAGACCATGTCAAAGTTCCTGTTCACGCTGTGGGAGGGTGGCGGCGAGACGCCGCCGATCCTGTCGATCGTCCGCGCCACCGTCGCCGCCGGCCACGACGTGACCGTGCTCGCCGACGACGTGCTCGGCCCCGATGTCGAGGCGACCGGCGCTGAGTGGATCCCGTGGGCCACCGCGCCCAACAAGGGCTCCTACTCGCCCGACGAGGACCTCGCCCGCGACTGGGAGGCGAAGACGCCGCTCGGCGCCTTCCAGCGCTTTCGCGACGGGATCGCCTTCGGCCCGGCGGCGCGCTACGCCCGCGACACGGCCGCCGAGATCGCCCGCCGTCGCCCCGACGTCGTCGTCAACCCGACGCTGATGTTCGGCGCGCAGGCCGCGACCGAGGCGGCTGGGATCCCGCAGGCGCTGCTGCTGACCTGCAGCTACGTCGTTCCGGGCACGGGCGCCCCGCCCTACGGCAGCGGCTGGGCGCCGCCGCGCAACGCGGTGGAGCGGCTGCGACTCAAGGTGATGGACAAGATCGCGCTGCGCCTGTGGGGCTCGGGCCGCGACGCGCTCAACGCCGCGCGCCAGGAGCAGCAGCTCGCCCCGGTCGCTCATCCCCTGGATCAGATCCACGCCGCCGAGCGGTTCCTGGTCCTGACCAGCCCGGCCTTCGACTTCGCGGTGCCGCGGCTGCCGGCCAACGTCCGCTACGTCGGGCCGCGGCTCGCCGACCCGGCGTGGGCGGGGGAGTGGACGCCGCCGCCCGGCGACGCCCCGCTCGTGCTCGTCGGCCTCAGCTCGACCTACATGGCCCAGGGCGATCTGCTGGGGCGGATCGTCACGGCGCTCGGCGCGCTGCCCGTCCGCGCGCTGGTCACGCTCGGCCCGTCGCTGGAGCCCGACGCGCTCGGTGCCGTGCCGCCCAACGTCACCGTTGTCGCCGCGGCGCCGCACGCCGAGGTGCTCAAGCACGCCGCGCTGGTCGTCACCCACGCCGGCCACGGCACCATCATCAAGTCCTTGGCCGCGGGCGTGCCGGTCGTGGCGTTGCCGATGGGGCGCGACCAGCCCGACAACGCGGCCCGCATGGTCGCCGCGGGCGCGGGCGTGTCGCTGAAGCCATCGGCGAAGGTCGAGGCGATCCGAGCGGCGGTTGCCGACGTCCTGGCGATGCCGTCCTACACGGCCGCCGCGCGTCATCTCGCGGCAGCGATGGCCGCCGAAGGTGAGACCGACCGCGCCCTGGCCGAGCTGGAGGAGCTGGCGGCGAGGCGGGACGCCGCGCGCGGCGTCCCGCTATAGGTTTGGGGCATGGCCGAAGCGATCACCCGCGAGGGACTGGCACAGCTCAAGAGCGAGCTCGAGGAGCTCGAGGGGGAGGGGCGGCGCACCATCGCGCAGCGCATCCTCGTCGCTCGTGAGCTGGGCGACCTGTCCGAGAACGCGGAGTACCACGCCGCCAAGGAGGACCAGGCGCACCTGGAGACCAAGATCGCCCGCCTGACCGAGCGCCTGCGCAACGCGACGGTCGTCGAGTCCGACGCCGACGCGACGGTCGTGACCTTCGGCGCCACCGTCAACGTGACCGACGTCAAGTCGGGCAAGACGGTCAAGTACACGATCGTGGGCGCCACCGAGGCCGATCTCAAGACTGGCAAGCTGTCGGCGGAGTCGCCGGTCGCCAAGGCGCTGATCGGCACGGCGCCGGGCGACACGGTCGCGGTGTCGACGCCGAGCGGCAAGCGGGAGCTGAAAGTGGAGTCGCTGGGCTAATCGCCCAGGCGGCGATGAGCCTTGCGAGGTTCGCCCGGAGGGCGAACTCGCGGGCTAGCTGAAGAGGTCCTCGGCGCGGCTGCGCACGAGGGCCTGCGCGCCCGGGCCGTCGTTGACGGTCACGTGGCGCTCGAGGCCGGCGAGGGCGACCGCGGGCTCGCCGGCGTCCTTGCCGCCACGGGCGAGGTCGGCTGCCGCGGCGGCCTGGTCGGCGGTGGCGATCCACGTGGCGCGCAGTTCGCGACCGTGGGCGTCGGAGCGCCCGCGCCAGTCCTCCAGCGGCGCCAGGCCGGCGATCCCGACCGCGACGTCGCACTGTCCGTGGCGCCAGGCGCGTCCGAAGGAGTCGGCGATGATGACCGCGGGATGGCCGGGGAGCGCGGCCCTCAATGCACGGGCCGAGCCGTCCGGGTCGATCGGCAGCAGGATCAGCTCGCCGTCGCCCGCGGCGTTGGAGGCGTCCACGCCGGCGTTGGCGCAGACGAAGCCGTGGTGGGTGCGAGAGATCACGACGCCGTACTCGGCGCGCACGATCTCCGCGCTCTCGCGCAGGACGACCTCGACGTGGCGGGGGTCCTTGTCGCCACCGAGGCGCGCTACCAGCTCTCGCGCGCGCGGCGACGGCTCGACGTCGGCGAGCGCCACCACGCGACCCTCGGCCTTGGACACCACCTTGTGGGCGACCACCAGCACTTCTCCGGCGCCGAAGCCGGTTGTCCGGCCGGCGTCCAGCGCGTCGCGCGCGGTGCTCAGCAGCGCGGCCAGGTCGTCGCCCGCGCGCACCTCAGGGAGGCCCGGCAATGCCCGGGCCGTGATCATCGGCCGCCCACGCGGCCGAAGCGCGCCAGCAGGCCGCGGGTGTGCGAGGCGCCGCCGCGGACGTCCTCCAGCGCCGTGCGCAGGGCGGCGAGGTCGTCGACGGTGTCGACGTCGAGGCCGAGCGTCGGCACGGCGATCGCCGTGCAGGTCGCGCCGGCCTCCTGGGCCAAGCGCTCGTGGCGCTCGCGCGAGCCCGGGCCGAAGGCGGGCTGGATCGCGTCGGGCGGCGTGAGCAGCAGCGCGTTGGTGCCCTCGCCGTGGCGGTCGGGGACGACGACGACATCGGGCGGGGCGACCCCCTCGGCGTCTTCGAGCAGCTCGTCGAGCTCAACCGGGTCCAGCGCGGGGCAGTCGCCGGGCACGAGCAGGACGCGGGTCGCGCCGCGCTCCATCGCGGCCTGCACGCCGCGCCGCGCGGCGGCGCTGTGGCCGATGTCGTCGGGGTCGTCGATGACGGCGGCGGCGTCGTAGCCGGCGGCCAGCGCGACGGCCATCGTCTCGCCGGAGACGACGAGCACCTCGTCAACGCACTTGGCGCGCCGCAGTGCGATCAGCACGTCGGTGACCATCGCTTCAGCCAGCGCGCGGCGGGTGCCGTCCGACAGGCCGTTGTCGAGCCGCTGCTTGGCCGAGCCGAAGCGCTTGATCGGCAGGACGGCGATCGTCCGGCCGCGACGTCCCGCCATCACCGCAGGCCCTCCGCGAAGCGCAGGGTGGCCTCGGCGACGCGCGCGCGGCCGGCCGGGTCGGCGAGCAGCGTGTCGGTGCGCAGCGTGGGGATGGCGAGGCCGTCGAGCTGCTCGTCGGCGACGAGCCCATCGAGCAGATCGCCGTAGTAGCCCGCGACGCCTGCGGCGTCGACGGTGGCGCCCGTCCACTCCAGGAACGGCTTGGTCGGGCCCTTGACGATCTGGCCGCCAACGACGGGCGAGATCGCGACCACCGGCGCCGCGCTGGCGCGCAGCGCGTCGGCCATGCCGGGCACGGCGAGGATGGGGCGGATCGAGATCACCGGGTTGGAGGGTCCCACGATGATGGCCTTCGCTGCGGCGACGGCGGCCAGCGCCTCAGGCGTGACGGTCGCGGCGCCGATGCCGTCGTAGCGCACGTCGTCGATCGGCAGGGCGGCGCGCTCGCGCACCATGAACTCCTGAAACGGCACCCAGCGGTCGCCGCTGCGGACGCTGGTGCGGACCGGCGCGTCAGCCATCGGCAGGACGGTGGCGCTGACGCCCAGCGCGGCCGTGAGCTCGGCGATCGCCTCGGTCAGCCGTGCGCCACCGGCCAGCAACTGCGCGCGACGCACGCCGTAGGCCAGATCGCGGTCGCCGAGGTTGAACCAGATGTCGACGCCCAACTCGCGCAGGCCGTCCATGACGGCGAAGGTGTCGCCGGCCAGGCCCCAGCCGCGCTCGTCGATGCGATCGGCGAGCCAGAACGTCACGAGGTCGGGGTCGGGCGCCACGTAGGCGCCGTAGAGCTCGACGTCGTCGCCGGTGTTGGCGATCACGACGAGGTCGTCTCCGGCGACGTCGGCCATCCCGCGGGCGAGCTTCGCGCCTCCGGTACCGCCGGCCAGGACGACCACCGGGGAACGGGAGTCGAAGTCCATGCGGCGGCGGACGATAACGTGCGGCCGGTGAGCACCACCGAGATCCACGAGCACGAGTTCGTCGCCGAGGGGATGCTGCTCACCGACGTGCGCGGCGCGCTCGCGGTCCCGGTCCTCTCGACGCCGGGGCTGATCGGGATGATGGAGTACGCCGCGACGTCGCTGGCGCTCCTGCACATCCCGCCGGGGACGGCGACGGTCGGCTTCGAGGTCTGCGTCAAGCACGTCGCCGCCGCGAAGGCCGGGTCGCGCTGCGTCGCCCGTGCCGTGCTGCGCGAGATCGCCGAGGA
>JBEVLC010000231.1:0-13047 GCA_040509415.1 Baekduia sp. | reverse complement strand
TCGGCACGCTGAGCACGGTGGCCATCGCGCCGCTGCCGGCGTCGAACGGTGTCGGCGACCTGTCCAGGGAGCTGGCCTACGCCAACGCCAACGGGTTCTCCGGAACCGCGCTGGCCAACGGCACCGAGCCGTTCACGCCCAACATCGTGGGCGCCATCCTCGGCGCCGGCTAGACCCCACGACATCCGCTGGGGCCATGGCCGGATAACTTCCCGGCCATGGCCCAGCGCATAGTCACCCTGCCCGGAGACGGCATCGGCCCCGAGATCATGGGGGCCGCGATCCGGGTGCTCGACGCCCTCGGCGAGTTCGAGTACGACGAGCAGCTCCTGGGCGGCGCTTCCATCGACGCCCACGGCACCGCGCTGACCGACGACGTCCTCGCCGCCTGCAAGCGCGCCGACGCCGTCCTGCTCGCCGCGGTCGGCGGTCCCAAGTGGGACACGACCGACGCCACCAAGCCCCGTCCCGAGCAGGGCCTGCTCGGCCTGCGCAAGGGCCTCGGGCTCTACGCCAACCTCCGTCCGGTCCGTCCGCTGCCGGCGCTCTATGACGCCAGCCCGCTGCGGCGCGAGATCATCGAGGGCACCGACCTGCTCGTCGTCCGCGAGCTCACCGGCGGCATCTACTTCGGCGACAAGACCCGCACCGAGACGACCGCCTCGGACCTCTGCGCCTACAGCGTCGAGGAGATCGAGCGCATCGCCCGCACCGCCTTCGAGGCCGCGCGCAAGACGGCACGCCGCAAGGTCGCCTCCGTCGACAAGGCCAACGTCCTGGAGACGAGCCGGCTGTGGCGCCAGACCGTCGTCGCCCTCCACGAGGCCGAGTACGCCGACGTCACGCTCGAGCACGTCCTCGTCGACAACGCCGCGATGCAGCTGATCTCCAACCCGACCAGCTTCGACGTGATCGTCACCGAGAACCTCTTCGGCGACATCCTCAGCGACGAGGCCGCGATGCTCACGGGCTCGATCGGGATGCTCCCCAGCGCCAGCCTCGGCGGCGATGGCCCAGGCCTCTTCGAGCCCGTCCACGGCTCGGCGCCGGACATCGCCGGGCAGGGGATCGCCAACCCGCTGGCCATGTTCCTGTCACTCGCCTTGGCGCTCCGGCATGGCCTCGCTTTGGAATCCGAGGCGCTCGCCCTAGAATCGGCGGTGGACAAGGCCCTTGACCAGGGGCTGCGGACGCGAGACCTCGGAGGAACGGCGAGCACCGCCGAGGCGACGGCAGCAGTGCTCGCGGCACTGGGTTAACGAAGGAGACACGAGCGTGGAGACAGCGGACCTCATCGGGATGAACGGCGAGTTCGTCGCCTGGGAGGACGCCAAGGTCCACGTGCTGACCCACGGTCTGCACTACGGGACCGGGGTCTTCGAGGGCGTGCGCTGCTACGACACCGAGTCCAAGGGCCCCGCGGTCTTCCGCCACCAGGAGCACATCGCGCGACTCTTCAAGTCGGCGTCGCTGTACTACATGGACATCCCCTTCACCGCCGAGCAGCTGCGCGAGGCGACGCTGGAGCTGATCGGCCGCAACGGCCAGCGCTCCTGCTACATCCGCCCGCTGGTCTACCGCGGCTACGGCACGATGGGCCTCTTCCCGCTCGACGCGCCGGTCGACGTCACGCTGGCGAGCTGGGAGTGGGGGAGCTACCTCGGCGACGAGGGCAAGGCCAATGGCGTTCGTGCTCGGGTCTCCTCCTGGCGTCGGATCGACGGCGCCTCGCTGATCCCGCACGCCAAGGCCAGCGGCCAGTACCTCAACTCGGTCCTGGCCAAGATCGAGTGCCACAAGTCCGGCTACGAGGAGGCGATCCTCCTCGACGATCGCGGCTTCGTCTGCGAGGGCACGGGCGAGAACATGTTCGTCGTGATCGACGGCGTGATCGTGACGCCGCCCCAGACCGCGTCGATCCTCGACGGCATCAGCCGCCGCTCGGCGATGGAGATTGCCCGCGACCTCGGCTACGAGGTCGTCGAGCGCGACATCGCGCGCGCCGAGCTCTACCTCGCCGACGAGATCTTCTGCACCGGCACCGCCGCCGAGCTGACGCCGATCCGCGAGGTCGATGACCACCCGATCGGCACCGGCCGCCCCGGCGAGATCACCCGCGCGGTGCAGCAGACCTTCGAGGACGCGCTGCATGGTCGCAGCGACCGCTACGCCCATTGGCTGGACCCGGTCCCGGCGCACCACTTCTCCAAGGTCGCTGCTTCCTAGATGGGGGCTGGTCGGCGAATTCGCTAGCGACACGCGCGCCTCGTGCGCGTCGCGTGTCGCTGCCCGCTGTTCGCTGGCCTGTCACCCATCTTCCAAAGGAACCGCATCACCATGACCAAGATCGAGACCTACGACGCCACCCTGCGCGACGGCATGCAGGGCGAGGGCATGTCGCTCACCGCCGCCGAGAAGGTGCGTGTGGTCCACAAGCTCGACGCGCTCGGCATCGACCTGATCGAGGCCGGCTTCCCGGCCTCCAACCCCAAGGAGCTCGAACTCTTCGGGCTGCTCGCCGCCGAGAAGCTCCAGCACTCCCAGATCGTCGCCTTCGGCATGACCCGCCGGCGCGACGTCGCCGCCGCCGACGATCCGGCGTTGAAGATCCTCGCCGAGTGCTTCGCGCCGGTCTGCACGATCGTCGGCAAGACCTGGCGGCTGCATCTGGAGAAGGTTGTGCGCGTCTCGCCGGAGGAGAACCTCGAGCTGATCGCCGACTCGGTCGCCTTCCTGGTCGGCGCGGGCAAGCGCACCATCTACGACGCCGAGCACTTCTTCGACGGCTTCCGCGACGATCCGGAGTACAGCCTGCAGTGCCTGCGCGCGGCCGCCGGGGCCGGGGCCGAGCGCGTCGTGCTGTGCGACACCAACGGCTCCTCGCTGCCCCACCAGATCGCCGAGGCCGTGAGTGCTGCGCGCGCAGCGCTGGGCGAGCAGGTCGCCCTCGGCATCCACTGCCACAACGACCTCGAGTGCGGCGTGGCCAACACGCTGGCCGCCGTCGCGGAGGGCGCGACGCAGGTGCAGGCCACGATGAACGGGATCGGCGAGCGCACCGGCAACGCCAACCTGGTGGCGATCATCGCCAACTTGGAGTTGCGCCTCGGCTACGACCTCATCGGCCCGGAGCGGATGGGCAAGCTGACCGAGACCGCGCACTTCGTCGACGAGCTGCTCAACCGCAACCCGGACCCGCGCGCCGCGTGGGTCGGGCGCAGCGCCTTCGCCCACAAGGGCGGTCTGCACGTCGCCGGCATCCGTGCCGACGCGACGACCTTCGAGCACAGCGATCCGTCGATCGTCGGCAACGAGCGCGAGCTGCTCGTCTCCGAGCTGGCGGGCAAGCACACCGTGTTGGAGAAGGCCCAGGCCGCCGGCCTGGTGTTGGACGACGCCGGCGCCGCGCGCGTGATCGAGCGCGTCAAGGAGCTCGAGCACCGCGGCTACCAATACGAGGCGGCTGACGGCTCGTTCGAGCTGCTGCTGCGCCAGGAGGCCGGCGAGTACGAGCCGCTCTTCCGGTTGGAGTCCTGGCGCGTGATCGTCGAGCAGCGGGCCGACGGCAAGGTCGAGACCGAGGCCACCATCAAGGTCTGGCTCGACGGCGAGCGCTACGTCACGACCGCGGAGGGCAACGGACCGGTCAACGCGCTCGACGCAGCGCTGCGGGCCGCGATCGTCCAGGTCCACCCGCATCTGGCCAGCGTCGAGCTCGTGAACTTCAAGGTCCGCATCCTCGACGAGACGCACGGCACCGACGCGGTCACCCGCGTGTTCATCGACGCCTCCGACGGCACCGACGTCTGGGGCTCCACCGGCGTGCACGAGAACGTCATCGCCGCCTCGTGGCAGGCACTCGTCGACTCGCTGGAGTTCGCCGAGCAGAAGCGCCCGGACGGTCCGCGCGGCGGTGTGCGCTCCTCCTCGTCGGAGGCGCGCTCGTCGTGAGCGCGAACGCCGACACCGAGATCGTCCCGCTCGCTCAGCCCGTCCTCGGCGTCGAGGAGGAGCGGGCGGTCATCGAGGTCCTGCGGTCCGGGCAGTTGTCGCTCGGGCCGCGGGTGCCGGCGTTCGAGGAGGCGTTCGCCGCGCGCGTCGGGGCCGCGCATGCCAGCGCCGTCTCCTCGGGCACCAGTGGCCTGCACCTCGCGTTGCGCGCAGTCGGGGTCAAGGAGGGCGACGAGGTCATCACCTCGCCGTTCTCGTTCGTCGCCTCGGCCAACGCGCCGGTCTTCGAGCGCGCGCGGCCGGTCTTCGCCGACATCGACCCGGTCACGCTCAACCTCGATCCGGCCGCCGCGGCGGCGGCGATCACCGAGCGCACGACCGCGCTGCTGCCCGTTCACATCTTCGGCTACCCGGCCGACCTGCCCGCCTTCGAGGCGCTCGGGCTGCCGGTCGTCGAGGACGCCTGCGAGGCGCTCGGCGCCCGCCACTACGACGGACCCGCCGTCGGCGGTCGCGGCAACCCGGCGGTCTTCGGGTTCTACGCCAACAAGCAGATGACGACGGGCGAGGGCGGCATGATCACGCTCGGCGATGCGGCTCAGAAGGCGCGCATTGACTCCGAGCGCAATCAGGGTCGCGCGCCCGACATGGGGTGGCTGGATCACGATCGTCTCGGCTTCAACTACCGCCTGAGCGACATCGCCTGCGCGATCGGCTCGGTCCAGCTCACGCGCCTGGACGACCTGCTTGCTGGTCGTGCCCGCGTGGCGTCCCTGTATCGCGAGGCGCTGGCGTCGCTCGCCACGGAGCGCGGCCTCGGCCTGCCGTGTGAGGACGGGGCGCGCCACGCCGGTGACGTGCGCGGCTGGTTCGTCTTCGTCGTCCAAGTCCCGCGTGAGGGGCCGTCGCGCGACGACGTCATCCGCGCGCTGCGCGACCGCGGCGTGCAGTCCAAGCCCTACTTGCCCGCCATCCACCTCATGAGCTTCTACCGCGAGACCTATGGCCATCGCGAGGGCGAGTTCCCCATCTGCGAAGACATTGCGGCGAGATCCGTGGCGCTGCCGTTCTTCCCACAGATGCGCGAGGACCAGGTCGACCGTGTCGCGACTGCCCTCGCAGAGATCCTGACCTGACAGCGCTTGCACGTCGTGGGACGATTCCCACCATGGCCGCGGGCTCACGACGGCAAAGCGAGGAAGCCGCGCGGCGACGGGCTCGCTGGACCGGCGCGGCCGGCTTCGCCGCGGCGGCGGCGCTCCCGATCCTCCTCTGGCACCGCACGGTCTCCGCGATCGCATCGGAGTTTCACCTCGAGGCTCGCTATCTGATCACCGGCTGGGCGCCGTGGGCGCTGATGGCGACCGGCCTGGTCTGCCTCGCAACCGCCGGCATCATCGACTGGCGCACCCGCGATCGCCGCTTCTACCGTCCGGGGTCGGGTGCCCTGGTCGGCTGGGGCCTCTCGCTCTACCTGCTGGGCTTCGCGCTGGCGACCCAGGTCGCCCAGATCGCCGACTCCGTGGGCCGCTCGTAGACTGCCCGCCACATGTCGCGCTTCGCCGAACCGCAGGACCCGGCCTTCCGGGAGATGAACACGTCGCTGGGCTTCGACCAGCGGCTGTGGCCCCACGACATCGCGCAATCACGCGCGCACGCCAAGATGCTCGCGGCCCAGGGGATCATCGGCGCCGACGACCGCGACGCGATCCTGACGGGCCTCGACCAGGTCGAGGCCGAGCTGCGCGACGGCACGTTCCCGTTCGAGGTTGACGACGAGGACATCCACATGGCCGTCGAGCGGCGGCTGACGGCGATCGCCGGGCGCTCCGGCGGCACGCTGCACACCGCCCGCTCGCGCAACGACCAGGTCGTCACCGACGTCGCCCTCTTCACGCGCGAAGCGGCGCGCAGCGCGCAGGCGCAGCTCAGCACCTACATGTCGACGCTCGTCGACGCCGCCGAGCGCCATCTCGACTGGGCGCTGCCCGGCTACACCCATCTGCAGCGCGCGCAGCCGATCTACCTGTCCCATCACCTGCTCGCCTGGTTCTGGATGGCCGCACGCGACCGCGATCGCTTCGCCGCCGTCGAAGCCGCCTGTGGCGTCATGCCGCTCGGCGCCGGCGCGCTGGCGGGCGTGAACTTCGACACCGACCGCCGCATGGTCGCGGCCGAGCTCGGCTTCACGAGCGTGTCGCCCAACTCGGTCGACGCGGTCGCCAACCGCGACTTCATCCTGGACTACCTCAGCGCCGCCGCGACCTGCGCGACGCACCTCTCGCGCCTCGGCGCCGAGATCGTGCTGTGGTCCTCGAGCGAGTTCGGGTTCTTGGTCCTGCCCGACGCCTGGTCGTCGGGCTCGTCGATCATGCCCCAGAAGAAGAACCCCGACGCAGGCGAGCTGCTGCGCGCCAAGGCACCGCGGATCGTCGGCCACCTGCAGGCGCTGCACGGCGTGATGCACGCCCTGCCGTTGACCTACAACAAAGATCTGCAGGAGGACAAGGAGCACCTGTTCGACTCCGTCGACACGCTGCGCCTCTGCCTCGCCGCGGCCACGGGGATGATCGCCGGCGCCCGCTTCGACCGCGAGCGCATGAGCGCTGCGGCCAGCGACGAGCTGATCGCCGCGACCGATCTGGCCGACTTGCTGGTCAAGCAGGGGACGCCGTTTCGCGAGTCCCATGGCGTGATCGCCGGCCTCGTGCGCGAGTCGGTGCAGAGCGGCCGCTCGCTCGCCGACGTCGCGGTGCCAGCGCTCGGCGAGGACGCTCGCGCGGTGCTGGCCCAGTCCTCGTGGCTGGAGTCCAAGGCCTCAGAGGGCGGGACGGCGCTGGCGCGCGTGCGCGAGCAGCTCGAGCAGGCCCGCGCGCTGCTCACCGCCTAGTCGTGGCGCTCGCGCCGTCCTTCTACGACCGCCCGGTGGTGGAGGTCGCTCAGGATCTAGTCGGCTGCGTTGTGGAGCACGGCGGCTGCGCGGGGGTGATCGTCGAGACCGAGGCCTATCACCACTCCGAGCCCGCCTGCCATGCCTATGTCGGGCTGACGGCGCGAACGTCGGTGCTCTTCAGCGACCCGGGCAAGGCCTACATCTACCGCTCCTACGGGATCCACGCGCTGCTCAATGCGGTCTGCGAGCACCGCGAGGTCGGCGCCGCCGTCCTGATCCGGGCGCTGGAGCCGATCGAGGGCGTCGCGCAGATGCACGCGCGCCGCGGCGTCGCCAAGGAGGTCGACCTCTGCAACGGCCCGGGCAAGCTGACCCAGGCGCTGGGGATCGACCTCGAGCTCAACAACACCAACCTGTTCGAGGGCCCGATCCTGATCCATCCATGCGAGGACGGATGGAAGAACCCCAAGCTGATCGCCGGGCCACGGATCGGGATCACCAAGGCGGTCGAGCTGCCGTGGCGCTTCAGCGCGGCGGGCAACCGCTATGTGTCGCGCGGCGTCTCCGCGCCGTCTCGCCGCGCCTGACGGCCGACAGCGGAGCTTGAAGGGCTGGCGCCCATCGGCGCTCCGTCGACCGTCAGCCACGACGATCCGGGGCGGACACGCCGCCCGACGCCTCGGCTAGTCGACTCCGGTGCCGCCGGTCGCGGCCCCGGTTCCACCGGTGTCGCCACCCGTCCCTCCGCCGCCGGCGCCTGGAGCGGGAGCAACTGGTGTCGTCGGCGTCGCTGGCGTCGTCTGCGCCGGCGGCGTGGTGGTCTTCGGCACGGTCGGTGCCGGTGGCGGCGTGGTCGTCTTCGGCGTCGTGGTCGCCGGCGGCGTCACGCCGCTTGCGTCCGTGCCGCCGGTGCCCCCGTCTTCCGGTGCCGCGCCCTCCTGGGGCACGGTCGTCGGCGCGGCCTGGGTCGTCGACGGCACCGACGTGGTCGGCTCCAGCGGCGGCAGCCCCTTCGCCTTGCGCTCCTCGGCGTTGCGGTCGTCGATGATCTTGTTGGCCGCGACGACGAAGTCGTGCCAGATCATGGCCGGGAAGGTGCCGCCGGTCACGGGCGAGCCCCGGAACTCGGTGAGCATCGGCTTCAAGGTGGTGGGGTAGCCGACCCAGACGGCGATCGTCCAGCGCGGGGTGAAGCCCACGAACCACGCGTCGCCGGAGTTCTCGGTGGTGCCGGTCTTGCCGGCCGCGAAGCCCCCGTACTGCGCGCGGACCGCGGTCCCGTGCTTGACGGGCCCGGTCAGCAGTTCCGTCTCGATGGCGGCGAGCTTGGCCGACAGGACCCGCTTGGTCTTGGGCTTGTTGCGCTTGACGACGTCGTCGGGATCGCTGCGCTTGGTGATCAGGTGGATCCCGACAGGCCCGTCCTTGCTCGTGCCGAGCGTCCCGCTGATGCGCTTGCCCCCAGCGGCAAACGTCTCGTAGGCGTGCGCCATGTCCAGCGGCGTCACGCCTTCGCGCAGTCCGCCGAGGGTCATAGCGAGGTTCGACGAGACCGACGTCCGGATGCCCATGCGTTCGGCGAGTCTGGCCACCTTCTTGGTCCCGACCTGGATGCCCAGCGCGGCGAAGACCGAGTTGTCGGAGAACGTCAGGGCGTTGGCGACCGTCGACTGGCCGGCGTAGTTGTCCTCGAAGTTGTTGACGACGAACATCTCGCTGCTGCCCTTGCTGACGCGGAAGTAGCGCTTGCGCGACGGGAAGACGGCCCCGGGTCCGATGCCCTGACGCAACGCCTCGGCCAAGATGAAGGGCTTGATCGAGGAGCCGGGCTGGCGCTGGCCTTGGGTGGCGAGGTTGAACGGCGCCTTGTCGTAGTCGCGCCCGCCGACCATCGCGCGGACCTCGGCCGACTTGTTGTCGATCACCACGACCGAGGCGGTGGGGCCACCCGGCCATGACAGGTAGTTGTTGACGGCCTGCTGGGCCGCCTTCTGGAGGTCGGCGTCCAGCGTCGTCTGCACCCGGAGGTTGCCCTCGAACGCCCGCTGCGGGCCAACCTGGTCGACGAGGCTCTGGCGCACCCACGACACGAAGTACTCCGAGCCCTCCAGGGTGTCGACGTGCGGCGGCGTGATCGCCGAGTACAGCGGCTCGCGGATCGCATCCTCGTAGACCGGCTCGGAGATGCGCTTCTGGTCGAGCATCTTCTTGAGCACCATGTTGCGGCGACCCGTCGCGGCAGCGGGGTGTGCGACGGGATCGAAGCGGCTGGGGGACGCGATGATCGCGGCGAGCAGCGCCGACTCGGCCGGCGTGAGTTGGGCGGCGCACATCGTGTTGCCGGGCGTGCCGCAGCCCTTGTGGTTGGGGTCGGCGCTGAAGTAGGTGCGCGCCGCGGCCTCGATCCCATAGGCGCCGTTGCCGAAGTACACCGTGTTGAGGTACTCGGTGAGGATCCGCTCCTTGGACCATTTGCGCGTTAGGTGATAGGCCATCGCAGCCTCGCGCAGCTTCTCGAAGACCGTGCGCTTGGTCTGCGCCTGGAGCGCGTTCTTGACGAACTGCTGGGCGATGGTGGATCCACCCTGGGCCTGGCGACGCTGCACCACGTCCTGGAAGAACGCGCGGCCGATGCCACGTAGGTCGACGCCAGAGTTCTCGTAGAAGCGCTGGTCCTCGACGGCGATGACGGCGTACTTGGCGTAGGCGCCGATCTGGTCGCCCGTGACGATGATCCGCCCCTGGTTGGAGGTCAGCGTCGTCAGGCGTGTGCCGTGGATGTCGGTCAGGACCGAGTTCTTGCGCTTGGCGACCTGCGGCAGTTGCTCGAGGGCCGGCAGGTCGGAGGCGACGGCCATCATCATCCCGAAGACGGTCGAGACCACGGCCAGCAGCGCGAGCGGCACGAGGATCGCGAGCAGCCGCAGCTTCTTGACCTTCGTCTTAACGCGCGGAGGGGTGGGCGGGCCTGGATCAGGCACGGGCGCGAGATGCGGTGCGGTGGGGTCGCTCATACGGCGCGGCGCCTCGGCGGGAATGGCACGAGGCAGGAGGTCGCGGGGTGGCGGCTGCTGCCCGCGAACGGCTCCGAACTCTAGCATTGGGCCTTCATGGCCCAGCCGTCAGAGACCGCCTCCGCGCTGTTGCGCAACGCCCATCAGTCGCTCCCTGAGGGTGGCCTGGCCCGCAAGCTCGAGGTCGCCGAGAAGGAGGGGCGCCAGTTGCGGGTCAAGCTGGGGCTCGACCCGACGGCGCCCGACATCCACCTCGGCCACACGGTGGTGTTACAGAAACTCCGCGAGTTCCAGGACCTCGGCCATCGGGTGGTCCTGATCGTCGGCGACTACACCGCGCGCGTAGGGGATCCCAGCGGGCGCTCCACGACACGCCCGGTGTTGAGTGGCGCCGAGATCGATGCCAACGCCGAGACCTACCGCCAGCAGGCCTTCACGGTGCTGCGCGACGATCCCGAGTTGCTGGAGGTCCGCCACAACGGGGAGTGGCTGGATATGCGCGCCGAAGCTCTGTTCCGCCTCGCGCGTGTGGCGACGGTGGCCCAGATCCTCGAGCGCGACGACTTCGCCAAGCGCTTCGCTGCCCAGCAGCCGATCTCGGTGCTGGAGACGCTCTATCCGTTGTTGCAAGGCTATGACTCGGTGGCGATCACCGCCGACGTCGAGCTCGGCGGGACCGACCAGACCTTCAACCTGCTGCTGGGGCGCGATGTCCAGCGCGCATACGGGCAGCCTGAGCAGACGATCCTGACGATGCCGATCCTGCCCGGGATCGATGGCACCGAGAAGATGTCGAAGTCGCTGGGCAACCACGTTGGCGTGACCGAGGACCCCGACGAGCAGTTCGGCAAGACGATGCGGCTGCCCGACGAGGCCATGGAGTCCTGGTTCTCGCTGCTGGCGGTGCCCCGCCCGCCCGAGGGCACGGGGCCCCGCGACGCCAAGCGCGCGCTGGCGCGGGGGATCGTCGCCCGCTTCCACGGCGAGGAGGCCGCGGCGGCGGCCGTGCAGCACTTCGATCGCGTGTTCGTCAGCCACGAGGCGCCCGACGAGGTCGATGAGCACGCCTTCAGCGCCGAGAACGGCTCGGTGCACCTGCCGGCGCTGATCGCCGACGCGTTTGGGCGCTCGCGCTCGGACGCGCGCCGCCTGTTGGCTCAGGGCGGGGTCAAGCTCGACGGTGAGGCGCTGGGGGAGGCCGACGTCGACGTCGCGCCGGACCGCCTGGACGGCCACGTCTTGCAGGTCGGCAAGCGGCATTTCCGGCGCCTGCGCTTGGCCTGACCTGCGTTTCGCTTCGGACTGCGAGGTTCAAACCGGGCACGTACGTCGGGCCGGTCGTCCGAACGTTCGGGAGCGACCTATCGTGGCGGGTCGCTGTGGACCGGTTGGCCCTTGCGCGGCGGTTGCTGAGGCGGATAGCCTTTGGTCACAAGGGATTGCCCGACGCGGCGATCCCCTGCGGCGATCCGTCGCGCTACCCACACGACGTGGCGCGCCGGACTGTGCGTATACTCCAGCGCAGCGGGGCACGGACGCCGGTCTGACCGGAGCCCGCACCCGCGGCCGAACAGTGCTAAACTGCTCGGCCCCGCTCCTAGAGCTTCGGCTCGGCGGAGCGTCCTTTCGAAGGTATCCCCTTCCCGACAGGGCGCGACGGTCTTTGAAAACTCAACAGCATGCGCGCCTTTCGACTCAGTCGGGTCGGAGGTGCGCGTCCAGGTTCGACCCCTCGGTCCCGTTTACGGGGCGCGAGGGTCTGAAAAAGAATCCCGTCATCCCTCGGTACGAGACGTGTATTGCTCGTGCCACATGAGGTTTGACAGCTCTTCGTAATCCGGCGCGCCTTCGGGTGTGTCGGTGTGTAGGTAACTTCACGGAGAGTTTGATCCTGGCTCAGGACGAACGCTGGCGGCGTGCTTAACACATGCAAGTGGAGCGACGAACCCGAGCTTGCTCGGGGGCAAAGCCGCGAACGGGTGAGTAACACGTGGGTAATCTGCCCTGTTGATTGGGACAACCCCGGGAAACCGGGGCTAATACCAAATGTGCTCGCATCTACATCAGTAGGAGCGAGGAAAGGAGGCTTCGGCTTCCGCAACGGGATGAGCCCGCGGCCCATTAGCTTGTTGGTGGGGTAATGGCCTACCAAGGCTTCGATGGGTAGCTGGTCTGAGAGGACGATCAGCCACACTGGGACTGAGACACGGCCCAGACTCCTACGGGAGGCAGCAGTAGGGAATCTTGCGCAATGAGGGAAACCTTGACGCAGCGACGCCGCGTGCGGGATGAAGGCCTTCGGGTTGTAAACCGCTTTCAGCAGGGACGAAATTGACGGTACCTGCAGAAGAAGGCCCGGCCAACTACGTGCCAGCAGCCGCGGTAATACGTAGGGGCCAAGCGTTGTCCGGATTTATTGGGCGTAAAGAGCTCGTAGGCGGTTCGGTAAGTCAGGTGTGAAATCTCCGCGCTCAACGCGGAGCGGTCATCTGAAACTGCCGTGACTCGAGTCCGGTAGGGGAGTGTGGAATTCCCGGTGTAGCGGTGAAATGCGCAGATATCGGGAGGAACACCAGTGGCGAAGGCGGCACTCTGGGCCGGAACTGACGCTGAGGAGCGAAAGCGTGGGGAGCGAACAGGATTAGATACCCTGGTAGTCCACGCCGTAAACGTTGGGCACTAGGTGTGGGGCCGTATCAACCGGTTCCGTGCCGTAGCTAACGCATTAAGTGCCCCGCCTGGGGAGTACGGCCGCAAGGCTAAAACTCAAAGGAAATGACGGGGGCCCGCACAAGCGGCGGAGCATGTTGCTTAATTCGAGGCAACGCGAAGAACCTTACCTGGGTTTGACATGTAGAGAAAAGCCGTAGAGATACGGTGTCCTTCGGGGTTCTACACAGGTGGTGCATGGCTGTCGTCAGCTCGTGTCGTGAGATGTTGGGTTAAGTCCCGCAACGAGCGCAACCCTTGTCCTATGTTGCCAGCGGGTAATGCCGGGGACTCGTAGGAGACTGCCGGGGTCAACTCGGAGGAAGGTGGGGATGACGTCAAGTCATCATGCCCCTTATGTCCAGGGCTGCAAACACGCTACAATGGCCGGTACAAAGGGCTGCTATCCCGCGAGGGTGAGCGAATCCCATAAAGCCGGTCTCAGTTCGGATTGGAGTCTGCAACTCGACTCCATGAAGC
>JBEVLC010000230.1:0-3682 GCA_040509415.1 Baekduia sp. | reverse complement strand
AGGTGGTCGGCGAGGTCGCGCAGGACGTGCAGCGGCTTGCCGTCCGCCGCCGCCTGGCCGCCGCCGAGGACGGTCGAGCCGACGAGCGTGAGCGTGATCGCCACGCCCGGGCCGATCTGGCGCTCGATGTCGGTCGCGCTGCCCGCGTAGGCGTCCGTCGTGCCGTAGGGCGGGACGTCGGTCGTCGTGCCCGAGAAGACGTAGCGGCCGCGGTACGTGGTGTTCGCGCTCTGCCTGACGCTCTCGATCAGCTGGTCGAGCTCGTGCGCGATCGCCTCGCGGGCGTTCGCGTCGGTCGTGTCCGTCGCGCCCTGCGTGGCGAGCTCGTGCGCGCGGTGGATCGCCTCGGTGATCGTGTTGAGCGCCTGCTCGGCGGTCTCCTGCCAGCCCTGCGCGTCCTCGATGTTGCGCTGGTACTGCTGCGTGCCGTCGAGCGACGTGCGCAGCGCGAGCGCGCGCGAGGTGTTGAACGGGTCGTCCGACGGCCGCGTGATCTCCTTGTTGGAGGCGACCTTCTGCTGGGTCCGGACGAGCCGCTCGTTGACGCGGTTGAGGTCGGCCAGGATGTTGCGCTGCGTCATCCCGGTGGTGATGCGCGTGTTCGCCATGGCCTACAGCCCCACGCGGCCGGTCCGGTTGATGAGGACGTCCAGCATCTCGTCCATCGTCGACATCGCGCGCGACGAGGCCTGGTAGGCGCGCTGGAAGCGCACGATGTTGCCCATCTCCTCGTCGAGCGAGACGCCGGAGACGCTGTCGCGGCGGTCGAGGACCGCGTCGGAGAGCGCCTGCGCGTTGGCCTCCTGGCGCACGGACTCGCGCACCTCGGAGCCGACCCGGGCGATGAACTTGTTGTAGTCGGAGTCGGGGCCCTTGCCGCGCAGCTCGGCGATGGCGAGCGCGATCTTGTTCGCGCCCTTGTCGCCGGACGCGTCGGCGCGCACGGTGGCGGGCGTGACCGCCACGGCCAGGCTCGCGGCCCCGTAGGAGGCCGGCGGTGCGTGGTTGACCGTGAAGAACGGCGTGCCGTGGAGCGTGTTGACCGCGCCCGCCAGGGTCTGGGCGACCGTGCCGAGCTCCTGGCGGTAGGAGTCGATCACGCCGCCCGGCACCGTGGCCAGGTCGCGCAGCGCGCCCAGGCGGCCGCCCGGGTTCGACAGCGCGGGCGCGTGATAGCCGGCCGCATCGATCATCGGCGGGTCGCCCGGGCCGCCGAACACGACCTCGACGGTGCCGTCGGGCAGGCTCGTGATCGACGTCGTGCCGAGCGTGGCGAGCTTGTCCAGCAGCAGGTCGCGCTGGTCCATGAGGTCGTTCGGCGTGTCGCCGGCGGTGACGAAGCGCTTGATCGTGTCGTTGAGCGCCGCGATCTCGCGCGCCGTGGTCTCGACCTCGCCGCCGGCGGCGGTGAGCGCGTCGTACTCGGCCTGCGCGTGCTCGCCCACGAGCTTCAGCTGGCTGTCGACGATCCCGAAGGCCTCCGCCACGGCGCCCGCCTTCTCCACCAGCGACTGGCGCGCGGCCGCGTCGTCGGGCGAGTTGGCGAGATCGCTCCAGGCGTCCCAGAACTCGGAGAGCTGCTTGTTGATGCCGTCGTCGGACGGCTCGGCGAGCGCGAGCTCGGCGCGGTCCAGGCCCTCCGTGCGGGCCGAGGCCTCGCCGAGGCGCGTGGCCTGCGCGCGGTACTGGAGGTCGAGGAAGGTGTCGCGCACGCGGCGGTAGGCCTGGACGTCGACGCCCGAGCCCAGGTGGGCGCCGGCGCCGCCCTGGACGGCGCCCTGCGGGATCCACGTCGCGGGCGCGGCGGCCAGCACGGCCTCCTGCCGGGAGTAGCCCTGCGTCGAGGCGTTGGCGATGTTGTGGCCGGTCGTGTCGAGCGCGCGCTGCTGGGCGAGGAGCCCGCGCATCGCGGTCTGGAGGCCGTAGAAGGAAGAGATCGGCATCGCGTCAGGCCTTCAGGTCCAGGGTGCGGTGCAGCGGCGGCGCGCTCTGTCCGGCGGCGTCGGGGGTCTGGCCGCCCGGCTGGTAGCCCGCCTCGGGCTCCTGGCCGATCAGCCGCACGAGGTGGGAGAGGAAGGCGAGCTCCTGCCGCATGAGCGCGCGGTTGATGCCGTGCTCGCG
The DNA here is from genome assembly GCA_040509415.1 of Baekduia sp. GTDB lineage: Bacteria > Actinomycetota > Thermoleophilia > Solirubrobacterales > Solirubrobacteraceae > Baekduia. The sequence goes on along the minus strand of JBEVLC010000230.1, from coordinate 1,561 downwards.
GGCGATCTCGCCGAGCAGGCCGCGCAGCTCGGCGGAGCGCTCGCGCGCCGCGCGGCCGCCCGCGGCCGTGATCAGCGCGCAGAGGCGCTCGAGCGTGACCTGCGGCGCGGGGAGGCCGAGCAGCACGCCGGCGTCCTGGAGCAGCTTCGTGCGGTCCTGCTCGAGGCGGCCGCGGCGGCCCATCTCCGTCTGGATCTCGGCGAGCTTGCCGAGCACGCCCTCGGTGTCGCGGGCGCGGATCGCCTCGCCCTGGCCGAGCACGAGCTTGAGCAGGCGGCGGGCGGAGGCGATCTGCCCGTCGAGGTGGGCGAGCAGCTCGGCCTCGAGCATCGGGTTGATCACGCGGACTCCTTGCGCAGCGTGGCGTAGAGCTGGGGGGCGAGGCCGATCCCGCCGGCCGCGGCCAGCGAGGCGGTCATCGCGTCGGTGACGGCGTCGGCGCGCGGGCCCTCGGACAGCGACGGCGTCGACTTCGTCATCTCGGAGACGAGCTCGCCGAGCAGCACCTGCTCGAAGCCGAGCGCGGCCTTGTAGGCGCGCTTGTCGGCCTCGGAGCCCGTGCGCACCTCGCGCGGGAGCTGCGCGTCGGCGATCGCGGGCAGGCCGCTCATCGCTTCACCCCGTTGGCGATCTCCCACATCTGGTCCTGGGTCTGGATCGCCTTGGAGGTCAGCTGGAAGGCGCGCTGGGACTCGATCATCGCCACCATCGCGTCGGCCATGTCCACGTTGGACATCTCGAGCGCGCCCTGGGAGAGGATCGTCGCGGCGGGGGCCGGGCGGGTGGCGCCGGACTCCGGCGTCGCGAGGAAGGCGTTGTCGCCGACGGGCTGGAGCTGCTGCGGCGAGCGCACGGTGACGAGCTCGATCCGGCCGACCTGGCGGCCCGCGGCGAGCACCGTGCCGTCCGGCCCGATCGCGATCTCGCTCGCGTTGACGCCCGCTGGGATCGTGATCGCCGGCTGGACCTTCGCTCCGCTCGAGGTGACGAGCTGGCCCGCGTTGTCGAGCTTCAGCGAGCCGTCGCGCGTGAGTGCCTGGCGACCGTCGGGGAGCCGGACCTTGATGAAGCCGTCGCCCTGGATGGCGACGTCCAGGGGCTGGTCCGTCCGCTGCAGCGCGCCCTGGGCGAAGCCGCGTCCGGCGTCGACGGTGCGGGCGCCGGCGCCGGTCTGCGGCCCGGCGGCGGAGGAGCGGCCGGTCTGGGTGTAGACGAGGTCGCTGAAGCCGACGCGCACGTGCTTGTAGCCCGTCGTGTTCGCGTTGGCGAGATCGTTGGCCACGGCGTCGATGCGCTGCTGCTGGGCAGCCATGCCCGCCGCGGCGGAGTTGAGTCCTTCGAGCATGCGTCCGGGGTGGTCGGCCTGAGGGGGCGGAAGTTGAGGCGCTGGACGGAGATCCGACGGGGTGCGGCAGGACTAAGGTCAGCCCGTGACCGAGCCGACCTGCGTGGCCGCCTTGCCCAGCGTCTCGTCGATGGTGTGGATCACCCGCTGGCCGGCCTCGAACGCGCGGAGCGACGCGATCATGTCCACCATGGATCGCGCCGCGTCCGAGCCTGA
>JBEVLC010000229.1:0-7903 GCA_040509415.1 Baekduia sp. | reverse complement strand
GCTGGGCTGCGGGTTTCTCCGGAGCCCTAGCGGGGGGAAGACGGATGTGGAACGCCGACATGGAGAGGATCGTGGAGGCGAGCCACCCGATCCAGCCAAGGAGCCCTCATGAGCCAGCATCCGAGCAGCGACCGTCCCGTCACCGAGGAGGAGCTTCCCGAGCACCTCGATGACGTCGACGGCGCCGCGGTGCAGGAGGGCCAGCGCGAGGTTCCGCACTGGGGGCCGTTGCGCTTCGCTCGCATGACGGGCTCCTCGATCGCCGGCCGCGATGCGGCGCCGTGGGTCACCGACTTCCTCAACGCCGCCTACTACCGCCGTGCGGTGGACGACCGCGAGGTCTACGACCTGCGCTTCGCCTTCGGCGTCCTGACCACCTACTGGTACAACAAGGACACGCACCGGCGGCTGCACCTCAATGACCTCGCCGCGTTCCACAAGGCCTTCGGCAGCGAGCGCTTCCACACCGACCGCTCGGCGCGCGGCACGCTGTCGCGCGCGCAGTTGGAGGAGGGCGCGGCGCTGCTGCTCGGCGACTGGTTTCCGGAGGCCTACGCCGACGACGCACGGCGCGGCTGGGGGATCGGGTTCGAGACCATCGCCGACCGCGAGGCCTACAACCCGGATCGCCGCTATGTCCTCGCGCGCCTGGGCGAGCTGACACCGGAGGTCGCGCCGCCACAGGAGCAGACCTGGCACACCTACCCGCCGGTGCGGATGCCGTCGGCCGAGGCGGTCATCGACGCGCTGACCCGCGTCGAGACCTGGCCCGACTACGCCTCGGAGATCGGGCGCTTCACGCCGCTGCGGCCCGGCGGGCTGGACGGGCAGACGTTCGAGATCGAGGTGGCGGCCGGAACGGACTCCGGGCGACCGATCTTCACGCGCGGGTACGTGACGATCACGACGCTCGTCACGCCCGAGGACCCGGCGGGGCTGGCGGCGTACTTCGCGGCGCTGGAGGACGGCCTGGCCCGCTACGGCGACGACGAGCCGCGCGCGGTGCCCGAGGGCGGGACGCCGCTGGTCGGCCTCGACCTCACCACGCACCAGGGCCACTTCATGGGCAGCGGCCACAACCGGCTGGTGCTGTACGAGCTCGACGGCGTGGCGTGGGTGCGGGCCGCGGGGACGTGGGACCCGATGCCGTGGCATCTGGATCGCGCCTACCGCGTGGCCGGGCGCGACGCACAACACGCCTTCTGGGGTCAAGGTGAGGTCGAGCGGTTGAGCATGCTCCACCAGCTGGCGCGGCAGATCGCGTCGTGAGCTTGGACGCCGTCGTCATCGGCAGCGGGCCCAATGGGCTGGCCGCGGCGATCGCGCTCGCGGAAGCGGGGCGGTCGGTCGTCGTGCTGGAGGCGTCCGATCGCGCGGGCGGGGCGGTGCGCACCGAGGAGCTCACCCTGCCCGGCTTTCACCATGACGTGTTCTCGGCGGTGTACCCGGCGGGGGCGGCGTCGCCGGTCTTCGCGCGTATGCCGCTGGCCGAGCACGGGCTGGAGTGGGTGCATCCGGAAAGCTGCTACGCGACCCCGCTGCCGGATGGGCGACCGGCGCCGGTGCTCTCCCGGGACATGGCCGCGACGGTCGCGTCGCTGGAGGCGGGTCGGGCCGGCGACGGCGTGGCGTGGGCGGCGTTCGCGGAGCCGTTCTTGGACTCGTGGGAGGCGCTGCGGGCGACGATGCTCGCCGGCTTCCCACCGGTCGGCGGGTCGCTGAAGCTGCTGGCGTCGATGGGGCCGCTGGGGACGCTCGGGTTCGCGCGGCTGCTGCCGGAGTCGTCGGTGGCGCTGGCGCGGCGGCTGTTTGCGGGCGGCGATGCGCGGGCGTGGCTGCATGGCGCCGCGATGCACGGCGACACGCCGCCGGAGCGCGCGGGCAGCGCGATCGCGTCGGCGTACCTGAACCTGATGGGCCACGCGGTCGGCTGGCCGAGCCCGCGTGGGGGCGCGGGCTTCCTGGCCGGCGCGTTGGTGGGGTACTTGGAGTCGCTCGGGGGCGAGGTCCGCACAGGCGCGCGGGTGGAGTCGGTGACGTCGGCCGGCGGCCGGGTGACGGGCGTGACGATCGCGGGCGGCGAGTGGGTCGGCACGGACCTTGTCATCGCTGATGTCATGCCGGATGCGCTGGCGCGGCTGGCTGGCGACGCGCTGTCGCGGTGGTATCGCGAGCTGATCAAGCGCTATGTCTACGGTCCGGCGACGCTGAAGCTCGACTGGGCGCTGGACGGGCCGATCCCGTGGAGCGATCCGGGGGTGCGGGGCGCCGGGACGGTGCACGTCGGCGGAGGCGAGGCGGAGCTGTTGGACACCATCGCCGCCTCAGGCCGGGGGCTGCCGGAGCGGCCGTTCCTGCTGCTGGGCCAGCAGACGGTGGCGGACCCGACGCGCGCGCCGGAGGGCAAGCACACGGCGTGGGCCTACACGCACGGGCCACATGACCTCGCGGTGTGGGATGAGGTGGCGACGGCGCGGCAGGTGGAGCGCGTCGAGGCGCAGGTCGAGCGCTACGCGCCGGGGTTCCGGGACCGGGTGCTGGCGCGGCATGTGCTCTCGCCTCGTGATCTGGAGGCGCGCAACGCAAACCTCGTGGCGGGTGACGTGGGCGGCGGCAGCTACGTCCTGCGCCAGGTGGTCTTCCGGCCGGTGCCGACGCTCTCGCCCTATCGCACGCCGTTGAAGGGGCTGTTCCTTGGGAGCGCCGCGGCGTTCCCGGGCGGGGCGGTGCACGGCGTGCCGGGCGACGCCGCGGCGCGGGCGGCGCTGCGGCGCTGGCCCTAGTCGACCTCCGCGCCCTTCGTGCGGTTGCACGGGCCGCAGAGGACCTGGAGGTTCTCGGGCGTCGTCGCGCCGCCGAGGGCGACGGGGATGATGTGGTCGAACTGCAGCTCGAAGGCGTCGCCGCACTGCACGCAGGCGCCGCCGTCGCGCTCCCAGACGGCACGGCGGACATCGCGGGAGATGGACTCGCGCCGCGGCGTAGGCGGCGCCTGGCCGAGCGCGACGGTCTGACGGGCGCGGGCGAGCCGCCGCCGTGCGCGGTGGTCGCGCTCGTAGGCCAAGGCGTAGACGTCATCGGCACTGAGGCCATCGTCTTCCCAGAAGAAGCGGTCCATGCACCACCAGTAGGTGCGACCGCCAGGTGCTTGGAGGACCGCGACCGCGGTGTCGCGCTGCTCGATCTCCAGCGCTGCGTGCTCGGCGGGGCGCAGCCCGCGGGCGGCGACCAGCCGGCCGGCCGTGAAGACGATGCGCCGCCGCCACCAGCGGCCCGAGGGCGCCCAGGCGGCGTTCTTGGCTTCGCGGAGCATGGGCGCGCGAGGCTAGGCGGCGCGGCCGACGGCGTGCAATGAGGCTTGCCGGGGTCAGCCTCCGGACGGGGAGTGGCCCATGGAGCTCGCCTCGACGGCCATCATGTCGACGCCCATGCTGGCTTCCGTCCTCCGAAAGCGAATCGCCTTGCGCCTGCGCACCATGCTCTCCCTGGCCGCTGTCGTCCTCGCCGTGGGCGCGGCGCCCGCGTCAGCGCGGCTGTATGTCGCGACGTGGACCGACACGTCGGGAGCGGCCGGGGCGGATGCGGGTGCCGAGATCGACGGCTACGGCTTCGGAGATGGGCTGGGGGAGAGCGACACCTACAAGGTGGACCTCGTGCGCGCCGGCGCGGTCATCGCGACGGCGACCGCGCAGGGGTTCGCGATGATCTCTGGCGTGCCGGTCGTCGCCGGCGACCAGGTGACGGTGACCGATGTCGACGCGGGGCTGTCGCGGACGGTCGCGATCACCGGGCAACCGACGCTGAGCGATGCGGTGTGCGGGACGCCAACGGCCTTCTCGGGGACGCGCGACGCGGGTTCGACGTTGTGGGTCAGCGCATCGTTGGATGACGGCGCGTCGGCGCGGACGAATGTCAACCGCGTGCGCCGGCAGACGTTCTTCGGCACGGGGACCACGTTCAGCGGGAGCTTCACCACCAGGTTGTCGCCGAGCTGGAGCGTGTACGTCTCCCAAGCGCGGAGCTTCGCGTCGGGGGTGACGGTGTTCAACGACATCCAGCGGCCGGTGGGGGCGTGTGCGGAAGCGGGACCAGGGCCTGGCCCCAGACCCGGATCGCCCGCGCCGGCTCCAGGCCTGCCCTCAGCGTCGGCGCCGCAGACCGTCCCGCTCAAGGACACCGTCTTGCCCAGTGCGCGCCTCACGCTGCCGGCGTCGCTGAAGAAGCCGACCGCGGCCTTCCGGGCGCTGCTTGGTGGCAAGTTCACCGACTCGTTGGTGGTCAGCGAGGCGGGGACGGTGACGCAGACGCTGTATGTCGACGATGGCGCGAAACTGCCCAAGGCGGCGGCGGTCATGGCCGCCGCCAAGAAGAAGGCGACGGTCGTAGGCCAGGGCCGCGCGACGGTCGCGAAGTCGGGCGTGGTCAAGGTGACGGTCAAGGTGTCCAAGAAGGGGCGGAGCCGACTGCGGGCTGCGCGACAGACCAAGCTCGCGTTGGTGACGGTCCTGCGCGACAAGGCCGGCAACGTGCGCGTGCTTGCACCGACGCGCTTCACGGTCAAGCGCGTGAAGGGCATCAAGTAGCTCGCAGGCGACAGCCGTGGTGGGTGGCGGCGGTCGTCGTCCTCGGTGCGGTGCCGGCTTCGGCGCTCGCTGCCGGGCAGGTCGCCTACGACCCGGGCTCGATCGACCAGCCGCCGCTGGTCAGCCCGCGGCCGCCGATCGCTGACGAGGCGCCACCGCAGCCGCTGGGGCCGGTCGTCGTGCCGGGGCGCGATCGAGGACGGCCGACGCCGTCACGCGACGTGCCGTCGGCGCGGGCGCTGTTCGCCGCCGCGCCCGGCCGGCCGTCTGGCGCACGTGGCGGCACGGCCGTCTCGCCCGTCCTTGTGCGTGGGATCTCTGACAGCCGCCTGATGCTCAGCCTCGACGGCGCCGTGCGCGCGCGGGCGATGGGCGCCACGCGCGACCTTGGTGGGTCGGTCGTCCGCATCCAGATGAGCTGGCGCGGCGCCCTGCCGGGCGCGCCGCCCGCCGACGCGACCGATCCCGGCGATCCCGCCTATGACTGGGCGCCGCAGGACGCCGCGGTTCGCAGCGCCGTGGCGGCCGGCCTGACGCCGCTGCTGACGATCGCGCACGCGCCGCCCTACGCCGAGGCGCCGCGCCGGTGGCGCTTCGCGGCGGCCGGCTCGTGGGCGCCGCGGCCGAGCGAGCTGGCCGCGTTTGCGACCGCGGTCGCGCGCCGCTACTCGGGCACGTGGCCGGATCCGGCACGGCCGGGGATGGCGCTGCCGCGCGTCGCCGCCTTCCAGGCCTGGAACGAGCCGAACCTGCCGCGCTATCTGTCGCCGCAATGGATCGTCCGCGACGGTCGCTGGGTGCCGTGGGCGCCCGCGCACTACCGCAGGATGTTGCAGGCCTTCGCGGGAGCGGTTCGGGCGGTGCAGCCTGACGCGACGATCGTGGCGGCTGGTCTGGCGCCCGCCGGTGAGGGCGCCGACGGTGCCGGGCGGATGACGCCGGTGCGCTTCCTGCGCGCGCTGCTCTGCCTCGGCCCGCCGGCGGGTCGCGGGCCGGTCGCGTGTCCGGGAAAGCCCGACTTCGACGTCCTCGCGTTCCACCCCTTGTCGGTCGGCGAGCCCGATCGTCCGGCGCGGTCGTCGCTGGACGTGTCGGTCGCCGATGTCGGCAAGGTGACGGCGATCCTGCGCTCGGCGCAAGACCATCATCTGCTCGCCCGGCGGTCGCCGCGGCTGTGGATCACCGAGCTGAACTGGGCGACGGGGGCGATCCCGGCGGCTCGTCGTGGCGCGGTCGTCGGGCGCGGCCTGCATCGTCTCTGGGCCGCGGGCGCGGGCCTGGTCACCTGGCAGTTCCTCGAGGATCCGGCGCGCGGCCATCGCGCGGGGTTGCGGGTTCGCGGCCGGCGCGGACCGCTGACGGGCCGGTTCAAGGCCTATGCGCGCGGCTTCGCGCTGCCGGTCGACGTCGCGCCGGTGGGGCGGGGCCGCGCGGCTGTGTGGGCGGTGCCGTTCGTTGATGGGGTCCTTCGGGTCGAGGTCCGGCGCGGGCGCCGATGGCGGGTCGTGGCGCGTGTGCGGCGGGTGCGCCGCGACCATCCGCTGCAGGTTGAGGTTCGTGCTCGTGCCGGCGCGCGGCTGCGCGTCGTGAGCGGCGGCGTCGCGTCGGTCGCGCTCGTCGTGCGCTGATCTGGGCGCTGATGCGCCGAGTAGGGTGGCGGGCTGTCGATGTCCTTCGTTCGCCTCCCGCATCTCGCCGCGCTGGTTCTCGGCGTCGCCGTGGGCCTGGCGGCGTGTGGCGGGGGCGACGCGCCGGCGACGACGGGCACGATCGCGACGGCCACGACGACCACGACCACCGGCGCCAAGCAGCCCGCGGCGCCGGCGATCTGCGGCCGGCTGCGCACCGTGGTGACCGGCCGGCTCGGGGCGCCCGAGGCGACCGAGCTCTCCGGCCTGGTCGCCAGCACGTCGCAGCCCGGCGTCTTGTGGGCGCACAACGACTCCGGCGACCGTGCGCGGATCTTCGCGCTGCGCAGCGACGGCTCGCTGATCGCGTCGCTCGACGTCCCGGGCGCCGAGGCGACCGATTGGGAAGACATCGCGGTCGGGCCCGGCGGCGATCTCCTGCTCGCCGACATCGGCGACAACAAGTCCGTTCGCAACGCCATTGACATCTACCGCGTGCCCGAACCACGGCTCGACGGGCCGACGACGACGGCCGCCGCGACCCGCCTGCGGCTGACCTACCCCGACGGTGCGCACGACGCCGAGACGCTGCTCGCCGACTCGCGGACCGGGGAGATCGTGATCGTCACCAAGCGCCTTGACGGCCGCTCCGGCGTCTACGCGGGCCAGGCGCCGGCGCGCGACGCCTCAGGCGAGGCGGTGCTCCGCCACACCGGCGACCTGCGCCTCGGCTTCGCCGGCCTGGCGACGGCGGGCGACGTTAGCGGCGACGGGCGCACGATCGCGATCCGCACCTACACGGCCTTGTACGCGTGGACCCGCAAGCCGGGCGCGTCGCTGGCGGCGACGCTGGCGCGCAAGCCGTGCGTCGGGAGCGCGCAGCTCGGCCGCGAGGGCCAGGGCGAGTCGCTCGCGCTGAGCCGTGACGGCCGCTCGTTCTTGACGGTTCCGGAGGGTGCGGGCGCGGCAATGCGGCGCTACAGCGTACGGAAGGCGGGAAGTTGATGGACTTGACCGGCGCCGACGCCGTGCTGTTCGACCTCGACGGCGTGCTCGTCGACTCCCGCGTCGCGTTCGTGGCGTCGATCAATGCGGCGCTCGGCGAGCACGGGCTTGCGCCGCGCGAGGCGATCGAGCTTCTGCCCCATCTTGGTCCGCCCCTGCATCGCACGATGGCGCTGTTTGCCGAAGACGAGGAGCAGGTCGACGCGTTGGTGGTGTCCTACCGCGCGCGCTATCGGGAGACGATGGCGGCTGAGAGCGCCGTCTTCGACGGGATCCCGGAGGCGCTCGAGGTGTTGGCGGCGCGCATGCCGCTCGTCGTCGCGACGTCGAAGTCGCGGGCGTTGGCCGAGCCGCTGCTCGAGCAGCTCGGGCTACGCGATCGCTTCCAGGCGATCTACGGCCCGTCGCTGCAGGCGCGCGACGAGGCGAAGTCGCTGACGATCGCGCGGGCGCTGGAGGGCCTGCCGTTCGCGCGCCGGGCGGTGATGGTCGGCGATCGCAAGTTCGACGTGTTGGGTGCGCGGGCGCACGAACTGCCGTGCGTCGGGGTGCTGTGGGGGATCGGCAGCGAGCAGGAGCTGCGTGACGCGGGCGCGGTCGCGCTGGTGGCCGACCCGAGCGAGTTGGTGGAGTTGCTAGGAGGCTGAGCGGGGCGGGCGGCGCGGGCGGCGCGGCGGCGGGGTGGTC
>JBEVLC010000228.1:0-3587 GCA_040509415.1 Baekduia sp. | reverse complement strand
CGTGCCGTGATCCCCGGCACGCGCACGAGCAACCACAACGCGCCTACGGCACCGCCACCGCGATCTTCAGCCGCGTCACGTCGCCGTCTGACGACATGCCCGCCGCCGCCGGCCCGAAGGCGTCCAGCGTCGGCTTGGCCTTCACGAAGTCCTCGTCATCGCCCGCCACCGAGGACAGCAGCTTGACCACCTGCGGGGTGTCGAGGAACAGCGACGGCTTGGCGCCGCCCAGCAGCCCGGCCGCCGTCTTGAACGGCTCCGAGTCGCCGAGCGTGCTCGACGGGTCCAGGGCGTCAGACAGCGCGTCCTTGCCGTAGGCGATCACGAACTTGTCGCCCTTGGCCGCGACCTGCAGACCGGCGGGCAGCGGGCCGACGTCGACCGAGAAGCCGTCGGCGCCCGACGCGCCCGCGCCGCTCAGCGCGCCCGTCTTGACGTTCAACCCCTCCAGCAGCTTGCGCAACGTCCCGATCGCCTTGCGCGACGCCGCCGGATCCTTGGACGTCACGACCAGGGCGCCACCGAGGTCGTCCATCGACGTCCCGCGGACGAACAGCGCCGCATCGCCCATCCACGACAACAGGTCCTTCTGCACGTCGACGCCGAGCTGCGACTGCAACCCCTGCAACAACGTCGCCGGGTCCATGCCGCCGGTCGCGCCGGAGTCACCGAGCGAGCTGATGGCCTTGGAGATCGTGCCGCCGACGTCACCGACGCCGACGCTCAGCCATGACCCCGCCGGCACCGCGGCGGCCGCGCCGGGACCGTCGCCGCTGCCGGCCTTTGTCTTGAGCCCGATCGCCGCGGCATCGATCCGCAAGGCGTTGCTCGCGACATCGAGCTTCGCCGCCACCGACTGCAGCCCGCTGCCGGTCAGCAAGCCCTTGAACATCTTCAGCTGCGCGTCATCGACGCCCGGCGCCTTCCCCGACGCGGCGCCAGCCGCGAGGTCGAAGAACCGGCCCGGATCGGCGTAGGCGAACCCGAGCCCGTCGGTGCCGACGGTCTCGCGCGCCTTCTTGAAGGTCGCCGAGCCGGCCAGCGTGTCGCCCGACCGCGCGTCGATCGCCGACTTGAAGCCGCGCTCGGTGCCGATCAGCACCGCATGGTCGACGACCGCGGCCGCCAGGTCGTCGTCGGCCTTGTAGCGGTACTTGACGCCGCGGTACTCGCGGTCGCTCGCGCCCTTGCGCCCATCAACAAACTTCTGGGCTGCGTCGTCGTCCTTGCTCGCGATCGCCGCGGCGATGTCGGGGTCCTTCCCGCCGGCGCCGATGCCGACGACCGCCAGACCCGCCCGCTGCCCGAGCCACGGCGCGATGTCTCGCTCGTAGCTGGCCCCGTCGTCCTTGAGCCCCTTGTCGAGCAGCCCGGCGATCTTGCCGCCTGGATCGCCGGTGCGCAGGATCTTGCTGGCGACGGTCGTCGCGTTGGCCTTCAGGTCGCCGGTCGGCTGGACCTGCGCCTCGACGTAGACGGGGGAGGCCGCGGGGAGGAACGCGGCGGGGTCGGCCCCGGGGTTGCCGGCGCTGTTGGAGCTGGAGGAACTGTCGCCACAGCCGGCGATGGGGATCGCCACGGCTGCGAGGACCGCCAACGCAGGCACGAGGCGGGGCAGGAAAGAGGTGCGCATAGGGCGAATGCTACGGCGGTCGGCGGCTGCGGGAGCCATGCCGTGGACAGCTGTCGACGGTCCTCCCACAGTCCCCACCGCACGCACACCCCGCGGACGGAACGGCGCGAATTCCGCAATCGCCCCTGCGCGCCGCCGTTTTGCAATGCGACGTGCGTCGCTGGCCAAAAGTTCTCCCACCGCGTCCCACCGCCGGAAAGCCCGTCCCCATGCGGGTTCTCGGCCGTTCTTGGCGCGCCTGGGGTCCGAAGGTGGGGAAATGTGTGGGATAGGTGTTGCATCGTGGGGGAGAGTGGGATAGAACGCCACCTACGGACCGGGGTGGAGGAGCTCCTCCCACTCCTCCACCCCGGCCCTTCTTCTTCCTTGCAGCGATGCGCCCGTCCTCATGGACACCTCGTTCACCGGCCAAGCCGACCACACCCTCGACGCGAAGAACCGGCTCACGGTCCCTGCGCGGTATCGGGGTGCGCTCGAAGGTGGCCTCGTCCTCGCCAAGGACATCGAGCCGTGCGTCGCGATCTGGCCGACGGCCGGCTACGACGACTTCCGCCGCGCGGCGCTCCAGGACGTGCACCCGATGAGCCAGCGCGGGCGCAAGATCATGACCTTCCTGTCTGCCAACTCGATGCCCGCGGGTCTCGATAGCGCCGGCCGCGTGCCGCTGCAGCCGTTCCTCATGGACCACGGCAAGCTCACGCGCGAGGTGACCGTCGTCGGTGCCGGCGACCACCTGCAGCTCTGGAACCGCGACGCCTGGACGGCCTACAACGACCAGCTCGCGGCCGACATCTTCGACATCTCGGCGGCGTTCGACGCGCCGGCCACCGCGTGATGCTCACTATCCCTTATGACATGACCGCCTCCCACGTCCCGGTCCTCGCCGGCGAGCTGATCGAGGCGCTGGATCCGCAGCCGGGCCTTCTCGCCATCGACTGCACCTTCGGCGCCGGCGGCCACGCCCGGCTGATCGCCGAGCGCCTCGGCCCGACGGGCACGCTGATCGCGATCGACCGCGACCCGATTGCCGAGTCGCACTTCGACGCGCTGGCCGCCGAGGTGAGCTGCACCACCCGCTTCGTCCACGCATCCTTTGCCGACGGGCTGCGCGAGCTGCTCGCCGAGGGCATCCGCGCTGACCTCGTCTACGTCGACCTCGGCATCTCCTCGATGCAGGTCGACACCTGGGAGCGCGGGTTCTCCTACAGCTACGACGCGCCGCTGGACATGCGCATGGACACCGAGCAGGAGCTCGACGCGCGCACGGTCCTCAACACGTGGGAGGTGCGCCGAATCGCACAGCTGCTGCGCGAGTACGGCGACGAGCGCTACGCCTCCCAGATCGCCCGCGCGATCGGGCGCGTGCGCGAGGAGCGGGAGATCGAGACGACCAGCCAGCTCGTCGACATCATCAACAACGCGATCCCCGTCAAGGCCCGCTTCGCCGGCGGCCATCCCGCCAAGCGCAGCTTCCAGGCGATCAGGATCGCGGTCAACGACGAGCTCGGCCAGGTCGACGCGGCGCTGCCGCTCGCGTGGCAGATCCTCCGGCCCAATGGTCGCTTTGCAGGTATTTCGTTCCACAGCGGCGAAGATCGGCGCGTGAAGCGCTTCCTTGCCGCACGTGCCGAAGGCTGCACGTGCCCGCCGCAGCTTCCGGTCTGCGTCTGCGGACGCACCCCCGAGGCGGAGCTGATCGGTCGGGGCATCGCGCCGTCGGCCGGTGAGATCGCCAGTAACCCCCGTTCGGCGTCCGCCCGGATGCGCGCCGCTCGCAAGCTCAGGGAAGAGGAAACCACCGCATGACCCCTCCAGCCGCAACCGCCGCTGGCCGCACGCTCGCTCGTCCGGTTGCCCCGCGCGCGCCCCGCCGCGTGTCGGGTCCTGCTGCCCGCCCGCGCCGCGGCGCCGACGCGCCGCGCACGAAGCGCGTCGCCGCGCCCGACCCCTTCAT
>JBEVLC010000227.1:0-11614 GCA_040509415.1 Baekduia sp. | reverse complement strand
ATCGTTACCTTGCCGACCGTCACTTGACGGTGCCGGCCACGTAGTGCTCCAGCGGCGTGACACCGGCCTGCGCGGCGTGGTCGTGCTTGACGAGGAAGGCCTCGTGGGTGCCGTCAAGCGCCCAGTTGATCAGCTCGGACTGCGCGGAGCCGTCGAACGTGTTGGGCCCCGTGAACGGGCAGGCCTGGAACGTCGACGCATTGGCGGGCACCGTGACGGCGACGCCCGTGTTGGCGCTGATGCAGTTGTCGCTGCCGTTGCCGTCGTAGGTGATGTCGCGACCGTTGAGATCGGTCCCGTTGAGACCGAACTGGTTGTTGGTGATCTGGTTGCCGACGAGGTTGGAGACCTCGGGCATCTTCGGCGCCAAGATGATCTGCTGGATCATGCCCGCGCCCGCCAGCCAGTTGCCGTAGATACGGTTGTTGTCGACCAGGTTGCGCCGGCCGCCGAAGAGCAGCACGCCGACACCCACCGGGTACGGCGTCGAGTCAGCCGCGGCGGGCTTGACCGTAAACGGCGCGCCCGCGTAGTAGTTGAAGTTGTTCCAGAAGATGTCGTTGTCGCTGATGACGTTGTCCTCTTCCGGCGGGTACTTCTCCGAGCTCAGCGTGTTGGGGACAACACCCGTGCCGTTGTTGTAGAACTTCGACTTGGTGATCGTCACATAGCGCATGTTCGTGCCCGACCAGCCCAGGACGTTGCCGTAGGACTTGATGTTGCGGACGATCGAACGGACCGGCTTGGCCTGCGGCGGCGTCTGCCCGATGTAGAACCCGGAGTCGCTGTTCCATGCGGCCTCGGAGTCGGTCATCGTGCCGCCGACCGAGTTGAAGGCGTAGATGCCGTACACGCCGACGAGGAACGCCTTCAGGTTGGTGAAGGTGTAGTTCTTCGTGTTGACGGCGAAGAAGCCGTTGGCGGTGTAGTGCTGGGCGGTGAAGCCGTTGACGGTGACGTTGACCGCTCCGTTGATCTGCACGCCGTTGGCCTTCTTGATGCCCTTGCCTTCGAGCACGACCTTGCCCGGCGCCTTGGGGTCGCCGATCAGCTTGATGTAGCGCTTGGACGCGCCCGAGATCTTGACGCCCTCACGGTAGGTGCCGTGCGCGACCTTGACCGTGTCACCGGGCTTGGCCTTGTTGATGGCCGACTGGATCGTCGGGAAGCACGACTTCTTGGCCTTGCAGACCTTCAGGGTCTTGAACGGGCCCTTGGGCTTGGCCGTGCCGCCCTTGGGATAGGCCGGCGGCGGGTAGTCGACGGCGCCGGCGGCCGGGATGGCGACCAGCGAGGCGATGACGGCAGCGGCGATGGTGATGGACCTGCGATGGGACACGTGGGGAACTCCTCCTACTACTCGACGAGGTACCAGCCCGTCATGCCCCCGTCTTGATGGGCGAAGACATGGCAGTGGTAGAGCCACCGGCCGGGGTTGTCTTCGACGAAGCGCACCGACGTGGTCTCGTTCGGACCGACCGCTGGCGTGTCGACGAAGGCCCCGGCGCTGTCCTTCCAGCGGTGGCCATGGATGTGGAAGTCATGGAAGTTGTTGTCCATCCCGAAGACGTGGAAGGCGACCTCCTGGCCGACCTTCGCTCGCAGGATGGGGGTGTTGCCCGCGTAGGCGCGCCCGTTGATGCACTGAAACGAGCGGCTCAGGCCGGTGACCGGCGGCTGCAGCTGGTGCAGGAAGAGCGACTCCACGACGGGCGGGAGCGTCGCGCCCTTCTCGCGGATGACGATCGAGCCGAACATCCCGCGGAACGTGTTGAGCGTGTGGTTGGGCCCGTGGTCGTGGTACGGCCAGGCGCCGACGCTCTCGGGGACGCACTCCCACGTGTACTTGAACTCCTCACCGGGAGCGACGAACCCTCCCGCGCGGGTGTAGCGGCCGAGGTAGACCCCGTCATACTCCGGGGTGTACTTGACGCCGTGCGGGTGCATCGTCACCGGCTGTGCGAGCTTGCCGGTGAGCCCGTTGCGGAAGTGCACGACCAGCGTGTCGCCGACCTCGGCGTGCAGCGTCGGGCCGGGGATCGCGGCCGGACCGAGCGGCGCGGCGAAGCCCTCGGTCATCTCCTGGTAGACGGTCGCGGTGAACGTGCTCTTGCCGGGGATGGCTACGTCATGCCAGTCGTCGCGCTTGGTCGGCACGATCGTCCAGCGGGTGGTCGTCGCCTGGATCCAGTGCTCGACGACACGGCCGCCCGGCTGCGGGGACGGCGTGACGTAGGTCTGCTGCTCGGTCGCCTCGTTGGTCTTGGGGCGCACGATCTTCGCCGCGGCCGCGTCGGCCTTGGCGGCGTCGCCGCGCTTGGCGACCGAGATCCGCTCACCGCCGATCGTGCACAGGAACGCCCCCGCCGCTCCAACCTGGAGAAAGCGGCGGCGGCCGAGCGTGGGGTTCAGCGAGTCGAGCGGGTCCGGCGTCATGTGGGGTTCAGGGTGCCGGAGGACGGGACAGGTGAGCGATGGGCTCTCCTCCGGCAGCGGCCGCGATCCTACACACGACTTGGACATTTGTCCAAGACATATGAACCACTCTCCGGTACGGTGGCGCCATGGCCGGCCCGCCCCCTGCGACCCCCGTGCCCACGCGCGGACGGCGCGACCCCCGCGGCGAGCTCCGCCGCGGCGAGCTGCTGGAGGCCGCCATCCACCTCATCGGCACCCACGGCCTCGACGGCGTCACCCATCGCGCGGTCGCCGCCGCGGCCGGCGTCCCAGCCGCGTCGACGAGCTACTACTTCCGCTCCAAGGACGCGCTGATCGACGAGGCGCTGCGCACGCTCGCCACCCGCGAGATCGAGCGCCTGCGCGAGCGCCGCGACGCCCTCGGCGCCGGCGCGGCCGACCTCGAGACGCTGGCGACAGCACTGAGCGTCTGGATCGAGGAGCAGCTGACTCCGGCGGGCCGCGCCGCGATGCTCGCCCAATATCAGCTGCAGCTCGAGGCGGCCCGCCGTCCCGAGGCGCGCGTCATCCTCGCCGCCTGGAAGGACGGCACCGACGATCTCGCCCAGACGGCCATGCGCAGCCTCGGCGCCGCCGACGTCGAGACGTCGGCGATCCTGCTGATCTGCGCGATCGACGGCCTGCGGCTCCGCCTGCTGGCGTCCGGCCACGAGCCGCTGCGGGGCGCGGAGCTGCGCGCGGTGGTGCGCGCGTTGCTCGCCGGGCTGGTCGGCGAGCGCTAGACGGCCACCCAGGCGCCGTCCCGGCGCCCGAGCGTCACGGTGCTCTCGGCGCCGTCGGCGCCCACCACGCGGAAGACCGCCTGGTCGGCGTCGGTGCCGGGCTTGTCGACGACCTGGACGAGGTGCAGCTCGCGCACCTCGCGCGGGGCGAGGGCGGCGCGAGCGGCCGCCTCGATCGTCGCACGCTCCCAGCCGCGGTCCTGGGCGCGGGCGTCGGCCAGCGCCGCGTCGGCGGCCTCGATCCGCGCGAGCAGGCTGTCGGCCAGCTGGTCGCGCCGGCGGCCGTTGGCGTAGAGGCCGCCCACGAAGAGCAGCACCGCCAGGACGACGATCACGCCGACCACGATGCCGAGGACGAGGGAGAAGCTTCCGAGGATCACGAGCGTGATTAGAGCAGGACGTTGCGGGACGTGAGGTGCACGCCAACCTTGCGCTTGACGCGCTGCAAGGCGTTGTCGACCGTCTTGGTGTCGCAGCCGAGCTTCTCGCCGACCTGCTCGTAGCTGTAGCCGTCGAGGTACAGCGAGAGCACGCGGGACTCCAGCTCCGACAGCGCGGTCGAGAGGCAGGCGACCAGCGACTGCAGTTCCTCGGAGCTGATGACCTGGTTGACCGGATCGTGCACCGGCGAGCCCGGGATGACCTCGTCGAGCGTCGGCTCGCCGTCCTGGGCGGAGGCGGGCGTCGCCGAGAAGGAGACGTACTGGTTCAGCGGCGTGTGCTTGTTGCGCGTCGCCGTCTTGACCGCGGTGATGATCTGGCGCGTGATGCAGAGCTCGGCGAAGTTGCGGAAGCTCGACTCGCGGTCGGTCCGGTAGTCGCGCACGGCCTTGTAGAGGCCGACGAGGCCCTCCTGGATCAAGTCGTCGGCGTCGCCGCCGGCCAGGAAGTACGAAGACGCCTTGAGGCGCACGAAGCCGTAGTAACGGCGAACGATCCGGTCGTAGGCGATCGGATCGCCCTGCTTTGCGAGGGCGATCAGGTATCCATCATCGACCTGAACCTGCCCTTGAGGGTTGAAGGAGAGACGAGCCACGAGCGATCCTTTCCTGCACGAATGCAGGGGAAATTGCTCAGTGGCGCACTCCTCCCCTGGCGCCATCTGAAATTCTCGACCGGAGGTTCCTCAACCTCTAGTCGACCGTTATGTGGGCGGGACCCTCCCACAGTTATGGAGCTTCGTCAAGCCAATGCAGGGATTCTTGCGACGGTGCCGACTCAGCGAGCCGCCGCGCGGGCGTCGAGGACGCCGTAGAGCAGCACCGCGGCAGCCGCCGAGACGTTGAGCGAGTCGACCCGACCGCGCATCGGCAGCGAGACGACGTCGTCGCACATCGCGCGGACCCGCGGGCGCAAGCCGGTCCCCTCCGCGCCCATGACCAGCACGACGCCGCCGGTGTAGTCGGGCTCGCGGTACGGGCGGCCCTTGGCCGCCGCGCCGTAGACCCAGCAGCCGGCGCCCTTGGCCTCGCCGAGGTAGTCGGCCAGGTTGCGGACCTGGGCGATCTTGAGGTGCTCGACCGCGCCGGCCGACGCCTTGGCCGCCGCGGCGGTGACCTCGGCGCTGCGCCGCTGCGGGATGACGATCCCGCTGGCGCCCGCGGCCTCGGCCGAACGGGCGATCGCACCGAGGTTCTGCGGGTCCTGGATCTCGTCGAGCGCGACGATCAGCGGCGCCGGCCCGGTGAGCAGCGACGCGGGATCGGCGTACGGATAAGGCCCGACATCGGCCACCAGGCCCTGATGGGCGTCGCTGCCGCAGCGCTGGGTCAACCAGTCGCCGTCGGCTGGCTCGAGCAGCACGCCGTCCAGCCACGGCTCCTTGGCCGCGCCCGCGGTGGCCCAGATGCGCTTGATCTCGCGCCGGCCCGCGCGCAGCGCCTCGAAGATCGGGTTGCGGCCGTAGAGGTGCTCGGCATGCTCGCGGTCGCGGTCCGGGCGCCGCGGCTCGCGGGTCTCGCCGCCGGTCGTCGCCTCCGCCCCGCGCGGGACCGGCTTGCCGCGCCCCGGCGTGCGGGGCTTGGGCCGGTCGCGGTCGCGCGGAGGCTTGGGCTTGCGCGGGGCCTCGTCCTCGTCGCGGCCCTTGCTGCGACCGCCGCGCGGCCCACGGGCACCACCGCGCGGGCTCATGCCGGGACCAGCTCGGCGCCGGCGGGGCCGTCGCGGACCGTCCAGCCCGCGTCGCGCAGCGCGTCGCGGAGGCGATCGGCCTCCGCCCAGTCCTTGGCGTCGCGCGCCGCGTTGCGCGCGGCCAGCAGCGCCAGCGCCTCCGCATCCGGGCCATCCCCGTCGGCGCTCCCGCGCGCGAGGTCGGCCAGGCCAAAGACGTCAAGCATCTCGACGAGGTCGTCGCGGCCCACCTCCTCGCGCCTGTTGGCCTCGCTGACCCACGCGGCCAGCGGCGCCAGCGCGCGCGAGGTGTTGAAGTCGTCGGCCAGCGCGGCGAAGAAGGCGTCGCGGTGCTCGCGCATGTCGACCGGCGATGGCCCGTCGACCAAGCGTCGTGCGGCCTCGCGGATCCGGGCCAACCGCCCGGAGGCCGCCTCCAGCGTGTCGTCGGCGAAGACGATCGGCTGGCGGTAATGGCCGGTGGCGAAGAAGAGCAGGAGCGTCTCGCGCCCCCAGCGCTCGATGACCTCGGGCAGCAGCGAGATGTTGCCGACCGACTTGGCCATCTTCTCGCCGCGCATCTCGAGCATGCCGTTGTGCATCCAGATCTGCGCGAGCTCGGCACCGCGGCCCATCCGGGTCTGCGCGGCCTCGTTCTCGTGGTGGGGGAAGACGAGGTCCGAGCCGCCGCCGTGGATCTCGAAGCCCACGCCCAGCAGCTCCTCGGCCATCGCCGAGCACTCGATGTGCCAGCCCGGGCGACCGCGGCCCCAGGGCGCGTCCCAGGCGGTGTCCTCCCCCTCCTTCTGGGCCTTCCAGAGCGCAAAGTCCAGCGGGTCCTCCTTGCGATCGGCCCCTTCGATCCCTTCGCCCTGGTCGAGATCGTCGAGCTGGCGGTGCGAGAGCGCGCCGTACTCGGCGTCGGAGCGCACGCGGAAGTAGACGTCGCCGTCGACCGCGTAGGCGGCGTCGCGCTCGATCAGCGCGCTGATCAGCGACACGATCCCGTCGATCGTCTCCGAGGCCAGCGGCTCGTGGTCGGGCCGCGGGAGGCCGAGCGCGTCGGTGTCGGCGACGTAGTGCGCGGTCATCTCGCGGGCGAGCTCCTCGGAGCCGATGCCACGGGCCCGCGCGGCGTCGTAGATCTTGTCGTTGACGTCGGTCACGTTGGCGACGAACGTCACGTCGTAGCCCTCGTGGGCCAGGAAGCGCTTCAGCCACGAGAAGACGACGTAGGGGCGCGCGTTGCCGACGTGGATGCGGTTGTAGACCGTCGGGCCACACGCGTAGATGCCCACCTTGCTCCCGGGTTCGCGCGCGACGAGCGGACGGTTCTCGCCGCTGCGGGTGTCGTGGAGCAGGATCTGTGGCACGGCTCGCAGCCTATCCGGGCGCCGATCAGGTCCTGGTCGAGGGTCCAGACACACACATGGTTGATCCATTTCAGTCCTGGGCACGCCCTAACCTGCTGGCCCCCGCGATGTCCGCACCTTCCCTCAAAGAACGCTCCCTGGCCCTCGTCGAAGCGGGGTTCCACACCCTGCCCGAGCGCTATCTGGGCGCGCCCAAGGGCTTCGACGTCACCTACCACGTGCGCCTCGGCGACCTGGGCCACACCTTCGAGGTCCGCTGCACCGAGCACGGCGCACGGGTGCGCAAGGGCATCAGCGCCCGGCCGGCCGATGTTGTCATCGGCACCGACTCCCGAACGTGGCTGCGCCTGCGCGCCGGTGAGCTGAGCGCGGTCGAGGCCTTCCGCGACCGGTCGCTCTACGCGCGTGGGGAGCTCGACAACGCCGTGCGCTTCGAGAGCCTGTTCCGGCTGCTGGACGGCCGCGACCCGCTGATGCTCGTCCGCGACGTGCCGCCGGCCCGCAGCGATCTGCGGGTCTCGACCATGTCGCTCGGCGAGGGCCCCGACGTCCTGCTGATCCACGGCCTCGGCGCGGCCAAGTCCTCCTTCTTTGACTGCGCGGCACTGCTGGCCGATGCCGGCTACCGCGTCCACGCGCTCGACCTCCCCGGCTTCGGCGGCTCGTCCAAGCCGCCGCGGGCGCCGTACTCGGCGCCGTGGTTCGCCGAAGCCGTCTGCGGCGTGATGGACGCGCTGGAGATCGAGGCCGCCCACCTCGTCGGCAACTCGATGGGTGGGCGCGTGGCGCTGGAGATCGGCCTGCGCTGGCCCGAGCGCGTGCGCTCGATCGCCGCGCTCTGTCCCGCCGTCGCGTTCGTCAAGCGCGACTTCCACCCGCTCGTGCGACTCCTGCGCCCCGAGCTCGGGCTCCTGCCCCACAAGCTGCGCCGCGGGATGGTCGAGCGCCAGCTCTGGTCGATGTTCTGCGACCCCGACGCGCTGGACCCGAGCGTCGCCGACGTCGTCGTCGACGAGTTCCAGCGCCACTACAGCAGCGCCGGCGCCCGCGTCGCCTTCTACGCCTCGGCACGCAACATCTACCTGGACCGCCCGTTCGGCGACGGCGGCTTCTACCCACGGCTCGCCGGGCTCCAGCCGCCGGCGCTCTTCGTCTGGGGCACTCACGACAAGCTGATCCCGGCCGGCTTCCGCCGCCACGTGGCCGAGGCGCTGCCGGGCGCCGAGCAGGTCGTCCTCGACGGCTGCGGCCATGTCCCCCAGGTCGAACGCCCGGAGCAGACGGTGGGCATGTTGCGCCGGCTGTTCACGCAGACCGAGGCGCTGGGCACGCGCCGCTTCGCGCGCGCCGCCTGAGCGGAGCCCGGGAGTACGCTGCCAGCATGGTCGGAGTCCCCCAGCGTGCGCTGCGCGGTCTCGCCGCCCAAGTCCAGCAGCGCGTCCCGCCCGCCGATCTCGACGAGCGCGACCCCGACTACATCCGCGAGACGCTGCCGCGCATGTGGTTGCTGTCCAGCCTCTACTTCCGCGGCGAGGTCCGCGGCCTGGGCAACATCCCCGACGACGGGCCGGTCCTGCTGGTGGGCAATCACTCGGGCGGCAACCTGACGCCCGACACCACGGTCTTCTCGCTCGCCTTCCACACCTACTTCGGCGTCGAGCGCCCGTTTCACCAGCTGGCCCACAACTTGGTGTTGTCGATGCCGGGCCTCGGCTTCCTGCGCAAGTACGGGACGGTGGCCGCTTCCCCGGAGAACGCACGCAAGGCGCTGCGCAGCGGCGCCGCGGTGCTCGTCTACCCCGGCGGCGACCGCGAGGTTCACCGGCCGTCATGGGAGAGCGGGCGCGTCGACTTCGGCGACCGCAAGGGCTACATCCGGCTCGCGCTGGAGGAGGACGTCCCGCTCGTCCCCGTCGTCGCGATCGGCGGGCAGGAGACCGCGCTCTTCCTCTCCCAGGGCGAATGGCTCGCCAAGGTGTTGTTCTTGGACAAGCTCTTGCGGTTGAAGGTCTTGCCGATCTCACTGGGGCCGCCATGGGGCATCAACGTCGGCGACATGTTGGGACACATCCCGCTGCCGTCCAAGATCGTTGTGGAGGTCCTCCCGCCGATCCGACTGCGCGAGGAGTTCGGTGACGATCCCGACATCGACGAGGTTCACGCGCACGTGACGACGTTGATGCAGGACACGCTCGACGCGCTCGCCTCCGAGCGGCGCTTCCCGGTGATCGGCTGAGATGCGCGTCTGCGTCGCGATCGAGATCAGCGCGCCGGCCGAGGCGATCTGGGCCTTCGTCGACGACCCGTCGCGCTACCTGCACTTCATGTCCGGGATCACGCGCTGGGAGGTCGTCGGCGAGCAGGCCTCCGGGAAGGGCGCGCGCTACCGGATGCTCATGCACGTCGGCTCGGCCGAGGTCGGCGGCCTGGTCGAGGTCGTCGAGCACGACCCGGGACGTGACATGGCGTGGGTGTCGGTCGTCGGCATCGACCAGCGCGGGCGCTGGCGGCTGCGGGAGAAGGCGCGCAGCGTCGGCACGCCACCCAGCACGGAGGTCGAGTTGCGGCTCTCCTACGGCGTCGCCGGCTCGGGCGTCTTCGGCTGGCTGGCCGACCACGTCGCGGCCCCGACCGTCCGCGGCCACCTGCGCCGCTCGCTGCAACAGCTCAAGCGCCAGGTCGAACACGAGCAGCTGCGCAGCGCAGCAGCGGCTCGCCGCGCGGCCCGCGTCGCCTAACCTGCTGAGCAGCCGATGCCGCCAGGGTCCGCGCTGGACATATTGGTCGTCGACGACGACGACGCGCTGCGCAACATGCTCACGCGCTCCTTCGAGCGCGAGGGCCATCGCATCCCGGCCGTCGCCGACGGCCACGGGGCGCTGGAGGAGGCGGGCCGCGGGCAGTTCGACGTGATCCTGCTCGACGTCGCGCTCGGCCCGGGACCGACCGGCTACGACGTCGCGCGGGCGCTGCGCGCGCGCCGCAACGTGACGCCGGTGATCATGCTCACCGCGCTGGACTCCGAGGCCGACGCCGTCCAGGGCCTGGAGGCCGGTGCCGACGACTACATCACCAAGCCGTTCGGGCTGGCCGAGCTGCGGTCGCGCATCCGCGCGGTCCTGCGCCGCGCCCACGGGCATCTGCTCGACGACGGCCTGCTGGAGATCGGCAACGTCGTGCTCGACCAGCGCCAGCGCGAGGTGTCGGTCGACGACAAGCCGGTGCGCCTGACCTTCGCCGAGTTCGAGCTGCTGCAGTGCCTGATGGCCAAGCCGGGCCGCCTGCAGAACCGCCAGGAGCTGCTGCGCGCGATCTGGGGCGACAGCGCCTACCGCGACCCGCGCGCGATCGACGTGCACATCCGCCATCTGCGCGAGAAGCTCGAAGAACAGCCGCAGGATCCCAAGCTGATCCTCACGGTGCGCGGCGCCGGCTACCGGTTCCGGGATCGTTGAGGATGTCGTTGCGCACCCGCTTGCTGCTGGCCCTGCTGGCGACGAGCGCGGTGACGCTCGGCGTCGCGGCACTGGCGGTGCTGTCGCCGCTGCAAGATCGCCTGGATCGCCAGAGCCGCGCGGGAGTGCAGGCGGCCGCGCTCGCCACACGCCCCGCGCTGGAGACCGCGCTGGCGCGCAGTCGCGGTGTCGTCAACGAGGACGTCAACGACATCCTCGACACCCTCTCGCAGCGGACCGACGCGCGGGTGGGACTGTTCATCGCCGACAACGAGAACGTCTATCCGTTCAGCGGGATCACCGACCCCAACACCGATGACATCCGCAAGGTCGTCGTGTCGGGCAAGACGCGCGACAGCTCGTCGAAGGACGGCAGCGGCGTCGCGGTGGCGATCGCGCCGCATGCCAAGGGCGTCAACGTCGAGAAGGAGATCCCCGTCGGACAGCAGTTCTTCGTGCTGATGGTGGTGAAGTCCGATCCGGGCGGCAGCGCGGTCGACGTCGTCCGCAGCGCATTCCTGACGGCCGCGGTGATCGGCCTCGGCGTCGCGCTGCTGCTGGGGATCGCGCTGTCGACGGGGCTCTCGCGACGCCTGGGCCGACTACGTCGCACCGCGCTGACGCTGGCGCGCGATGGTGTCAACGCGCCGCCACCGCCGCGCGATGACGGCGCTGACGAAGTTGGTGACCTTGCCCGCGCGCTGGCGTCGATGCAGCAGGCGCTGGTGCGCCAGGAGGAGGCGCGGCGGGCCTTCGTCGCGACGGCCAGCCATGAGCTGCGCACGCCGCTCACCTCACTGCAGGGCAACCTCGAACTGTTGTTGGAGGACTTGGACTCCGGCCATCTTGATGTTGAGGAGGCGAGCAGCGTCCTGCGCGGCGGCCAGCAGCAGCTGCGCCGGCTGTCGAACCTCGCCTCCGAGCTGCTGGACCTGTCGCGCCTGGACGCCGGCGTCGAGCTGCGCCGTGAGCCGGTCGAGGTCGGCGAGCTCTGCCGCGCGGTCGCCGCCGAGTTCGCGCTGCGCGCCCGCGACCGCGCGGTCGACCTCGACGTGGTCCCGCCGACCGGACCGGTCTGGGCCTCTGGCGACCCAGGCGCCGTCGCGCGCGTCGCCCGGATCTTGATCGACAACGCGCTGCGCTTCTCGCCGGCAGGCGAGTCGATCCGCATCACCGCCGCCTACCACGGCGACACCGCGACGCTCGAGGTCGCAGACCACGGGCCGGGCGTGCCGCAGGGCGAGCGCGACCTGATCTTCGAGCGCTTCCAGCGCGGAACGAGGACGGGTGGCGAGGGCGGCTTCGGGCTGGGGTTGGCGATCGGGCGCGAGCTGGCGCGGCGGCTGGATGGCGAGCTGGCTTTGGTGACCCAGACGGCCGGCAGCGGGGCGCGCTTCGCGCTGACGCTGCCGATCGAGATGCCGCGGGGATCGGAGGGCGAGGGTGACGCGGGAGACGAGGACGCCGCGGGGGATGC
>JBEVLC010000226.1:0-3779 GCA_040509415.1 Baekduia sp. | reverse complement strand
ATCGCGGCGAGCTCACGGTCGCGCAGCGCGGCGGGCGCCTGGACGCGCAGGCGCTCGACCGCGTTGAGGTGGCCGTCGAGGATCCGGGCGACGCCCGCGTCGGCGCGCGCGACCTCGTGCAGCAGCGCCAGCTCGTCGGGGTAAGCGGCGGCGGGCTGCGCGCTGGCAGTGATGCTCGTCAGGCCCGCGCGCTCCAGCGCCCCGAACGCGTCGTCGGGGAAGCGCCCGGCGGTGTCGCGGTCGCGGTCGGCGGCGCCCGCGGCCACGAGCGCCAGCGCGTTGGGCCGGCTGAGCCGGTCGAGGCCGGGCTCGGCGGCCTTCACGCCAGCGCCTCCGGTTCCAGCCCACGGCCGCGACCCAGGGCGACCAGCGGCTCGATGAGCGCGACGGTCTCCTCGCAGCCGGCGCGGGTGGCACCTGGCCCGAGCCCGTCGTGGGCCAGGACGATCGCGCCGTCCTTGATGGCGGGTTGGACTGCGGCGAGCATCGTGGCGGCTGCGTCGCCGCGCCAGTCGTGGGTATCGGCGCTCCAGCGGACGACGCGCAGCCCACGGGCCGCGGCGGCCGGCCGGGTCCACGCGGCCTCGACGCCCCACGGCGTGCGCCAGATCTCCGGCCGCACGCCGAGTTCTTGCAACACCGCCAGCGCCCGGTTGAGATCCGCGGCGCCCGCGTCCGCGTCGAGCTCGGTGTGGCGCGTGTGCTCATGGGCGTGCACGCCGATCGCGTGACCCTCGGCGCGGGCGCGCGCGATCAACTCGGGATGCGCGGCGGCGCGGGGACCGAGGACGAAGAAGGTCGCACGGGCGCCGGCGACGCGCAGCGCATCTAGCACCGCGGGCGTCCACCGTGGATCCGGACCATCATCGAAGGTGAGCGCGAATCGGCGGTGTATGGACTTGGCGATACCCGAAGCCGGCGCCCGGAATGCGCGGATCGCAGGGCGCGACGGGCCGAGACAGCCCGCCGAGCGCGCGAAGCGCGACACTTCCGGGCGATGACCGAGCCCGCCGGCAAGCACGACCTTGTCGTCATCGGCGCCGGCATCGTCGCGCTGGCCGCCGCGCGCGAGCTGCTGACCCGCCGGCCCGGCCTCAAGCTGACGATCCTCGAGCGCGAGCCCGAGGTCGCTCGCCATCAGACCGGATCGAACTCGGGCGTCATCCACGGCGGGATCTACTACGCGCCCGGATCGCTCAAGGCGCGGCTGTGCGTCGACGGCGCGGCCAAGATGTATGCGTACTGCGACGCGCGTGGGATCCCGTATGAGCGTTGCGGCAAGGTGATCGTGGCGCTCGGCGAGCGTGAGCTGCCGGGCCTCGACGCGCTGGAGGCGCGCGGTCGCGCCAACGGCGTCCCGGGCCTCAAGCGGGTTGGGTACGCCGAGCTCGCCGAGCTGGAACCGCACGCCGCCGGCATCGCAGCGCTGCACTCGCCGTCGACCGGGATCGTCGACTTCGGCGCTGTTGCGCGTGCGCTGGCGGATGACGTCCGGGCGGCCGGAGCGACGATCGTCACCGACTGCGAGGTGCTCGACCTCGCGCCGGGACGCGGTGGGGGCGTGACGGTCCGTCATACCGCTGGCGAGCTGCGGGCCCGCCGCGCGCTCGTCTGCGCGGGCGCCTGGACCGATCGGCTGGCCCGGCGTGCCGGCGCGCCCGCGGATCCGCGCATCGTGCCCTTCCGCGGCGCCTACCTGCGCCTCAAGCCCGAGTCGCGCGGACTCGTGCGCTCGCTGATCTACCCGGTCCCCGATCCCGCGCTGCCGTTCCTCGGCGTGCACCTGACCAAGCGCGTCGATGGTGAGATCTGGCTCGGCCCGACGGCGCTGATGGTCGGCGCGCCCGATGCCTATGGCTTGACCACGATCGAGCCCGCGAGCCTCCGGTCGACGCTCACCTGGCCCGGCACGTGGCGCATGATGCGTCGTCACTGGCGGGCGGGGTTGGGCGAGCTGCGGCTGGGAGCGAGCCGTCGCGCGTTCGTCAAGGCCTGCGCGGCCTACGTGCCCGAGCTCAGCGTGGAGGACGTGCTGCCGGGGCCGTCGGGCGTCCGCGCCCAGGCGATCGGGCGGGACGGGACGCTGGTTGACGACTTCGTCGTCCACGAGGTCGAGGCGGTGCAGTACGTGCGCAACGCGCCGTCGCCGGCGGCGACATCGGCGTTGGCGTTGGCGCAGTTGCTCGCTGACCGCGTGGAATCCGCGCTCGCCTGAACAGGTATCGACGTCGTCGGCTCGCTCCGTTGCGGGGTCAGACCCCGCAACGGAAGTGCGACGGCTGACGCACTCTCGTTTGGGGTCTGGCCCCTGAACGGAAGTGCGACGGGCTAGGTGGTGATGGTGTCGTGGTAGGCGTCGAAGATGCGGTTGAGGGCTTCGACGCTATGGCGGTTGGCGTGGATGTCGCTCATGACGATGGCGTTGGTGGTGTTGTCGGCGCCGATGTCGGTGAGGAGGTCGAGGTTGGTGGCTAGGAGGTCGCAGCGGCGTTCGTGGAGGTGGTCGATGTGGCCGCGGGTGAGCGGGACTTCGATGTCGTCGGTGTGTGGGGCCATTTCGGGGTCCCAGCCCAGCGCGTCGATGACGGCGGTTGCGTCGCGGTAGACGTCGGCGAGCGCGAGTTGCTTGGTGGGGATGTAGTCGAGGAAGTCCTCGAAGGGCTCGTGGTTGAACATCAAGACCTTCTTGGCCTCGATGCGCAGGACGTCGGCGGTCGAGGGGTCGACGGTGATACGGCAGGCTGAATTACCCTGGTGGGCACTCATGGGAGTTCACGCTCCTTGGGTCATGCCCCCGGGCCGTTGGCGCGGTCGCGGGGGTGTCTTGATTTGTGAGGCGCGGAGCTTAGTGGGTGGGGTGGACGGAATTGGTGGATTTCGCAGAGCTGTCACAGTTCGATGCACATTTGTCGGAGATCGACCACACCAACAACGCGGGACGTCGCCATGCTTCTTGCCGGGACGGGCAGCGGACCGCCCGAGACTGACGTCGTGGGGCGCTGGTCGCGGGGCGGACCTGGTCCGTGCGAGCGCTGGGGTGGCGCGTCTGCTGGGGCGTTCCGCTCAGACGGTGGTCGTCGTGCCGGCGTGGTCTGTTCGCACCGAGGGGAGTGAGCCGGATCGGTTGTGCTTGGCGTTGGCTCGTCGTCCGCTGGCGCCGGGGTCGGCGGTTCGCGTTGTCGATGTCGACGGCCAGCGGGATCCGGGTCGTGTGATGTCCCTATGCGGGACATCAGACGCCCTCGACCCTCGGCGCGAGATTCGGGTCGGTTTGAACGTCACATGGACGTCGAAATCGACCCGGACCTCCGGGCCGGGGGATCCGGGCGGCTAGCCCCTCATGTGCGAGGGGCAGACGACCCGGATCACCGAGATGTTGATGCGGGGCGTCTGGTGGTGAACTATTGACCACGAAACGACCCGGACCCGCACGCGCGGCCGCGGAGGGAGTCGCGACGGGGTCAGACCCCGTCACGAAGTGGCGAAGCCGTAACGATTCGCGTCGCTTCGTCGCAACTGCGTGACCGTTCGCGCAACGGGCGTTGGCGGCGCGAGCGCGTGGGGAGGGCGGTGATCCGTGATGTCGGCATCCGCGCGGCCACCGTTCGATGCCCACACACATGCACTCCGAACCACGCCCACCTACGCACCACACGCCTCAGACCACAGGAGCGTGGTGGCGATCGTCACGGAGCGCCGACCATCCAGCCACACCCCGCACACCGACCCAAGGTCGAAGTACCAGCCAAAGGGAACCGCAAGGCCGGGCGCCGGCGTCG
>JBEVLC010000225.1:0-9524 GCA_040509415.1 Baekduia sp. | reverse complement strand
CGTCTGGTTCACCGAGCGCACCGCCGGCCGGATCGGGCGGATCACGCCGAGCGGGACGATCACCGAGTTCCCGCTTCCATCGGCCTCGAGCGCGCCGACGACGATCGCCGCGGGACCCGACGGCGCGCTCTGGTTCGCCGAGGCGACCGGCAACGCGGTCGGGCGGATCACCGTGGCGGGCGCCATCGAGGAGTACCCGCTGACCGGCCCAGGTGCCCAGCCGGGTGTCATCGCCGTCGGCCCTGACGGCAACGTGTGGCTGACCGAGTCCGGACGCGACGCCGTGGCGCGCATCACCACGCCACCGGCGATCGGGACGGCGACCGCCGCGGCCAAGGGCACGAGCACGATCGACCTCGCGGTCGGCATCGGCGCGCACGCTCAGCAGACGACGGTCAGCGTCGAGTACGGGCCGACCGCGGCCTACGGGTCCACGACACCCGTCCGCGTCTTCAACCCGGTGTCCAACGCGCCGGTCGGCCAGAGCTGGTCGATCACGGGGCTGGATGCGGGGACGACTTACCACCTGCGCGTCGTCGCCACCAATGCCACGGGGACCGTGCGTGGCCCGGATGTCATCGTCAGCACCGCGGCGGGCCCGCCCGTGCAGGGTGGGACGCCGCTGGCCAAGTCGCCGTCGACCGGCGCGGCGCCACCGATCTTCAAGAGCCCGCTGAAGGCGCCGACGCTCGGCAGGACGCCGAAGGCGCCGCCCGCGGCGACGCTCGTCGGAGCCGCCACCGTGCGCGTGGTCGCCGGGCGGGCGCCGATGACGGTCAGCTGCCCGGCCACCGCCGTCGACGGCTGCCACGGGACGATCGTGCTGCGCGCGGCGCCGGCGACGCCAGCCTCGACGAGGAGACGGAAGACCACAGCGCGCGCATCGCGCTGCGCCCGCGGCTGTCGCCCGCTCCGACAGGCGAAGTTCGACGCCAAGGCCGGCAAGCGGCGGCGCGTGTCGGTCAAGCTCTCAGCCGCCGGCCGGGGCGCCCTGGCCCGCGCCGCGCGCGTCAAGGCCCGAGCAACCGTGACGACGGTGATCGACGGCAAGGCGACGACGGTCACGCGGACCGTCACGCTGCGCTCGCGGTAGCCGGCGCCAGTACGCTCAGGGCATGGAGCAGACCGACGCAGGAGATCTCGTCAAGGTCGCCGTGGGCAGCCGGGCGATCGACGGCATCGTCTTCGACGCCACCGGCGGCGCGAAGGTCGTTGTCGCGATGGTCGACCGCGAGCGCGGCCCGGTGATGCGCACGGTCGAGGTGAAGGCTTTGGGCGAGCGCACCGAGGCGGGTCCCGACGACCGCGCGCTGCAGATGCTGATCCGGCGCACGCCCTTTGGCGTGCGCGGCGCGGCCCGCGGCGGCGCGGGCCCGAGCGGCGCGCGTGCCGGGCACAAGCGCGCGTCGATGCACCGCACGACCGGCAAGTAGCGCGTTCAGGCCGGGCGCGGCCTGAAAACGCGCTATCACGCCAGCCCATCTCGGGCTGGGGTTGTCTCGGCGGGTGAGCGGCCCATTCCCAGGGCATGTGCGACATCCACCTGACGGGGCGCGAGCCGTTCTCCGCCCACCAGCCCACGGGCGCCACCGTCGCGGCCCATGCGCTGCACGAGCGCGTCGACCGGCTCGCGGCCGAGATGGCCGGCCAGGTCGTCGACTGGCGCCATCACCTCCATCGCCATCCCGAGCTCTCCAACCGCGAGGTCGAGACGGCGCGGATGGTGGCCGGGCACCTGGACTCGCTGTCGCTGGACGAGATCCGCACGGGCATCGCCGGGCATGGCGTGATCGGGGTGCTGCGGGGTGGCAAGGCCGGAGAGCACGTCGCGGCCCTGCGAGCCGACATGGATGCGCTGCCGATGAAGGAGGAGTCGGGCGTCGACTTCGCCTCCGACGTGATCGACGAGGACTACCCGGGCGGACCGCTGCCGGTCGCCCACACCTGCGGCCACGACTGCCACACCGCGATGCTCATGGGCGCCGCGTCGGTGCTCGCCGGCGTACGCGACGAGCTGCCGGGCACCGTCCTGTTCGTCTTCCAGCCCGCCGAGGAGGGACCGCCTATCGACGAGGACGGGGGTGCACGGGCGATGCAGGCCTCGGGCGCGATGGACGACCCCGCGCCGTCGATGGTCTTCGGGATGCACGTCACGCCCTTCCCCAAGGGCGTTGTGGCCTACCGCGTCGGCAACCAGTACGGGGCGTCAGTGCTCATGCGGATCACCGTCGACGGCAAGGGCGTCCACGGCTCGACGCCGTGGAACGGCATCGACCCCATGCCGGCCGCCGCCGACATCGTCGCCGCGATGGGCCAGATCTACCGCCAGCTGCCAGGTTATGACCCGCTGGCGATCACGATCGGCCACATCGAAGACCACGGCCGCTTCAACGTGGTCGGCGACTCGGTCCAGCTTTTCGGGACGATCCGCTGCAGCGTCGAGCCCGACTTAGACGACGCGTGCCAACGCGTCAAGCGCACCGCCGAGAACATCGCCGAGGCCTACGGAGCGATCGCGAAGGTCGAGTTCCTGCAGCACGTCCCAGCGGTCCACAACACCGAGCCGTGGATCACCGCCACGCTGCCCACCATCGAGCGCGTCGTCGGCGCCGACCACATCGTCCAAGCCCCGCCCGGGCTCGGCTACGACGACGTCTCGGTCTTCGTCAACCGCTACGGCGGCACCTACCTCCAGCTCGGCGCCCAGGACTCAGAGCTCCACGACGACGGCTCGCTGACCCCGACACCCGGCGGCCGCGGCATCGTGATGAACCACAACGCCGCGTTCTACGCCGACGACTCCGTCCTGCAGACCGGTGTGCAACTCCACGCCAACGTCGCGCTCGACCACCTCACGGGGCAGCTCGAGACCAGCGGGGCGCGGGCCTGAGGGGCCGGGAGCCTATTTCTCCCGGTGGGACGCTGGCGGTGTAGGGCGCGGGCTGGCAGGATTGAGGTCGGCCCGCCCCGATAGCTCAGCTGGATAGAGCAGCGGACTTCTAATCCGCAGGTCGTTGGTTCGAATCCAACTCGGGGCGCTTACGCGCGGCTGAACACCCACCGCCGCCCGACCACATATGTCACCACCGGCGTCACCGGAAGCAGCACCGCCTGCGCCAGGATCTCGCCGACCCCGAACCCGTCGACGAGCACGGCCAGCAACACCAGGTTCAGCCCCGTCGCACCGCCCTGGGCCGCGAGCCAGCTCAGCCACCCACGCACCGTCGGCGTCGCGCCCTTGAACGTCCAGTGCTCGTGCAGCCAGTACCCCAGCGACGCTGACAGCGTGAAGGCGATCAGCGCCGACAGGAGGTACGGCACGCCGAGCAGCACCCCGGCGGTGTAGCCACCGAAGTACGTCGCGGCGTTGAACCCGCCGACCAACCCGAAGCGCGCGAGCTCGCGAAGCCTGTCCACATCGCAAGGTGTACTGGCTCGCCTGCCCTTGACGTCGCCTCACTACATTGTCGAGGCGATGGACGACCTTCGCCAGGCATGGGAGCGAGACGGCTATGCGGTGCTGCGCGGGGCCGCGCCCGCCGACCAGATCGCCGTCTACGTTCAAGAGCTCGCTGATGCCCGTGACGGCCTGCTTGTCCGCGGCCCCGGCGATGAGCAGGTCTTGCTCGCGACCACGAGCGACGATGGCACCACCGGCGCCGTCGACCCCTACGCGCTGTCGGCCGCCGCCCGCGCGCTCCTGCTCCCGGCAGACCTCGTGCGCTTCCTGGCCCGCGACGTGTTCGGCGGCGACGCCCCGCTGCTCTTCGACGCCGTCGAGGCCAGCGCCGGAGCGCCGGACGACGGCCCGTTTCGCGACGCCACCTACGTCGCGCTGGCCACCGAGCCCGAGACGCTGGTCACCGCGACCATCGCGCTCGGCGCCGGCGCCGAGCTGACGCTCTTCCCCGGATCCCAGCAGATCCCGACCGCGCCCTTCAGCGGCCGCTACCGCCACCACAACCCCGAGCGCGACGGCGACGCCGCGCTCCAGCACCACCGCGACGAGCTGGCGGCGGCACTCGGCCAAGAGCCTGCGAGCGACACCATCACCTTGAACCCCGGTGACGCCGTCCTGTGGTCCGCCGACCTGGTCCACACGCCGGTGACCGGGCCGGGCCTCATCGCCCATCTCTGCCCGGTGCGCGTGCAACCGTCCTGGTTCACCTACCGCCCGGAGCGCGCCCGCCACGCCACCCACGCCGCCGGCACGGCCTACGTCGCGACCCAGCACTACGACCTCGTGGACGCCGGAGCGCCCGAGGAGCCGAGCATCGACCTGCAGGACGAGCCGGAGCGTGAGCGCGTCGAGGAGGCGCTGCGCGCACACGACGACGACAACGCGCCCCTGCCCCCAACCGCCGCTGGCCGCCGCGGCGGCGGTCTCGTCGGCTCCGTCCGCGGGCTGATGAGCCGCCGCGCACGCGGCAGCTGAGTATCGGCCTCACAGCTCCCGTCGCCGCAGCCGCGGCTCCACCACCCGCGGCGTCGTGAACCACACCAACCTCCGCAACGCCCCGGTCACCACGCCCGCGCGCTCCCCGCGCTCCTCGGCGCCCTCCGCCCGTCGCACCGCGTCCCGCACGACCAGCCCGCCCAGGATCCGCGCCGGCTCCGGCGGCAGATAGCTCGGCGGCCCGCCCGTGAGCGCGTTGCGCGTGTACTCATCCCGTACCCCGAGCGCGCGCCGCCCGACCATGCGCCCCAACAACGCGCTCGGCCCGACGCCATTGCCCGAGAAGCCGGTCGCGTAGTGGATGTTGCGGTGCTCGCCCAGCGTCCCGACGAACGGCAGGTGCCCCGGCGCTCGGTCCACCGCGCCGCCCCAGGCATGCGTCAGCCGCACGTCGGCCAGCTGCGGGAACCACCGCCGGAAGCCCTCAGCGACCACCCGCACCGTCCCGGGATCGACGAAGTGCGACCGCAGCACCCGCCCCGCCGGCCCGATCGCCCCGCCACCACGACCGAAGGCGATCCGCCCATCGCGCGTCACCTGCGCGTAGTGCACCAACAACCGGGTGTCGCCGAGCAGCTCGCCGCCCGTCCACCCCAGCTCCTCGATGCGCTCGGGGATGGGCTCGGTCACCACGATGTGGCTGCCGACCGGCACGACGGCCCGCCGCAGCTCACGGACGCCCGCCGCCCACGCGCCCAGACCCAGCACCACAGCGTTCGCCTGCACACGCCCCGCCGGCGTCCGCACCGTCGCGACGGCGCCGCGCCCCAGCTCCAGCATGGGCGTCCCCTCGTAGATCGCGACGCCGCGGCGCAGCAGCACCCGCCGCAGCCCGCGCGCCAGGAGCGCCGGCTGCACCGCGGCCGCATCGGCCAGCCGCGCGCCGCCGACGATGATCGGCGACCCCGTCCGCGCCCGCAGCTCGCCCGCCGCCATCCGCTGCACGAACCCGGGCCGTCCCACCCGCGCGCCCGCGGCAATCGCCCCGTCCCAAGCGCCCATCTGCGCCGGCGCGGTCGCACACCAGAACCCGCCCGCGCGCCGCAGATGGCAGTCGATCTCCTCGCTCGCGCAGACCTCCGCAATGCGGTCGATCGCCCAGGTCGAGCGCTCCGCCAGCCACCGCGCGCGGTCCGGCCCAAAGCGCACGACCAAGTCCTCCAACTCGTCGTGCCAACTCGTGACCCAGCCGCCGTTGCGACCGCTCGCGCCGAAGCCGCACCCCTCGGCCTCGATCACCACCACCTTGGCGTCAGGCGCCCGCTCGATCACCTCCAGCGCCGCCCACATCCCCAAGAAGCCACCGCCGACGACGCACACATCGGCGTTGACGGTCCCCGCCAGCGGTGGGCACGCCGGCCCGTCGTCTTGAGCTAGCGCCTGCTCCAACCAGAAGACGGAGCCGACCGTCTCCGCCATCGCGCCCATGCGAGCTCCTCCCCCAACTGATCGGGACGACTGGATTCGAACCAGCGACCCCCTGCTCCCAAAGCAGGTGCGCTACCAGGCTGCGCCACGTCCCGTCGGGGTGAGTCTACGCTGCCCGTCGCCCCACGACCTCGATGGCCTTCTGCAGCGCGTCCTCCCAGCTGCCGATGTGCCGCGCGACGCTCTGGTCCTTGCCCCACGACATGGCGTTGCGGCGCAGGCGCATCCGCTTGAAGCGGGAGCCCACCAGATCGACCAGCGTCTCCTCCCAGCGATCATCGGCGATCGTGATGCCACCGGCCTTCGTCCCCAGCCCCTCGTACGGGCCGCGTGCCGACGCCACCCAGGGCACGCCTGCGCCGGCGTACTCCTTGACCTTGATGTTGGACCGCGCGTAGCTCATCGGATGGTCGGCCAGCGGCGCGATCCCGATGTCGAAGCCGGACACGAACTTGGGCAGGTCGCGGAACTCGACCTTCCTGACGTGCAGGTAGCGGGCGGGGTCCAGGTCGAGCTTGATGCCCGCCGTCGCGACCCGCACGCGCTTGTCGCGCTCCATCACGTTGCGCAGCATCGGCGTCAAGCCCAGCCGCTCGACCTCGGCGACATGCTCGCCCGAGGCGACCCAGCCGATCACGATGCCCTCATGCATGGCCCGGCCGCGGGTGTACTGATCGGCGCTGAGGTAGTTCTCGATGATCTCGATCGGGCCGTCGAACCGAGAGCGGAACATGTTGGCCAGGGTCTGCGTCGTGGTCGTCACGAGGTCGACCTTCGAGAACATCGCGTTCTGCCGGCGAAGCGAGCGCTCGACCTTGATCGGGCTGAACACCTGCTTGGAGCCCGGTGACTCCGGCGGCACGAGTCGGACGTCGTCATCGTCATCCCACGTGACCGCGATGCCTCGGCGCCGCAGCTCGTCGATCGTCTTGAGCACCGCCGCCTCGTCAAGGCAGCGATACACGTGGACCACGTCACACCGCAGGAGCCGATCAACAGGGAGCTTCTTGTCGTCGCCCACCTTGGCGAGCACGACCTCGTGCCCGCGCTCGCTCAGCACGGCCGCCGGGAAGAGCGCTCGATAGGACGCGTTGGCGATGGTCGCTTTGACGATGATGCCGATCTTCATTGCCTGGCCCAGGTCGAGGTCGAGTGACGACGTCCGCGACCGTAGAGCCTCACCACGCCACCCTCAACGCCAGGCCGTGCCAGCCCGGCAGGCCCCCGCCACCGGTAGATTCGGCCCCATGGCCGACGTCCAACCGCTCCGCGCTCTTCGCTACGACCTCGGCGTCGTCGGCTCCCTGCAATCGGTGATTGCCCCGCCCTACGACGTCATCGACGCCGAGCAGCGCGCCGCGCTGGCCGCCCGCTCCTCCCACAACGTCGTCAGCATCGACCTGCCGCAGGCCCCGCTTGGCGGCGACGCCTACGAGGAGGCCGCGCGGCTGCTGGATCTCTGGAAGCGCCAAGGCGCCGTCGTCCGCGACACGACCCCGGCGCTCTGGGCCCTGCAACAGGACTACACCGGCCCCGACGGGCGGCAGCTCACACGCCGCGGCATCTTCGCGCGCGTACGCGTGGAGGAGTACGGGCCGGGCAAGATCCGCCCGCACGAGCGCACGCACCCGGGCCCCAAGGAGGACCGCCTCCGTCTCACGCGCGCGACGCAGACCAACCTCTCGCCGATCTTCAGCCTCTACGACGACCCGGCCAACGCCGCTTGGGGCGCGTTGGCAGAGCATCTCAGCACCGACCCCTGGGGCATCGCGACCGATGCCGACGGCACGCTGAACAAGCTCTGGCGCATCGACGACGGGGCCGCCATCGCCCGCGTCAAGATGGCGCTCGGCGAGACCGAGCTGCTGATCGCCGACGGCCACCACCGCTACGAGACCGCGCGCGTCTACGCCGAGGAGATCGGCGGCGACGGCGATCACCGCTACGTGCTCATGTGCCTGGTCGCGCTCCAGGATCCGGGGCTGACGATCTTCCCCACGCACCGGCTGCTCAACAAGGTCAAGGAGCCGGAGGTCCAGCAACGGCTGGGCGCGTACCTGCGCGAGCACTTCGAGGTCACGCCGATCGAGCTCTCCGAGCTCCGCCCGCCGGATGGCCCGGACGACCGGCCAGGGAACCTTGTCATGGGCTACCTGGACTCCTTCCACCAACAGCCCTACCGGCTCGTCCTCAAGGACCAGGCCATCGCCGACGCGGCGCTGGCCGACTTCCCCGAGCCCTACCGCCACCTCGACACCGCCGTGTTGGAGGCCTTGATCTTCAAGGGCGTGCTCGGCATGACCGAGGACGACATCGCCCACCTCGACGGCCTCGGCTACTCGCGCACCGACGACGAGGCGCTGCAGTTGGTGCAGTCCAAGGAGTACGACTGCGCCTTCTTCCTGCGCGGCAGCCCGGTCAAGCAGGTCCAGGAGATCGCGGCCGCCGGCGTCAACATGCCGCCGAAGTCCACGTTCTTCTACCCCAAGGTGCCGACGGGCCTGTTGTTCAACCCGCTCGCGTGAGCCGTTTGCCATCATCGGTGCCATGAAGGCGACCGCCACGCGGTCCGGCAGCCTGCGCCAGGCCGTCCGGATCCGCGACCACCAGCTCACCATCGACGAACCGACGGACAAGGGCGGTGAGGATCAGGGCCCCAGTCCCCAGGAGATCCTGGCCGCCTCGCTCGCCGCGTGCACCGCGATCACGATGGAGATGTACGCCAAGCGCAAGGGCTGGGACGTCGGCGATGTCGAGGTCGCTTGTGACTACACGCCCGCCGAGCGCGGCTGCCCCACGCGCTTCAACCTCGTGATGCGCTTCCCGGACTCGATGAGCGACGAGCAGGTCGAGCGGCTGCGCGTGATCGCGGCCAAGTGCCCCGTTCACCGGACCCTCGAGGGCGAGGTGATGTTCGACGAGCGGATCGAGCGCGTCACGCTCGCGCGCTGACCTGCGCGAGCTGCTCGACGGCGTCCTCCTCGACCCGGTCGAGGCGGCCGCGCTCGACGTCCACGGCCGCACCGACGCGGCCGTGCTTGTTCCGCTGTTCTTGAACGCCGACGGCGAGCCGTCGGTCGTGCTGACCCGCCGGCGCGAGGACCTGCGCCGCCATCCGGGCGAGATCTCGTTTCCGGGCGGCCGGCAGGATCCCGGGGATGCGAACCTGTGCGCGACCGCCCTGCGCGAGGCGCATGAGGAGATCGGTCTGGAGCCAGCCGGCGTGGAGCTGCTCGGCGCGCTACAGCCGACGCCGACGATCGCCACCGGCTACGCCGTCTACCCCTTCGTCGGGCTGATCGAGCCCGGCCAGACGTGGCGGCCGCAGGAGGCGGAGGTCGCGCTGGTCCTCGAGCTGACCTTGGCCGACCTGCGCGCCGGCTACGCGCGCCGCCGGCTCATGCGCCGCGGCGTCCCGTTTCGGACCGACACCTACGTGGTGGACGACCACCTGGTGTGGGGCGCGACCGCGCGGATGCTCGCCGACCTGTTCGAGCGGCTGGACCGGCGCGCCGCAGCCTGACCGGTCAGGCGCCGCGACCGCGCGGCGCCGCGAGGACCCCGTCGACCGCCGCGAGGACCGCCGCCACCCAAGCGTCCTCGTCGTCGCGGGACGCATCCAGGATCGCGTGCGGGATCT
>JBEVLC010000224.1:0-5648 GCA_040509415.1 Baekduia sp. | reverse complement strand
GGTAGCCGGCCCCGAGGCCGGGCCCGATCGTTCGCGACGTTGGCTCGCAGGGGTGAGCGCGGGCATCGTCTATCTCGTGATCGGTCCCGCCGCCGGGTTGGCGACCACGCTCCTGGCGGCGTCCCCACCGGTGCTGATCGAAGCCGTCGCGGGCCTGGCGCTGCTGGGCACGCTTGGCGCCGCGCTGCGTGCCGCGACCGACGACGACCAGCAGCGCGAGGCCGCGATCGTCACGTTCGTGGTTTGCGCGTCAGGCGTCACCGTGGTGGGGATCAGCGCGCCGTTCTGGGGCCTGGTCGCCGGGCTGCTGCTGCTCGGCGTGCAGCGAGGCCGCTACCGTCGATTGCCCGTCCTGCGCTCCCGGCGCGACACCGCAAGGACCCCATGAGCTCCGCGAACCCCTTCACCCCCGTCACCGTCGGCCCCGCCGCTCAGGGCATCAGCGAGCTCCCCGCCACGCTGCGTCTTGGGGCCGTGCACCTCACCGTGACCGAGCTCGACCGGTCGGTGGCCTGGTATCAGGCGGCGCTTGGCCTCCGCGTGCACCGCCACGACGTCGACTCCGCCGCGCTGGGCGACGGGGCCGAGGACGTGTTGGTCCTGCACGAGGACAGCACCGCCAAGCAGCCCGGCCGCACCTCCGGCCTCTATCACTACGCCTTGCTCTTCCCGACGCGCGAGGAGCTGGCGCGCACCGCGTTGCGGCTGGCTGCGGCCAAGACGCCGATCCAGGGCGCCTCGGATCACGGCACGCACGAGGCGATCTACCTGCCCGATCCCGATGGCAATGGCATCGAGTTGGCCGCCGACCGTCCGCGCGACCAGTGGCCCACGCCCGAGGAGGAGTTCACCGGCGACGGCCCGAAGCGGCTCGACCTCGACGCGTTGCTGGCGACCGTCGGCGGTGAGGAGCTCAGCGCGCAGGTGCGTCGGGGCCTGCGCGTCGGCCACGTGCATCTGCACGTCGGCGACATCGCCACCGGCCTCGCGTTCCATCGCGACGTGCTGGGCTTCGAGGTCTGGGCGCAGATGCCCACCGCCGCCTTCGTCTCGGCCGGCGGCTACCACCATCACTTGGGCTTCAACACCTGGCGCGGCGAGGGCGCGGCGCCGATGCCCGCGGGGATCGTCGGCCTGCGCCACTGGACGATCGTGTTGGAGACGCCCGGCGAGGTCGAGACCGTCCGTGCCCGGGTGCGCGCGGCGGGGATCGACGCAGCGGACCTGCCGGATGGCTTCGCGGTGACCGACCCGTTCGGGATGACGGTGCACGTGGTGGCCATAGGCGCCTAGCCCGAGCCCCTGCCAAAGCGACCATTCCGGTTGCGGTTTGGTGGGGGTTTCTGAGAGGGTCGAGAGGTGTCGATCGCTGCCCAGCGGGGGCAGCGGCAGGAGGAGGAGACAGCACGTATGCGTGTTCAGCGTTTGGCGGCCGCGATGGTCGTCACGATGGCGATCGGCGCCGCCGGGGCGGCCAGCGCCCAGGCGGCACTGCCCGTCATCTACAACTTCCCGGCGGCCATCGCGGCGTCGGCGGTCCAGCCCGGTGGCTCACCGGCCGGCGCCAACGACTGGTCCTGCCAGCCGTCGGCCGCCCACCCGCGGCCGGTCGTGCTCGTCAACGGCACGTTCGCCAACCAGATCACGAGCTGGAACGCGCTCTCGCCGCTCTTGAAGAACAACGGCTACTGCGTCTACACCTTCAACTACGGTGGCCTCTTCGCCGGCCAGATCGGCTCCTACGGCCCGGTCGCCGCCTCTGCGGGTGAGCTGAAGACCGAGGTCGATGCGGTGCTGGCGAGCACGGGCGCGTCGAAAGTCGACCTCGTCGGCTGGTCGCAGGGCGGCATGATGCCCCGCTACTACCTCAAGAACCTGGGTGGTGCGTCCAAGGTCAACGCGCTGATCGGGCTGGCGCCGTCCAACCACGGCACGACGCTCAGCGGCCTGGCGACGCTCGCCGGCTACTTCCCAGGTGCGCTGCCGCTCGTCGGCGCGCTCTGCCCGGCCTGCACCGACCAGGTCGTCGGCTCGTCGTTCCTGACGAACCTCAACGCGGGCGGCGACACCGTCGCAGGCGTCAAGTACACGGTGATCCAGTCGCGCTACGACGAGGTCGTGACGCCCTACACCTCGGCGTTCCTGACCGGCTCGAACGTCACCAACATCACGATCCAGAACAAGTGCATCCTGGACCTCGGTGACCACCTGTCGATGCCCTACGACCACATCGTGGACCGCGAGGTGCTCAACGCGCTCGATCCGGCACACGCGAGCTCGACGATCTGCACGCCGATCATCCCGGCGGTGGGCGGCTGAGGCGCCTAGCCCCGCCCGTGTCCGCCGCGTGAATCCTCCTGGCGATCGCGGTCTCCGCCGTGGTCGTCGTCGGAGTTGGGCCCTAACTTCGCGGTGACGACGGCGATCGTCACCGCGACGATCGCCGCCGCGACCAGTAGGGACGCGAGCACCTGCAGCGCGCGGGCACCCATCACGAATCGCCTCCCAGGACCTCGGGTGCCGAGGTCGCCCAGGTGACGGCTAACAAGGCGAAGACGGTCAGCCCGAACAGCGGCAGGCCACGGCTCAACCCAAGCCCGCGGCGCACGACCGCGACCTTGGCGACCAGCAGCGCCACCAGCGCGGCCCCCGCGATGCCGTGGAGCAGCATGTCGTCCTCGAAGCCGTAGACGGCGAGGCATGCGACGGCGAGGAAGGCGAGCAGCGCGGCGATCGTGTCGCCCGCGGCGCGGTGGGCGATGCCCGCGCTGGGAGCCGCGAGCGCGGGCAGCCGCACGCGGCCGTAGGCCACCGCGATCAACGCCAGTTGGTAGACGGCGAGCGCAAGCGCGACCGTCGTCAGCACCGTCTTGACCGAGGCGACATTGCCGCGCATCAGGCTCTCGAGCGTGTCCTCCATGGCGATCGCGTACCCGATCGCGGGACGATCTAGGACCCGAGCGCCGCGGCCAGGACCTGCTTGGCGATCGGCGCCGCGGCCTTGCCGCCCGCGCCCGCGCCGACGAGCATCACGCCGACGGCGACCCGCGGGTTGGTGGCCGGGGCGAAGGCGACGAACCACGCGTCGGTGTTCTTGGGGTCCGCCGCGCCGCCGCCGGTGAAGCGCAGCTCGGCGGTGCCGGTCTTGCCGGCGACGGTGATGCCGGGCAGCGCGGCGGCGGTGCCGGTCCCGCCGCGGACGACGCCGATCATCATGTCGCGCACCTGGCCGGCGACCTTGGCGCTGACGGCGCGGTTGTGGATCACCGGGTCCTCGGTGATCGCGCGCGGCTTGGCGCGGACGCCCTTGGTGCCGATCGCACCGGCGACGCTGGCCATCCCCAGCGGCGTCGCGAGGTCCTTGTTCTGACCGATCGCCGCCGAGCCGACGGCGATGGCGTCAGGCAGGTCTTTCGCCTCGGGGATCGTGTTCGTCTTGGCGACCGGGATGCGCGGCGTCTCGTTGAAGCCGAACGCCTCGGCGCGGGCGACGAGCCTCTCGGCGCCGACCTTGGCGCCCAGCGGGGCGAAGACCGAGTTGCAGGAGTGGGCGAAGGACTGCGCGAGGCTGCCGCCGCAGGACTCGTTGCTCGCGTTGGCGAGCTTGACGCCCGAGAGCGTCGCCGAGGTTCGGACGGGATAGCTGCTGTCGACCGTCGCGGCGCCCGAGGCCAGCGCGGCCGACAAGGTGATGATCTTGAACGTCGAGCCCGGCGGCTGGGGCGCGCTGACGGCGATGCCGGCGAGCGCGAGGACGTCGCCGGTGCGCGGGCGGATCACCGCGACGCCACCGAGCTTGCCGCCGAGTGCGGCGGTGGCGGCGCGCTGCAGGCCGGGGCGCAGCGTCGAGTGCACCGAGCGGCCGGCGTGCGGGGCGACCTTGGCGATCGTGCGGGTGCCGAAGCGCAGCTCGGCGCCGGCGGTCCCGGCGAGGCGCTCGCGGTAGCGGGCGCGCAGGCCCTCGTCGAAGATGTTGAGCGTCGGGTCGTCGATGAGCGCGGTTCCGTCGCGCGTGAGGACCGTCGCCCGGCGGGCGGACTGCAGCGTGCGCCGCTTGGGTGCCTCGCCCTTGCGCAGGCCGGGCAGCCGCAAACTCGGCGTCCAGGCGACGCCGCCGTCGGCGACGGGCAGCTTGAGGGTCCCGCGCAGCGTGCCGAAGAGGCGCGTGTCCACGGCGATCGGGACCGAGACGGTGCCGTCGTCGGGGTCTCCTGCCTTGCCAACGCGCTTGGCCTTGACGGTCGCGGCGCTGTCGGCGCGCTTGACCAGCGCGGCGAAGCGGGCGCGGGGGTAGGCCTGCTGGCTCTTGGCGTCCAGCGCGCGCCACATCGCGGTGCTGTCACCCGCGGCGTAGGCCTTGGTGAACGCGGCGGCGTCGGCGCGCTGGCGGTCGGTCTCGCGGTTGTGGCGAGCGATCAGCGCGATGGTGCCTCCGACGACCGCGAGCAGCAGGAGCGGGATGACGTAGGTGAGCGGACTGCGCCGGCGGCGTGCCGGCCCGCGACGCTGGCCACCGCCCGCGTGGTGGCGGCGGCCCGGCTCCAGCCACGGGACGCCCGCGCTACGGCGCGGCGGCGCCGAGGCGAACATCGAGCGGCGGCGACGGCGACGGCGACGGCGGGGCACGTGCCCTGGTGTTTACCGCGCGGCGCGCCGCGGC
This sequence comes from Baekduia sp., assembly GCA_040509415.1. Lineage (GTDB taxonomy): Bacteria > Actinomycetota > Thermoleophilia > Solirubrobacterales > Solirubrobacteraceae > Baekduia. The sequence continues at coordinate 988 of JBEVLC010000224.1, read as the reverse complement.
GCGCCGCGCGCCTGCCGAAGTGCGGTGGCCGGTCTTTGTAGCTTGGCCACAAGACTAGTCGGGTCATCCGCGACGATGACCACAAGAAGCCTGGTTGACTTGACGCCATCGTGCAAAGACATGACCAGAGTCGAGCGCTACGCCAACCTCGCCGGAGTCGTCGTGCCGTTTGCGGGCGTCCTGGTGGCCATCGTGCTGCTGTGGAACTCGTGGGTCGACGCGATCGACCTCGCGATCCTCGCGGTGATGTACTTCGCGACCGCGATGGGGGTCACGGTCGGCTTCCATCGGCTGCTGACGCACCGCTCCTTCCGCGTCGATCCATGGCTTGAGCGCAGCTTCGCGGGGCTGGGCCAGCTGAGCGTGCAGGGCTCGGTTCTGGACTGGGTCGCCGACCACCGCAAGCACCACGCACACACCGACGTCGAGGGCGACCCGCACAGCCCGCACGTCGGCCACGGCAGTGGCCTGAGCGGCCTCTGGCACGCCCACACCGGCTGGCTGATGGAGACCCAGGGGCAGGCCGACTGGAAGAAGTACGCCAAGGACCTCTACGAGGACCCCAAGATGAAGGCCATCGGCCGGCGCTTCCCGCTCTACGTGCTCGCGTCGCTGCTGATCCCGACCGCGCTTGGCTTCGTCCTGCACGGCTTCACCTGGGAAGGCGCGCTGCGCGGCTACATCTGGGGTGGCCTGGTCCGGATCTTCCTCGTGCACCACGTCACGTGGTCGGTCAACTCGGTCTGCCACTACTTCGGCTCGCGCCGCTTCGACGTCGAGGACAAGTCCACCAACGTGGCGTGGCTGGCGATCCCGTCGCTCGGCGAGTCCTGGCATCACAATCACCATGCCTTCCCGCGGTCGGCGCGCCACGGGCTCAAGCCGTGGGAGATCGACGTCTCAGCGCTGGTGATCGGCGCTCTGGCGAAGGTAGGGCTGGCCCACGACGTCGTCGTCATCACGCCCGAGCGCCAGGCCGCGGAGGCGC
>JBEVLC010000223.1:0-4910 GCA_040509415.1 Baekduia sp. | reverse complement strand
CTCCGACGAGGCGGGCCGCGTGGTCGGCGAGATCGCCTCCGCCGTCGGCGATGTCGCGATGGGCGCCGAGCGCCAGGTGCGGATGGTCGAGGAGACGCGCGAGGCCGTCCTCGAGGCCGCCCGCGCCGCCGAGGCGAGCGCCGGCACCGCCGCGTCCACCGCCGAGGCCGCCGAGCAGGCCCGCGAGGCCGCCCGCGACGGCGTCCAGGCCGCCGTGCGCGCCACCGAGGCGATCCGCCAAGTGGCCGACAACTCCGAGCAGGTCGGCAAGGCGATCGAGGACCTCTCCGCCAAGTCCGAGCGGATCGGCGGCATCGTCGACACGATCAGCGGGATCGCCGAGCAGACCAACCTGCTGGCGCTCAACGCGGCCATCGAGGCCGCCCGCGCCGGCGAGCAGGGCCGCGGCTTCGCGGTCGTCGCCGAAGAGGTCCGCAAGCTGGCCGAAGAGAGCCAGCAGGCGGCCGGCTCGATCGCCTCGCTGATCGCCGAGATCCAGACCGAGACCGAGCGTGCGGTGACCGTCGTCGAAGACGGCGCGGCCAGCACCGAGGACGGCGTCGCCACCGTCGAGGCGGCACGCGCGTCGTTCGCCGAGATCGGTGAGGCCGTCGAGGTCACCAGCGGCCGCGTCGCCGACATCGCCGCCGCGATCGGCGCCATCGCCGAGGGCTCCCAGCGCGTCGACGCCGACGTCGGAGAGGTCGCCTCGGTCGCCGAGCAGTCCTCGGCTGCCGCCCAGGAAGTCGCGGCCTCCAGCCAGCAGACGGTCGCCTCGACCCAGGAGATCGTGGCCTCCGCGCAGGAGCTCACCCGCAGCGCCGACGAGCTGCACCGCCTCGCGGGCCGGTTCGTGCTGACGACCCCCTGACTTTCCTAGACTCACGATCGGAGGTAGCCACCCCGATCATGAGCGAGCACCCGTTGTCTGACCCCGAGCTGGAAGTCACCACCGAGATCGTCAAGCGTCGCTTCGACGCCGGCGAGGTGCAGGTGATCGACGTCCGCGAGCAGTATGAGTGGGATGCCGGCCGCATCCCCGGCGATGTCCGCCACATCGAGCTGCAGCACCTCAGCTCCCAGGCGGCGACCATCGACAAGGACAAGCCCGTCGTCTTCCAGTGCCGGCTGGGCTCCCGGTCGCTGATGGCCGCCCAGGCGTTTCGCGCCGCGGGCTACGAGGCCTACTCGTTGACAGGCGGCCTGCAGGCCTGGCATGACGCCGGCCTGCCGCTGGACCCGCCCGACGGCACCGTCGCCGACCACTGAGAACAGCGTAAGGACAACGAAAGCCCGCTGGTGAGCGGGCCTTCGCGTCCTACCTCTATGTTGGCGCGCCGTTAGCTGCGCTGCACGTTGACGGCCTTGGGACCCTTGTCCCCGGCCTCTTCCTCGTAGGTCACCCGCGCGCCCTCCGGGAGCGAGCGGTAGCCGTCGGCGATGATGGCGCTGTGGTGGACGAACAAGTCCTTGCCACCCTCATCCGGCGTGATGAAGCCGAAGCCCTTGTCGTCACTGAACCACTTCACGGTTCCGCTGGCCATGTCAGCGAGTTCCTCCAAATACTGCGCTACGCCGGATCTCATCCCCGGCCGGTCGGGCGCAACCTACCAGGATCGATCGCATTTGTCCGTGAGTGAACGGTGAACCTCAGCGCTGCAGCCGTTGCGACTCAGGCCTTGTCGACGCCTTCCGGTACAGCGATCTCCCGCTTGAGGATCTTGCCGGTCGGCCCCTTGGGCAGCTCATCGACGAACCAGATGTGCCGCGGGTACTTGTAGGCCGCGACGTTCTCCTTCATGTACGCCTGCAGCGTCGCGGCGTCCAGCTCCTCGCCGTCCTTGAGGACAACGGCCGCGCCGACCTCCTCGCCCAGGTCGTCGTGCGGCACCGCCACGACGGCCGCCTCGCGGACCGCGGGATGCTCGTAGAGCACCTCCTCGACCTCGCGCGGGTAGACGTTGTAGCCGCCACGGATGATGAGGTCCTTCTTGCGATCGACGATGAAGAAGTACCCCTCCTCGTCGACCTTGGCCATGTCGCCGCTGTGAAACCAGCCGCCCTTCATGACCTCCGCGGTCGCGTCAGGCTTGTTCCAGTAGCCCTTCATGACGTTGTGGCCGCGGATGACGATCTCCCCCACCTCGCCGGTGGCGACGTCGTTGTCATCCTCGTCGACGAGCTTCATCTCGACGCCGGCGATCGGCGTGCCGATGGACCCCGCCTTCCGCTCCTTGTCGGGGTGGTTGAAGGAGGCGACCGGCGAGGTCTCGCTGAGGCCGTAGCCCTCGAGCACCTTGCAGCCGAAGGCCTCCTCGAAGCCCCGCAGCAGCTCGACGGGCAGCGCCGCGCCACCGGAGGCGCAGACGCGCAGCGATGAGACGTCGTAGTCCTCGCGGTTGGGCAGGTGCAGCATCGCGCCGTACATCGTCGGCACGCCCTCGAAGACGCAGACGTTGTCGCGCTGGATGATCTCCAGCGCCTTGGCCGGCTCGAAGCGCGGGATGAGCGAGAGGCAACCGCCCGCCCGCGTCGTGGCGTTCATGCCGCAGGTCTGGCCGAAGGAATGGAACAACGGGAGCGCCCCGAGCACGACAACGGTCTCGTCGAGGGAGAACAGCCCCGCCGCCGTCGCGGCGTTCTTCATGAGGTTGGCGTGGGTCAGCTCGGCGCCCTTGGGCTGGCCGGTCGTGCCCGAGGTGTAGAGGATGACCGCGGTGTCCTCGTCGGCAACGGCGGCGACGTCAGGGTCGGGCTCGTGGGCGAAGATGGCGGGCTCGATCTCGCCCGGCTTGACCTCGATGATCTCGGCGCCTGCCTCGGCGGCACCGGTCTGCGCGGCCTCCATAAAGTCGTGCCACGCGAACATGATCTTCGCGCCGGGGTCGGTCAGGTAGTAGCCGACCTCGCGCCCCTTGAGCAGCACGTTCATCGGGACCACGACGCCACCGGCGCGCAACACGCCGTAGTAGGCGACCGGGAAGTACGGGACGTTGGGCAGCATGATCCCGACGCGATCGCCAGGCTGCAGGCCCTTGGCCTTCAACATGGTCGCGACCCGCGCGCTGGCCTGGTCGAGCAACGCGTAGTTGAACTCCGCGTCATCGAGCTTGAGGGCCAAGCGATCGCCGTGCTTGGCGGCCGAGTTGGTCAGGATCGTGGCGAGGTTGCCGCTCATGGATGGACCTTATCCCGGCGGCGCCTCACGCGGCGCAGTGTCTAGGCCGGCTGGCCGTGCACGGCTGAGAGCTTGGCGACCGCGCCGCGGATGATGCGCGAGACCTGCATCTGGGAGACGCCGACGCGCGCGCCGATCTGCTCCTGGGTGAGGTCCTCCTCGAAGCGCAGGGACAGCACGCGCTGCTCGCGCTCGTCGAGGCGCTCGAAGAGCCGCGCCAGCGTCGCGCGGTGCTCGGCGCGCGCCAGCTCCGGATCGAGCGTGCCGTGGACGTCGGCCAGCGTGGCGTCGTTGTCCTCGCCGCTGCCGCGCGGCGCGTCCAGCGACGCGGCGCGCATGCCCTGCTGGGCCTGGAGCGCCTCCAGGACCTGCTCGTCGTCGAGCTCCAGCGCTTGGCCGAGCTCGCGGACCGACGGCGAGCGACCGAGGCGCGTGGTCAGCTCGGTGCGGTACTTGTCGACCTCCAGCGCGCGCTCCTGCAGCTCACGCGGCGGACGAACTGACCAGCAGCGGTCGCGGAAGTGGCGGCGCAGCTCGCCGACGATCGTGGGGACGGCGAAGCTCGAGAACGCGATGCCGCGTGCCGGATCGAAGCGATCGACGGCCTTCAGCAGCCCGAGGCTGGCGACCTGCAGCAGATCGTCGAACGGCTCCTCGGCCTTGCGGTAGCGCTTGGCGATCGACCGCGCCAGCGGCAGGAAGCGCTCGACGAGCGCCTCGCGCAGGCGTGGATCGCGGCTCTCGGCGTAGGCGGCGAGCAACTGCGCGTCAGATAGCGGGGCGCGCGCAGTCTCGACAGGCACAGGGCTAAGGGTCGTCACAGCCGTCATGGGGAACCACGTTCCCGTGCGGACGGCCCGATAAACCGTTTAGCGCGTCGTCATTCCTCTGCGGCCGGGCGGCGCCGGTCGCGTTTGATCGACCCGCGCTGGGTCTTGGCCTCCAGCCGGCGAGCTTTGGAGGCCTTGGTGGGCTTGGTCGCACGGCGTGGCCGCGCGACGTGCAGTGCACGCGCCAGACGCTCCTCGAGGCGTCGCAGCGCGAGCTCGCGATTGCGTGTCTGACTGCGCGCGTCCTGGGCCACGGCGCGGACGATCGGCCCGCAGCGACCGATGATGCGCCGTTTCTGGTCCTCGCTGAGCGCCTCGGAGGCGGCGACGTCGAAGCTGACCTCGATCCGCGACGCGGTCACGTTGGCGTGCTGGCCGCCCGGGCCGGAGGAGCGCGACGCGCGCACGACGAGCTCGTCGAGCGGGATGCGCACGGAGCGCGTCGGGTGCAAGGCGTCCTCGGGCATGGGGCTTACCGCCGCACATCCTCGCAGTCGGCCGCCACGTGATCGTGGCCATCGGCGAGCACGACGTCGTGACCGGAGCCGCAGCGGACCGTGTCGAGCTCGCCGCGGACCACGTTGATGCGGTCGTCGCCGGAGCCGCCGGCGATCACGTCGGGGGCGAGGTTGCCGAAGATCGTGTCGTTGCCGGCGCCGCCGGAGATGCGGTCGGACCCACGGTCGCCGGTGATCTGATCGTCGCCGTCCTCGCCGAAGATGCGGTCGTCGCCGGAGCGGCCGGCGATCGTGTCGTCGCCGGCGCCGCCGTGCAGCTCGTCGTCGCCCCACTCGCCGTCGACGTAGTCGTCTCCTCCGCCGCCGAACATGCGGTCCTTGCCCTGCTTGCCGAACAGCGAGTCGGGGCCGTCCGTCCCACGCAGCAGGTCGTTCTTGGGCGTG
>JBEVLC010000222.1:0-32597 GCA_040509415.1 Baekduia sp. | reverse complement strand
GGCGCAGGAGCTCGGCGGGGCGCAGCGCCGACAGGTCGCGCGCGGCGGACATCCCGGGAGCGGCGACGAGCTCCCAGCCCGCCTCCTGCAACTCCCGCTGTGCCCGGCGGTCCTCCCCGACCGTGTCGCGTGCGGCGGCATGGCCGCGGGCGGGGAAGAAGCCGCCGACGCCGCGCAACGCCGCGACGCGGAAGGCAACGTTGCCGCCGGGGAACATCCCGGACCGCCGGGGGTCGCCGTCATGCAGGCCGAGCACCTCGGCGTGCCCCTCGGCGTCCAGCCACGCTGGAGCGCCGATCGCCCGCAACGGGCCGCCCGCCACCCCGACACGCGCGTCGGCAAACACGCCGCGCACCGCCGCACCCCAGCCCGGAGCAACCCGTACATCATGGTCGACCAACGCCACGATGTCGCTCTCCGCCGCCAGGTCGAGCGCACGGTTGCGCGCCGCCGCCCACGCACCCGGCCGCTCCAACACGACCGTTAACGCATCCTCGACACCCGTACCCCGCAGCGCCGCGACCGCCGGGGCAGCATCAGCGCCCGGAGCCACCACGACAACAACGCAGACCCTCACGGGGAGGCTTGGGGTCACGGGAGCGCTCGCAGTGCCGAGGCGAGCGCGGCGGCGGTGGCCGACCACCCGGAGGTGATGTGGGCGAAGCCGGCGCGGGCGCGCTCGGCGCGGAGCGGGAGGTCGACGAGGAGGGTCTCGACGGCGTCTGCGGCGGTGATGGGACCGGAGGCGAACGAGGCGGTCGAGCCGAGGGCAGCGCGGGTCCGCGCGTCGTCGGGCGCGACGGTCGCCTGGCCGCAGGCCAGCATCGCCACCGCGGCCGGGCGCCAGCCACGGACCGGCGGCGCGAGCGCGACGGTCGCCGAGGCGAAGGCGTGGGCCAGCGCTGTGCCGCCGGGCTCGACGCCGAGGAACGGGAACGGCAGCTCGAGATCCTGGCGCACGCCGGTGACCGCGAAGGTCAGGTCGTCGCGCCGGCGGAGCAGCTCGGCGGCGGCGAGGAGGCCGAACGGCTCGTCACCGTGGACGAGCACGAGATCTTCGCGGCGGTGGACGGGCAGCGGCGCATAGACGGCATCAGTGCCGCCGGGCAATGAGCCACCCAGCCACGACGGGCCGACGACCTCGATTCCCGCCGTCCACCCCAGCTCCGCGAGCGGCGCCGTCGCGCTCGTGGCGAGCACCGCACGCGCCCGGAGTCCGGCCGCGCGGAGGACCGCAGGCGCAGCCGGCCAGCCGGCAGCGAGGACGACGTCGGCGGGCGCCGCGATCTCCTCCGCCGTGTCGCCCGCGACGACCCGGACAACAACACCCTCGTCCTTCAACGCCTGCAACAACTCCGCAGGGACGCCCGCGTCGCGCGCCTCGGCCTGGCCGGGACCGAGGACGAGGGCCACTTCGAGGTGCTCAGCGTCGCCGACCGCGCGCGCGACCAGTGGCGTCGGTCCGGCCCGCAGCAGCTCCCCCAGCGCCCACGGCACCGCCGGCGCGACGCCGCGCGACGTGCCCTCGCCTCGCCGGCGTCGCAGCGCCGGCACGGCTACACCGCCCCGCGGTCGCGATGGGCGTGGGCGATCGCGGCGCGCAGGCCCGCGTCGACCTGGGCCGCCGCGTGATCCCACGTGCGTTCCGCGCGCAGCACCACACCCTGAGCCGCACGGTCGGCGCGCAGTTCCGGGTCGGCCAGCAGCCGCTCCAGCGCGTCGGCGATCGCGATCGGGTCCAGCGGCGCGAAGTCCACCGGGCCGCCGCGGTCGAAGGCCGCGACCACGCTCGGCGCGTCGAGCTCCACGCACGCCAGCCCGCAGGACAGCATCTCCTGGGCGACCAGCGAGTAGTTGGTCATCGACAGCACCAGCCCGACCGTCGCCTCGGCGTAGATCGCCGGCAGCTCCGGCTCGGGCACGACGCCCAGGTTCTTATAGGGGAAGTCGACGCCGGGCGGGCCGCCGTGGCCGAAGAGCCAGGCCTCGATCTCCGGACACCGGGCATGCAGCTCGGCCAGCGCGGCCAGCGCGACGGGCACGCCGCGCCGCGGCGTCGCCGACCGCGCGTAGGCCACCACCACGTTCGAGCGGCGCGCCACGTCCGGCGACGGCTGGTAGCGGTCGCCGTCGATCCCGAGGTCGAACGCCGTGGCGGGCAACCCGTACACCTCGCCCATCGTGTCGGCCAGCCACTGGCCCGCGGTGATCGGGTACAGGCCATGCCGGTAGCTGTCCTGCGCCCACGCCCGCTGCACGCTGGTCCCGAAGAACTCCGGCTCGTGGTCCTGCACCAGGTACGCGCGCCCGGCTGCCGGCAGCGTTCGCACGCGCGCGACCGTCTGCCAACCCGTGGCCACCGCCACATCGGCGCCCGCGAACGCCTCCAAGCCATAGGCGACGCTGGCCTCGAACGGCCCGAACCACGCGCGCAGGTCGCGCGCCGCGCCCGCCGCCCCGCCGCGGCAGCGCCCGCCCGGGTCGTCGATCCACAGCGAGCACCGGTGCCCGCGGCGCTCCAGCGCGCGCACGAGGTTGGCGATCGTCATGTGGCCGCCGCTGCCCTGCTGGAAGAACGGGACGACGAACGCCACATGCAGCGCGGCGCCGTCGGCCGGCGGCTCCAAAGTGGCCCCGGCCGGCGCGCGCAGCAGGGCGCCCAGCACGCGTGCCTCGACGTACTCGTCGTTAACCACCGGCCCGCTGGCCATCTGCTTCAACTTGGTCTTGATCCCGAACCCCATCTAGCGGCGCCCCGCCACAGCACGGCGCACCATCTTCAGCGGCCCCTTGGAAAGCAGCGACTCGATCCGGCGCATCCGCACCTCCAGCCGCTCGTGGTCGCGCTCGGCGGCCTGATGGCGTTGCATCGTGGTCCGGATATCGGCGGCCATCGAGACCGCCGAACCGGTCGGATCCGGCGATGGCGCTGCGACGATCCGGCCGAGCGCGAGCGCGAGCATCGCGGTCGACTGCTCGGTCGAGGGCCACGAGCGTGCGGTGCGGACCGCCCCGACGCGCAGGCGGTGCAGCAGCTGGCGGTCGCGCGCGAGCAGGTCGAGCAGGCGCGAGGTGCCACGCTGGTCGTCCCAGCTGGTCAGCAGCGCGTTGCGGCCGTCGGAGACGTACTCGTCGTGCCCGGTCACCGGCGTCGTGACGCAGGTCGCGCCGCAGTGAAAGCCCTCCAGCGGCGGCCCGGCCATCCCTTCCACGCGCGCGAGCTTCAGCACCACGTCGGTCTTGGCATACAGCTTGGCCATGCCTGCCGCATCCAGCGGGCCGACGACCTCGTCGGCGCCTGCCGGCACCGGCCCCGCTACCACGGCTCCGTCGGCGCAGACCAGCGTCACGTGCGCGGGCTCGCGCATCGCGCCCGCGGCGGCCAGCGCCTCGTCGACGCCCTTGAACGGCACGCCCGGGCGGCCCTCGACGAGCACTCGCAGCGGACCGTCGACCCGCGGCGCCGGCACCACCTCACCGTCGGGCAGCGCGAAGACCGACTTGTCGATGCCATTGCGAACGTAGTGCACGAGGAACCCGTTGCGCGTGCCGCGCAGCTCCTGGAGCTGGTCAGCGATCCAGCGCGCTTCGGTGAGCATCGCCACCGGCAGCGCGTGCGTCATCGCGGCGGCCGCGCGCTCGGCGGTGTCAGGCCCGTAGAAGCGGTCCTCCATCGACTGCACGAAGTAGGCGTAGCGGTCGGCGGCCAGGTCGTGGAGGTGCAGCGTCGTCTCCCACCACGTCGCGACCGCCACGTCGAAGCGCTCCCCGCGCGCGCCGTCGAGCTCCAGCACCGGCAGGCCGTCAAGGTCCTCGAAGCCGTGCTCGCTGGTCGCGCGGTCAGCGCGCGTGAGCACGAGGACGGCGTCGACGCCGTGGCGCTCGCGCAGCCGCCGGGCGTGCCCGACGACGACGCCGACGCCGCCGAAGAGATCCAGGGCGGGGACGAGGAACGCGACGCGCATGATGGCCGCCTCAGCCTCCCTCAGCCCGACGCGGCCGGCGCCTCGAGCTGCGCGAGGCGCGCCTCGAGGTAGGCCAGGTCGCTCTCGCGCCGGCGGGCGTCGGCGCGCTCGGCGTCGAGGTCGGCCGCGCGGGCCAGCGCGACCGGGGCGAGGCGGTCAGCTCCGGCGCCGAACGCCAGCAGGTGATGCGCGGGCGCGCGATCGGCCTCGACCGTGACGCTCCCCAGCAGTGCGCTGGGCGCCTCGGCGCCGGCGGGCACGATCGCCGCCGCGCGCACCGGGACTTGCCGCGCGACGGTCGCACCGGCGGGCAGCAGACGCCGCAGCTCCTCGGCCGCGCCGGCCGACCAGGCGCTGCGACGGTGCGGATCGTCGAGCGCGCCGGCGGCGTCGTCAGGGACGCTGAGGACGACCGTCGCGGTCTCCCCCAGCCCGAGCAGCAGCTCGACGGCCGCGGTGAAGTCGGCCAGCTGGTGCAGCACGTCCAAGCAGGTCACGACGACCGGGCCGTCAGCGCGGACGTCGGCGACCGCCGCGCGGACCGCATCAGCCCCCGACGCTGTGGACAGGTCAGCCACGACCCCGTTCACGACCTCCACGCCGACCTCGCGGCGCGCCTCGGCCAGCGCCTCGGGCTCAACGTCAACCAAGAGCGCACGCGCGCTCACGGATGCATCGCGCAGCGCAGCGCCGGCGGCGACGCCGGTTCCACAACCGAGGTCGACCCACAGCGCCGCGTCGCGCAGCAGCACAGCCACGTAGGCATAGCGGAGCTCGGCGTCGACCCGGTCGGCCGGAGCGGTCCCGCGAGTAACACGGGCTTCCCAAGTCGGCATCGCGGGCAGCGTAACGTATGCCTGCCGATGGCCCGCCCCGCCACCTCGCCCTATCCCGCGCCGCCCGAGGGCGCGCCGTTGCGCCTGGCCTTCGTCGGCCAGCAGACCTACTTCCGCGCCTGCGCGCTGGACGAGGACTCGGCCCGGATCCGAACGGCGTTCATCGACTACCGCGACGGCCGCGACCCCGAGCTCCTACGCGCGCGGCTGACCGCCTTCGCGCCGCACGCCGTCGTCGTCTTTCGGCCCGAGACCGTCCCGGCCGGGCTGCTGGCCGACTTCGCGGTGCCGGTCCTGGGCTTCCTGACCGAGCCCATCTCCAGGGAGAGCGGCGGCGGTGCCTTGCACTGGGACCTCGAAGAGCGCCGCCGCGCGATGGCCAGGCTGGACCGCGCCAACGTCGACCGCCTGGTCTCCTTCGACCCGCTGATCGTGCCGACCGTCGACGAGGTGATGGACGTCTGGCGGTCGCTGCCGATCCCGGTCGCCGACCGCCTCTACCGCCCCGTCCAACGCGTCAACGGCACCCCGAGGATGCTCTTCGTCGGTCGCTCGACCGTGCATCGCGAGCGCTATCTGATCGACGTCAAGCATCGCTTCGACTGCCTGCACGTCGCGTTCGGCATCCAGGTCGAGGAGCTCGAGGAGTTGCTGGACGCCCACCAGATCACCTTCAACATCCACAACGAGCCCTATCCGAGCTTCGAGAACCGCGTGCTCCTGCATCTCGCCGCCGGCCATCTGGTGATCTCCGAGCCGCTGAGCCCGACGCACGGGCTGGAGCCGGGCTTCGACTTCGTCGAGGTCAGCCACCCCGAGGACCTGCTCGCGGTGGCCACCGAGGCGCGCGCGTTCCCGGACGCGTTTCACCGCATCCGCGTGCGCGGCCGCCAGAAGGCCGAGCTCGTGCGTGCCTCGCGCGTCTGGCCGGCGCTGATGCGCGACCTCTTCGCCGACCTGCACGCCTTCGGAACCCACCGCGAGGTCGCGACGCAGCTCATCGGCGCCGCGGCGCACGCGTAGGCGAGCCGGACGGCGGGCGTGCGCCACGAGCTGCCCTACGCGCCACCGCCGCCGGGCGTCCCGGTCCGCGTCGCGTTCGTCGGGCAGCGCACGTACTTCGAGGCGTGCTCGCTCAGCGCGCCGGCCGGCGGCCTACACCCGATGTTCATCGACTTCCGCGGCGGGGCCCAGACCGCACCGATGCTCGACGCGCTGCACCGCTTCGACCCGCACGCCGTCGTCGTCTTCCGGCCCGAGATCCTGCCGCCCGGAACCATGGACGCGATCGCCGCGCCCGTCCTCGGCTTCCTCACCGAGCCGCTGCCGCGCACCGTCGCCGGCCAGCCGGACGACACCGACGCACCCCATCCCAACCTGGCCTACAACTTGGCCGAGCTCGCCAAGATCGACCGCGGCAACGTCGACCGGGTCATCACCTTCGACCCGCACGGCTGGGACGCCGCCGCCGCGCTCGTCCCGCTGTGGCGCGCCATGCCGCTGCCCGTCGACGACCGCCTCTACCGCGCGCCGCGACCGTCGCGCCGGCCACCGCGGATCATCTTCATCGGGTACTCGACGATGCACCGCGAGCAGTCGCTCGTCGGCCTCAAGCACGAGCTCGACCTTCCGCACTACGCCCACGCGCTGATGGGCGACGAGCTGCGCGACGTGCTGTGGAGCGCCGACGCGGGGCTCAACCTCCACGGCGAGGAGTGGGTGCGCTCGTTCGAGAACCGCGTGCTGCTGCACCTGGCCTCCGGCGCGCTGGTCATCACCGAGGTGCTCGAACCGCTGTTCGGGCTGGAGCCCGGCATCGACGTCCTGCAGGTCAGCGACCGCCACGAGCTGAGCCTGCGCGTCCACCAGCTGACGCAGATGCCCGACATGCACGACCGCATCCGGATCCGCGGCCACCACAAGAGCCGCCAGTTCGCGGCGTCCAAGCTCTGGCCGCGCGTGATCGGCGACCTCTTCGCCGACCTGGCCGCCTTCGGCACCGAGCGGCAGAACCTCCGCCCCGCCGCCCCGCTCGCCGCGCTCAGCCCGCCGGCTTGACCGCCCGCGCCCAGATCACCATCTCGTAGTCGGGGTCGTGGGGATCGAGGTGAGCAGGGTCGACCTCGCCGGCCGGGATCCCGTACAAGAACGCCGCGCAGGCGGCGACCGTGCCCTCGGCGCCCACCTCGACGTTCTCGGGGCCGAGCCGCTCGCCCAGCAGCCGGGCGATCGCGCGCCAGGTGAAGCGCCAGTGGTCGGCGAACAGCTCACCGTCGGGCTCGGCTTGATGGGAGATCCCCGGAACGGTCAGCAGCAGCACCCCGCCCGGGGCGAGTGCGGCGCACGCCGTGTCGAGCGCGCCCGCGACGTCATAGGTGATCGAGATCGTCTGCGTCAGGACGATGCAGTCGAAGGCCTCGCGCGGGACCCCGTCACCGGTCTGCAGGTCGGCGCGGATCGTCGCGGCCGCGTTGCCCGGGTCAAGGTCCAGGACATCGGCGGTCACCACCGCATCGCCGCCGAAGCGGCGCGTGTAGGTGTCGTCGAGCACCTCGAGCACCCGCCCTCGCACGTCGTCGGCGTGCCGCGCGAGGAAGCGCTCGATGTAGAACCGGTCGACCGGCTGCCCTACCCGCAACCCGTAGCGGCGGTGCACCGGGGCGTCCGGCAGCACCGGTAGCGCGCGCTCGCGACGGACCGAGCCGGGGGCCAGCCGCGCCAGCGCGCCGTCGGCGGCCCGCCAGAGCGCGGCGTAGGCGCGGCCAAGCGCGAAGCGGACACGACGCAGCGACGAGGACATGATGCGGCCAACCCTACGGGGACGGGTGGGAGTCGATCTGTTCGCCGCTAGGCTCCCGCCGTGCCCTTCGACGTGATCGAGACTCGGCTGGACGGCCCGTTGCTGCTCCAGCCCAAGGCCTTCGGCGACGACCGCGGCTTCTTCGTGGAGACCTACCGCCGCAGCGACCTGATGGCCTTGGGCATCCAGGAGGAGATGGTCCAAGACAACCACTCGCGCTCGACGCGCGGCGTCGTCCGCGGCCTGCACTTCACCGTCGGACGCGGCGCGGGCAAGCTCGTGCGCTGCGCGCGCGGCCAGATCCACGACGTGCTCGTCGACCTGCGCCGCGGCTCGCCGACCTACGGCGAGTGGGAGGGCTACGACCTCGACGACGAGTCGCTGCGGATCCTCTACGCGCCCCCCGGCTTCGCGCATGGGTTTTGCGTGGTGTCGAAGATCGCCGACGTGGTCTACAAGCTCGACGCCTACTACGACCCGGCGACCGAGCGCGAGATCTCCTACAACGATCCCGCGCTCGGCGTCGTCTGGCCGGTGCCCGCCGACGAGCTGCAGGTCTCCCAGCGAGACCTTGACGCTCCGGCATTGGCCGACATCGCCGCCGGGCTGCCGTTCGACTACACCGGCTGAGCGCCCAGGCGCGGGCACCCTGACGGCTGGCAGGGACACGCGACCGAAGGCCCGAAGATCTCGGATACGTTGCGAGCGATGAGCTACGCCGCGCTGTACCTGGACGAGGTCGCTGAGATCGCGGCGAGCATCTCGCGCGAGGACATGGAGCGCATGGCGACCGGCATCGCCGCGGTTCGCGAGCGCGGAGGACGCCTGTTCATCATCGGGGTCGGCGGCGGCGCCGGCCACGCCTCCCACGCGGTCAACGACTTCCGCAAGATCGCGCACATCGAGAGCTACACGCCGTCGGACAACGTCTCTGAGCTGACGGCGCGCGTCAACGATGAGGGGTGGGACACGAGCTACAGCGCGTGGCTGAGGACGTCGCGGATCAGCGCGAAGGACGCGATGCTCGTCTTCTCCGTCGGCGGCGGCTCGCGCGAGCACAACATCTCCATGAACCTCGTGCAGGCGATGGAGCTGGCCACCGAGGTCGGCGCCCCGATCTACGCGATCATCGGCAAGGCCGACGGCCACGCCGCCCAAGCGGCAGAAGTCGCGATCGTCGTCGAATGCGAGGCCGCACGCCGCACGCCGCACGTCGAGAGCTTCCAAGCGATCCTCTGGCACCTCGTCGTCTCCCACCCAGCCGTCGAAGCACAGCCGGGCAAGTGGGAAGAGGTCGAGGGCGTGGGCTCGCCGTCGCCCTCCTGAGGCCAGCATGACCGCGACCGCGACGGCTCGACCGACACGCCTGCTCGCCCTGCCGACGTGGATCCTCAAGCACAAGGCGCTCGTCGCCTTCTGCGCGCTCGTCGGGGCCTATTACCTGTGGACGGTCTGGTCCTCTGGGTCGCCGTTCAACGCGGCCGGCCGATCGGGCCCGATGCAGAACTACTTCAACCTGCTCTCCGACGGGTTCCTCGCCGGCCATCTGCACCTGCTCGTGGCGCCCGACCCCAACCTGCTCGCGCTCCCGGACCCGTATAACCCTGCAGCCAACCAGGGCCTCCGGATCCACGACCTGTCGCTCTACCACGATCACTACTACCTCTACTGGGGACCGACGCCGGCGCTGCTGCTGTACCTCCCATTTCGGCTGCTGCAGCTCGGCGATCTGACGGACACGCTCGCGGTCTTCATCTTCGCCTTCGTCGGCTTCTGCTTCTCGGTCGCCTGCCTGCGCGCGCTCGCGCAGCGCTTCGTGCCCGACGCGCCGCGCTGGATGCTCGGAGCGGCGGCGGTGGCGCTGGCCTTCGGGAACGCCCTGCCCTTCACGCTGCGGCGCGTGGCCGTCTACGAGGTCGCGATCACAGCCGGGTTCTGCCTGTCGTTCATCGCGCTCTACCTCGTGATCACCGGCCTGCGCGACGGTGTCCGGCTCGGACGCCTGGGCGCCGCGAGCCTGCTGGTCGGGCTCGCCGTCGGCGCCCGCCCGAACATGATCGTGTGGGCGCTCGGCCTGGCCGCCATCGCGGCGGTCCTCTATCGCCGCACGCCTGATCGGCGGGCACGCCTGCAGATCGTCGGCGTCCTCCTCGGGCCGGTCGTGCTCGTCGGCTTCCTGCTGATGCTCTACAACGTCCTGCGCTTCGGCAGCCCCTCGGACTTCGGCCAGAAGTACCAGCTCGCCGGCATCGACCCTCGCACGCACGAGGGCAACAAGCTCGCCTTTGTGCCGCCCGGCCTGTGGTACTACCTGCTCTCGCGCCCGCACCTGACGCTGGGGTTCCCGTACATCTACCTGGCGCCACCACCCGCCTCCTATCCGTTCACCACACCGTTGCGCTACGACGGCGTCGAGCCCGTCAGCGGCCTGCTGGCGAGCGCGCCCTTCGTCGTGTTCGCCATGGCGATTCCGGCGGTCCTGCGCGGGACGGCGCGCCGCGTGGTCCTGGGCGTGCTCGCGGTCGGCCTCCTCATCCTCCTGATCACGAGCTTCGCCCTCGGCGGCGCGACGATGCGCTACGTCGTCGACTTCGCGTCCGTGCTGCTGATCGCGGCCGCGCTCGGCTGGGTCGGACTGGCTGTGCGACTCAGCGGTCTGCGACGGCGGTTGCTGGCAGGCGGCGGGGTGCTGCTGATCGCCTGGGGTGTCGCGTGCGGAGCGGCGTTCGGCATCAAGGGGTACTACGACGGCCTGCGGACGTCCTCGCCCAAGACGTATGCACGCCTGCAGAACCTCACGAGTCCGATCCCGACCCTGATCTCCGCGCTGAAGGGCGAGCCCAAGGCCGTCGACATCTCCGCGCCAACCGGCCTGGAGAGCAACACCGACCCCTACCAGGGCGTGGGCTGGGTGACCTTCCCCCTGGCAGACGTGCCTGTCGTGCTCACGGTCGTCAGCGGCTCGACGCGCCAATACGGCCTCCAGCTCACCGCCGCCCCGCCCCAAGCGCCACCGCCGGGGACCGTCGTGGTGCTCCGCAATCGTGATACGGGCAAGGCACAGCGCATCCCGGCCATGGCCGGGCCGACGATCTTCCCGATCTCGCTGCGTCGCGGCCTGAACCGGCTCGACTTCAGCGTCAAGCGCCCGTTCGGCGCAACGACCCGCCTGGCCGACGTCCACCTCGTCCCCTTGCCTGCCAAGGCGCCCTGATGCCGTACACCAGGATCGCGGCGAGGACCTAGCGCTTCCCATGAGCGCTCAGCTCGTGCGCGCGGTCTTCCTCGACCGTGACGGCGTCCTCAACGATCCGGCGCTCGATCCCGTCGACGGACGCTTCGAGTCGCCGCTGCGCGCCGACGACGTCGTCTTGGCCGAGGGCGCGATCGAAGGCTGCCGCATGCTGCGCGATGCCGGCTTCCTGCTGCTGGTGGCCTCCAACCAGCCCGCCGCCGCCAAGGCCAAGGCGACGCGCGAGCAGCTGCGCGAGGTCCACGAGCGCGTCGTGAGCCTGCTGGCTGCCGGCGGCGTGACCATCGACGACTGGCGCTATTGCCTGCACCATCCAGAGGCGACCGTGCCCGAGCTGCGCGGCGATCCGTACGGCTGTCGCAAGCCGGCGCCGGGCATGCTGCTCGAGCTGGCCGAGGCGCACGCGGTCGATCTCCCAGCCAGCTGGATGGTCGGCGACAGCGACGCGGATATCGGCGCTGGGATCGCCGCCGGCTGCCGTACCGCTTTGGTGACGCACCCGGCTTCCGCGCACCGCCGAACCGGCCATCTGGCACCTGCCGCATTGGCACCCAACCTTTCTCCCATAGCCGCCTTCATCTGTTCATGATGCGGAGGTCCCCCCGACTGAGAGGTCAGCGAGGTTCAACGTAATGCTCGATCGCATCTCGACGAAGATCTTCGCGGATGGTGCCGACCTAGACGGCATCCTCCGCCTGGCTGCCGACCCGCTCATCACGGGCTTTACGACCAACCCCACGTTGATGTGGAAGGCGGGTCTGACCGACTACGCCGACTTCGCTCAGCGGCTGCTGGAGCAGATCCGCGACAAGCCGATCTCCTTCGAGGTCTTCGCCGACGACGAGGACGAGATCCGCCGGCAGGCGACTAAGCTCGCCGCCTGGGGTCCGAACGTCTACGTCAAGATCCCGATCACGACGACCGGCGGCGTGTCGATGGCCCCGCTCGTACGGGAGCTCTCCGAGGCGGAGGTGCAGGTCAACGTGACCGCGCTCTTCACCGCCGCGCAGGTCGAGCTGATCACCGCCGCAGTCGCCGATGGCGCACCGTCGTGCATCTCGGTCTTCGCCGGCCGGATCGCCGACGCCGGGATCGACCCGGTGCCGATCATGCAGCGCTCGGTCGACATCATGACCGCCGCGCCGCGGTCCGAGCTGATCTGGGCCAGTCCGCGTGAGGTCCTCAACCTCGTCCAGGCCGATCAGGTCGGCTGCCACATCATCACGATGACCCACGACCTGCTGCCCAAGGTCAAGAACCTCGGCAAGGATCTCGACCAGTTCTCCCTCGAGACGGTCCAGATGTTCCACCGCGACGCAGCGGCCGCGGGCTTCTCCCTCTAGCAGCTGGCGCATGCGGCGCGCCCTCATCACCGGCGGTGCCGGGTTCATCGGCAGCACCCTGGCGGACCGGCTCCTGGAAGACGGCGTCGAGGTCGCGATCCTCGATGACTTCCGCACCGGCCGCCACGAGTTCATCGCCGGCGCGCTCGAACGCGGCGCCGACCTGTTCGAGGGCGACGTCCTCGACGGTGCGGTCCTGCGCGCGGCCGTCGAGGGCTGCGACACGGTCTTTCACCTGCAGGCCAACGCCGACGTGCGCCACGGCCTCGAGCATCCGCGGCGCGATCTCGAGCAGAACACGATCGCGACCGCCAACGTCCTGGAGGCGATGCGCGCCGCCGGCACCCAGCGGATCTGCTTCTCCTCGACGGGCTCGGTCTACGGCGACGCGCTCCTGACCCCGACGCCCGAGGACGGACCGTTCCCGATCCAGACCTCGCTGTACGCCGCCTCCAAGATCGCCGGCGAGGGGATGATCGGCGCCTACGCCCATGGCTTCGGCTTCACCGGCCTGGTCTTCCGCTTCGTCTCGGTGCTGGGCGAGCGCTACACGCACGGCCATGTGATCGACTTCTACCGTGCGCTGAGAGCCGACCCGAGCCGGTTGCACGTCCTCGGCGACGGCCGCCAGACCAAGAGCTACCTCTACGTGCAGGACTGCGTGGAGGCGATGCTCACCGCCGCCGCCCACCACGACGACGACCCCGGCGCCTTCATCTACAACTTGGGCACCGATGAGACCGTCACCGTCGATGACTCGATCGCGACGATCACCGCCCAGATGGGCGTGACGCCGCGCATCGAGAAGACCGGCGGCGATCGTGGCTGGGCCGGCGACTCCCCCTTGATCCACCTCGACACCGAGAAGATCCGTTCCCTGGGCTGGGCCCCGACGCTGAACATCCGGGACGCCATCGCGCGCACCCTTCAGTGGTTCGAGACCGAGCCTGGGATCGTCCTCGACCAGGAGACAACACCCTCGTGAGCGTCATCTTCAGCCGCGCCCCGCTGCGCATCTCGCTCGGCGGCGGCGGCACCGACCTTCCCTCCTACTACGGCGAGCACGGCGGTTACCTGCTCAGCGGCTCGATCGACAAGTACATCTACATGCTGACGCACACCGTCTTCCAGAAGCGGTACCGCATGAAGTACTCCGACACCGAGGAGGTCGACACGATCGCGGAGATCAAGCACCCGATCCTCCGCGAGACCCTGCTGCGTCACTGGCAGGGCAACCCGCTGGAGATCGCGTCGGTCGCCGACGTTCCCGCCGGCACCGGCATGGGCTCCTCGGGCGCGTTCGCCGTCTGCCTGATCAAGGCGCTCTCGATGGCCAAGCGGCGGTCGATCACCCCAGGCGACCTGGCCGAGGCCGCGTGCGACATCGAGCTCGACGTCCTTAAGGAGCCCGTCGGCAAGCAGGACCAGTATGTCTCCGCCCATGGCGGGATCTGCGCCTACGCCTTCAACAGCGACGGCACCGTCGACGTCGAGCCACTCGACCTCGACGAGACGACGCTGCACAAGCTGCGCCACAACCTGATGCTGTTCTACACGGGCGAGGCGCGATCGGCCTCCACCATCCTCTCCGATCAGGTCGAGCGCACCAAGCAGAGCGACTCCGCGATGGTCGAGAACCTCCACCGCACCAAGGAGATGGGCGTCCGCAGCCGTGGGCTGCTGGAGTCCGGCGACCTCGAGGGCTACGCCGAGCTGATGCACGAGCACTGGGAGAACAAGCGCACCCGTTCCCCGGGCATGACCGACGAGTGCATCGACAACCTCTATACGCTCGCGCGCCGCTCCGGGGCCCTCGGCGGCAAGCTGGTCGGCGCGGGCGGCGGCGGCTTCCTGCTCATCTACGCGCAGCATCCCGAGAACACCCGCCAGGCGATGGCCGCGGCCGGCGCCGCCGAGCTGCCCTTCGACTTCGAGTTCCAGGGCGCGATCGGAACCGAATACGCCTGATGCCCGCACGCGTCGCCATCGTCGGCTGCGGCCTGATCGGCCACAAGCGCGCGGACTGCCTGGACGGCGACGAGTTGGTCGGCTGCTACGACCTGGCGTCCGGCGCCGCGGCGGCGCTGGCGACCCAGCACGGCGCCGTGGCGTGCGCCACGCTCGACGAGCTGTGGGCGCTGCGGCCTGACCTCGTGATCGTCGCCGTCTCCCACGACCGCCTCGCGGAGCTGAGCGTCGCCGCACTGGAGCACGGCGCGCACGTGCTGGTCGAGAAGCCCGCGGGCCTTTCGGCCGCCCAAATCGACACGATCGACGATGCCGCGCAGACCGCAGGCCGGCGCGTCAAGGTCGGCTTCAACCACCGCTTCCATCCCGGCATCCACCGCGCGATCACCGAGGCTCGCTCCGGCGTCCACGGCGACGTCCTGCACGTCCGCGGGCGCTACGGCCACGGCGGCCGGATCGGCTATGACCAGGAGTGGCGCGCCGACGTGCAGCGCTCCGGCGGCGGCGAGATCGTCGACCAGGGCATGCACCTGCTCGACCTCACCCACTGGCTGCTGGGCCCGCTGCCGCTGCACAGCGCGCTGCTGCGCACGCAGTTCTGGGACACCGAGGTCGACGACAACGCGGCGCTGATCCTCGGCGAGCACGACTCGCGCACCGCGCCGTGGGCGCTGCTGCACGTCACCTGGACCGAGTGGAAGAACCTCTTCTCGCTGGAGGTCTACTGCCGCACGGCCAAGCTGCACGTCGAGGGCCTGGCGCGCTCCTACGGGCCGCAGAAGCTGCGGATCTTCAAGATGCGGCCCGAGCTCGGGCCGCCCGACGTCGAGGAGATCGACTACCCCGGCGAGGACGGCTCCTGGCTGGCGGAGTGGCGCCACTTCCGCGAGGCGATCGCCACGGGCACCCCGGTGCTCGGCGGGTTGGAGGACGCGCGCTTCGCGTGGGAGACGATCGACGCGGCCTACGCCGCCGACGGCTACGGGCCCGTTCGCGAGGGCGTCGGATGAGCGACATGGGCACGATCTCGGTCGTCGTCCCGGTCTTCAACGAGCAGGACACGGTCCCCACCTTCTATGAGCGGACCACGGCGATCCTCGATCGCACCGGCTGCGACTGGGAGATCGTCTTCGCGCTCGACCCGTCCACCGACCGCACCGAGGAGGTCATCCTCGAGCTGCGCGAGCGCGACGAGCGGGTCAAGCTGCTGCGCTTCTCGCGGCGCTTCGGCCAGCCGGCGGCGACGCTCGCGGGGCTGGCCGCCTCGACCGGCGACGCGGTCATCGTCATCGACGTCGATCTCCAGGACCCGCCCGAGCTGATCCTCGACATGATCGGACGCTGGCGCGAGGGCTTCGAGGTCGTCTACGCGCAGCGCCGCACGCGCGAGGGCGAGACGCTGCCCAAGCGGATCGTCTCCGCGATCGGCTACCGCATCATCAAGCGCATCGCCGAGGTCGACATCCCGCCCAACACGGGCGACTTCCGCCTGATGAGCCGCCGCGTCGTCGACCACGTCGTCGCGCTCAACGAGGCCCACGGCTTCCTGCGCGGCCTGGTCGCGCTGGTCGGCTTCAACCAGACGAGCATCCTGTACGACCGCGACGCGCGAGCGGCCGGCAACAGCAAGTACAACAAGTTCATCGGGTCGATGTACATCGGGCTCAACGGCATCGTGTCGTTCAGCCGCTATCCGCTGCAGCTGATCTCGCTCACCGGCCTGCTCTTCTCGGCGCTGGCCTTCCTGCTGGCAATCGGCTACCTCATCGCCAAGATCGGCGGCGTCCACTTCCCGCTGGGCAACCCGACGTTGGTCATCATCGTGTCGCTGTTCAGCGGCATCCAGCTGCTCTCGCTCGGGATCATGGGCGAGTACGTCGGCCGCATCTACGACGAGGTCAAACGGCGGCCGAAGTTCATCGTGCAAGACGCCTATGGCATCGAGGCCCACGTGCCGCGCGAAGGGGCCGACGACGTCCGCGAGCGCTACGGGCTCGACGCGTGAGCGCGAAAAGCCTCGCCCAGGGGGCTCGCTTTCCGTTGGCGCCCGTCTGCATCCTCGCCGGCGGCTTGGGCACGCGTCTGGGCGCCGCGGTGGCCGACACGCCCAAACCGATCGTGCCGGTCGCCGACGAGCCCTTCCTGCTGCATCCGCTGGCGCTGCTGGCGCGCCACGGCGCGACGCGCGCGGTGCTGTGCGTCGGCTACCTCGGCGAGCGGATCGAGGAGGTGCTCGGCCCCGAACGCTTCGGCATTGAGCTGCTCTACGCCTATGACCCGCCCGAGCTGGCGGGTACCGCGGGCGCGATCCGGGCGACGCTCGATCTGCTCGGCGACCGCTTCATGGTGCTCTACGGCGACGCCTACCTGCGCATCGACTACGGCGCAGTCGACCGCGCGCAGGCCGCCAGCGGCAAGCCCGCGCTGATGACCGTGCTGCGCAACGAGGGCCGGTGGGACACCAGCAACGCGATCTACCGCGACGGCCAGGTCATCGCCTATGACAAGGCGGCGCCGACGGCCGCGATGCACTGGATCGACTACGGACTCGGCGTCCTGACGCCGCAAGCCCTGGACGTCGCGCCCGAGGATGCCGACCTGGCCGGCGTCTACCGCGAGCTGGCGCGCCGCGGCGAGCTGGCCGGCTACGAGGCGACCGAGCGCTTCTACGAGATCGGGACACCCGCCGCGCTGGCCGAGGCCGAGGCCTTCATCGCGGCCGAGCGCGACCGCGTCTAGGAGGCGACCTGGGCCTCGGCCGCGGCCTCGGCGATGTTGTGGTCGATCGAGTCGATCAGCGCCTCGCGCGAGGTGTAGCGGTTGGCCCAGCCCAGCTGCCGGAGCTTGTCGGAGTCGAAGCGCACGACCGGGACGTCGCCCTTCCAGCCGCGCGTACCACCGGTGAACGTGTAGGCGACGTCAGAGAGGCCGAGGCGCTCGCAGCAGAGGTCGGCGATCTCCTCGACGGTGACGTAGTCCAGCGTTCCGGCGTTGAACACGTCGAACGGCTTGCCGTCGGCGTCGGCCATCTTGAGCATCGCGTCGATGACGTCGGAGACGTGGATGTAGGACTTGCTCTGCTGGCCGTCGCCGAGAATGGTCAAGCGCGTCGGGTCCTCGCGCAGCCGGCGCACGAAGTCATAGGTGACGCCGTGGGTCTGGCGCGGGCCGACCACGTTGGCGAAGCGGAAGACGACGACACCGAGGCCGAACATGTGCGAGTAGGCCGACATCATGGCCTCGCAGGCGAGCTTGCTGGCGCCGTAGGTCGAAACCGGGTGCATGGCGCCCGCATCCTCGCGGGCCGCCTCCTCGCCACGGTCGCCATAGACGCCCGAGCCCGACGAGTACACGATCTTGGTGACGCCGGCCATCCTGGCTGCCTCGATCGCGTTGTTGGTCAGGTAGGTGCCCTGCCAGAAGTCAATGGCCGGCTCGGTGACCGCCTTGGCGATGTCCGGGTTGGCCGCGAAGAGGAACATCCGCCCGCAGCCCTCGATCGCCGCACAGGTCGCGTCGAGGTCCTGAAGGTCGCCGGTGACGAACGTCAAGCGCTCATGGTCGAGGACGTCGTCCAAATAGGCCTTGGTCCCCGAGGAGAGGTTGTCGAAGACCACCACTTCCTGATCAGGATCCGCGAGCAGGCGTCGCGTCATGTGGCTGCCGATGAAGCCGGCGCCACCGGCGATGAACGTGCGCGTCACTGCGCCGCTGTCTCCCACGACCATGCGGCCAGCCTACGGCGCGGCGAGCCATTCGGACCGCCCTGGCCAGTGCCAACCGGCAGGGGCGCCATGCCTTCGTCGGTGCGTCGCGCGGATAGCCTGAGCGCCTTGTGCTGAAAACCCCGCCCATCGACGCGCCTCCGTCCGAGGCGGCCTTCACCGCGTACGCCCAGTCGCTGGACGTCAACTGGTCCGACGCCCTGGAGGAGCTCCACGAGGAGGCCTCGCGCGACCACTTCCTCGACGTGTGGACGCGGACGTCGCTGCTGGACGGCATGCGAAGGTTCGGCCCGTCGGAGCCGGACGTCGTGCTCGACGCCGGCTGCTCGTCGGGCTACCTGCTCGAGGACCTGCGCCGCGAGCTGCCCTCCGCCTCGCTGGTCGGCGTCGACCTCATCGCCGG
This sequence comes from Baekduia sp., assembly GCA_040509415.1. Lineage (GTDB taxonomy): Bacteria > Actinomycetota > Thermoleophilia > Solirubrobacterales > Solirubrobacteraceae > Baekduia. The sequence goes on along the minus strand of JBEVLC010000222.1, from coordinate 14,304 downwards.
GGGCTTGCGTCGCGCCCACCTGCTGGTGCCCGACGCCAAGCTCCTACTGGCCGACGTCTGCGATCTGCCGATCGAGGACGAGAGCGTCGACGTCGCGCTGAGCGCCAACCTGCTCGAGCACGTGCCCGACGACGCCGGCGCGTTGGCCGAGTTGCACCGCGTGCTGCGCCCCGGTGGGCTGGCCGCCATCATCGTCCCGGCAGGTCCCGGCTCCTATGACTACTACGACGCGTTCCTGGGCCACGAGCGCCGCTACGCGCGCGGCGAGCTGGCCGGCAAGGCAGCAGGGTTCGAGGTCCTGCTCGACACCCACATCGGCGTGCTGATCTACCCGGCCTTCTGGGCGGTCAAGAAGCGCAACCGGATCAAGCACAAGGCGCCCTCGGCAGCCGAGCGCCAGGCGCTGGTCGAGCGCGACATCGACCGGACCACCGACTCGAGCCTCGGGACGCTGACGGTCGGCATCGAGCGCAAGCTGCTGGCGCGCGGCGTGGGCTTCCCGTTCGGCATCCGCTCCCTGACCTTCCTGCGCAAGCCCTTCTGATCGATGCTGGCGCAGCGCCGCCTTCCGCCGTCGCTCCAGCCGATCCTGCGCTTCGTGACGGCGGGCGGCTTCGTCGCCTTCGTCAACCTCGGGTCGGGAGCGCTGCTGCTGGCGCTGGGCGTCGAGGTCCAGCTGACGGTCGCGCTCGCCTATCTGGCGGGGGTCACCACCCACTTCACCCTGCAGCGGCTGTTCGTCTTCGCCGGCGAGGGCGAGTTCGCGCTGACGCTCCCACAGCAGCTGCGCCGCTACGCGGTGCTGGCCGCCGTGCAGTACCCGGCGACCGCCGGCCTCGTGGCCGTGCTCATCGCGATCGGGTTCTCGAACCTCGCCGCAGTCGTCTGCGCGGCGCTGCTGGTCGCGCCGGTGACCTACGTCGTCCTGCGCACGCGGATGTTCCACGTGGCGGCGGGGGCCTGAGCGCCTACCGCGTCGCGACGACGGCGTACTCGCCGGCCTGCGTCCGGTCGGCGTCCCAATCGCCCTCGCCGTAGGGCGCGAACGCGTAGCCCTCGCCGAACCCCGCTTGGCGGCAGAGCTGGAGCAGCACCTCGGGGAAGATCGGGTGCTGGTGGGTCAGATCGACCCAGAAGGCCTTCAACGCCCGGGCCGAGTGCGGGTTGACGGTCTCCAGGATCAGCCGCCCGCCGGGACGCAGCGCCCGATGGGCTGCCGCGAGCATCCGGCGCAGGTCGGCCTCGGGCAGATGCTCGACGACCTGCATCGACACGACGGCGCCCAGCGAGCCGGCTTGCAGCCCTTCGAGGTGGGCGACCGCATCGCCCTGCACGACATCCTGATGGCCCTTGCCATGGCAATAAGCGACCAGCTCGGGCTCGAGATCGACGCCCCTTGCCGCGATGTCGGCCCCGGCCAGCACGTCCAGGAACTCGCCGCGTCCGCAGCCGGCGTCGAGCACCGGGCCATGGCCGGCGAGCAGCGGGACATAGCGCTGCTGGCGTTCGCGGATCATCTCCTCCGAGCCGCGGAAGACGTCTTCGAACTCGTGGTAGCCGGCGTCGCCTGCCGCCTTGTGGTCAGCGTCCGAGAAGCCCATAACACGGCCGGCGTCGTCGGCGTCGAAGCGGGAGAACGGCTCGCCCTCCATGTAGGGCTCGGCTGCCGCCGCGCGCGCCAGGTCGATGGCCGGGGGCACCTCGTCGGCGAGGTGCAGCAGGTGCTTGGTGACGCCCGCCAGCTCACGCCGCTGGCTGGTCTGGGTCGTCGCCAGGCCCTGCAGCTCACCGGCGCGGCGGCCTTCAGCCAGACGGGTCGCATGCACATGAGCCTCGAGCTGCGCGAGGCGCTGGGCATGGACGTCAAACGCCTTGGCCGTCGCGACGGCGAGGCTCTCGACCGACCACCAGAGCGCCTCGTTGACCTCCTGCTGGCGCTGCGCGGACCGGCGCAGGAGCTTGCGTGTCAGCCGCTGCAGGAGCTTCCCAGCGGCCGAGATAGGCGCAGGGGGCGGCGAGGAGACCAGCGCCAGCGTCTCGCTGCGGGCGACCTGGGCCTCGGAGAAAGGCGGGGGGTCGAGCACCGTTGTGTCCCCGGCCGTCGCCAGGCGCGCCAGCCGCTGTGCCATCGCGCGACCCGCCGCCGCCGGTGAGTGATTGGTGAGGATGAACGCGCGGCCGCGCTCCGCACGCGTCTGGGCTTCCTCGGGATCCTCGACGACGCGACGCAGAAGCTCGGCGGCATGGTCGAGGTCGGGCTCGGCCCAATGACCATCAGCGGGGTAGGGCTCAGCGCCCTCGCCGATCGGCACGAGCTCGTGACGGACGACGAAGCCCGTCTTGTCGGAGAGGTAATCGCCCGAGCCGGAATAGGCGACCCCGACGACCGGCTTGCCCAGCAGCATCGCCTCGGCCAACGTGAAGCCGAAGCCCTCCGAACGGTGCAACGAGACGTAGCAGTCACAGCTGGCAACGAGCACGTCGCGGAGCGAAGCGTCCAGGAACTCGTCGCGCAACTCGATGTCAGCGCGCCCGCCGATCGCCTGCCGCAAGGCCTCGACGGCCTGGGGATGACGATCGCCGTTGATCGACTTCACGACCAGCGAGACGTCCGCGCGCGGCTCAGGGAACGCGCGGCGAAACGCCTCGACCACGCCGGCGGGGTTCTTGCGAGCCACGACGCTGTTGAAGTCGAACGAGAACAGGAAGACGAACCCGTCCGGCAGGCCGACGGCGGCGCGGTCGGGTGCGACGCCGGCACGCATCGTCACCGGGGTCGGGATGTGGGCCACGGGTACCGGAGAGACCTTCGCCAGCGTCTCGGCGACGAAGCGGCTCCCGGCCCAGACCTCGTCGACGAGGTCGAACGAGCCGTGCCAGCGCTCGGGCAGCGCGTCGGACTCCCACCACCACCAGCCGACCGTCCGGCGGTCGTCGAAGAACTCCGGCCCGAGCTGACCGGCGATCGTCGGCAGCATGTCGGCGTTGACGCACACCAAGTTGGTGGCAAACGGACCGCGAGCGTGCGACTGGTGCTCGAAGTCGTGCTCCTCCCGGCCGACGCCGGCGGTGACGCCGAAGGGCATCACCGGGATGCCGACGGCGTCCAGCGCGCTGATGGCCTGGCGCGCGACCTCGCCCACGCCCAGCTCCGCGTTGAGGTAGCCGACGACGTTGAGGCCATCGATCGCCGCGCCGTCGGAGCTGCCGCCGTGCGTGCCAGGCCGGGCGAGGCCGTACGGCCACTGCGAGACCTCCTCGAAGCCCTGCTCCAGCAGCGCGGCGCCGTAGTGATCAGCTACGGCTTTGACGTCAGGGCGCTCGTCGAAGTCGATGCGATCCTGATGCTTGGAGAGCGTGTCGGGACGTTCCGGGCTGTAGCCGCTGAAGTGCAGGAAGCGCACCGGCGCGCCGTCGATCGTCGGGTGCAGCGCGTCCGCGCCCGGCTCCAGCGTGCGGGCGTGGAGGTTCCAGTAGGCGATGTTGTAGGCCGGGTCGCGCAGCAGGTGGGTCTGCGGCCAGATGCCGGGGACGAGGTCGATCCACTTCTGGTCGACGAAGCGCCCTGATGGCGGGTCGACGACGCAGTCGGTCTCCAGGCGCTCGGACCACCAGTCGAGCAGCTCGTCAGCGGCACGCGAGCGGCCGAGACCGATGAAGCCGAGGTTGTAGGCGCCGGCGATGAGGATCGACTCCTCCGACGGGTAGCGACCGTCGCGCGGGATCGGCGTGAGGTTGTGCGGCGTGAGGACGATGCCGTGCTCGAGCGCGAGCTCGCGGATCTCGTCCAGCGGCGAGACGACGCGGATGTCGGGGTCGAGGTAGACGGCGTGGTCCTGCTCGGTCAACAGCTTGCGCAGCAACCACGGCTTCACCGCGGTCGACAGCTCGATGACGCTGTAGGACGACACCATCTGCTCGAACGGCTCGCAGTCGATGTCTTCGGGTCCCAGCAGCCGGTAGGGCTCTTGGGCCGGGTCGACGTAGCCGTCGACGCCGTCGAGAACGAGCACGGTCAGCTCGGAGTCCGGGTGCTGCTCGCGCAGGGACAGGGCCAGGACCCTCGCGTGGGCGAGGTAGTTCTTGGCGACGATCGTGCAGACGTTCACCGGGCGATCGTAGCCATCGAGCCCCGAGCGCCGACCCCTCGCGCCCACCCGGACCCTAGGATCCGGGCATGGCGTTCTCCGCGTTCTCGCGCTCCCGTCGATCCGCTGGGGACGGCCCGGACGGACCGCCGCCGCGGTCGGCGGCACCGCAGGTCGTGACGGCCCAAGACGTCGTGCTGGTCTACGAGGCGGTGCTGGGCCGGAGCCCGTCGCCAGAGGAGATCACCCATCAGCAGGCCCACGCGGCGAGCTTGCGCGATCTCCTCCTCGCGGTCGGCCAGAGCGATGAGCGATACGCCAAGGCGGCAAGCGGCGCGGTGCACGGGCCGGAGGCCGACACCCTCGCGCCCCGGGCCGCCAACGTCGTCAACGTCTACACCGAGGAGCTCGAGCCGTTCGGCATGGCGCCCGGCACCTGGTCGGCCGACGGCGTCGCGGTGACCGGACGGCGTGGCTGGGTGTTCCTGGGCGGCGGGACGAACACGATCCTCGACCAGTACCGCGGCGCGTTCGCCCTGCCCGAGGACTTCGACGCCTGCTGGACCCAGGCGCTGGAGGTGCGACGCCGGGGCGCCGAGGAGCTCGGTGCCGCGTTCGTCGCCCTGGTGGTCCCTGACAAGCTCGCGGTGCTCGCCGCCGACTTCCCGGACCCGCTGCCGCGGATGGCCGAGGCCCCCGCCGCGATGCTGGCCGCACGTCCGGAGCTGGACCTCCTCTACCCCGTGGCGGAGCTCGCGGCGGTGCCCGGGGGCGCCTTCCTGCGAACCGACACGCACTTGACGTACGCGGGCAACGCCGCGCTGGCTCAGGCCGTCGGTACAGCGTTGGGAGTGACGATCGACCACGAGCTCCAGCCCGAGCGGGTCAAGCGCTACGTGACCAGTGGGGATCTCGGATCGCGCTACTCGCCCCCGATCGTCGAGGTCGTGGCCGCACCGAACGACCACGGCGACGCCGAGATAATCGCCAGCAACCGCGACGAGATCGCCGCGGTCGGCGCGCACGTAGGAACGCGGCAGGTGCTGCGCAACGACCGTGCCCCCGACAGCCGCACCGCGGTCGTCTTCGGCGACTCCTACGCCTTGGCGGCGCCGCACTACCAGGGCCTGGCGTGGTTCCTGGCCCAGGCCTTCCGCGAGGTGCACTTCCTGTGGGTGCCGTTCGGCTGGGACCCGGGCTATGCCGCCGCGGCCAGTGCCGAGGTCGTCGTCTGCCAGGGCGCCGAGCGGTTCGCGATTCGCCCGCCCGAGCTGCAGGTCGACGTCCATGCGCTCGCGGCCCAGGCGCTGAGCCGCCTCGACACCCGATGAGCTCCTCCGTCGCACCGCAAGACCGAGCGACCGCGCCGCCGATCTGGCGCGCGTGGCTGCGCCATGACATCGCAAAGGATCTTGTCCTCGCGCTTGGGCTGACGCTCGCCGCCCTCGCGCTGTACTGGACCCTCGTTCGCGCAGCTAACGCCCAGCAGCTGCTGGGCGGGGAAGAAGCTTCGGTCTCGCTCCGTGATCCGATCGGCATCGATCAGCATTTCCAGTTCACGCCCTTAGCTACGAACTTCGCGGGGCAGCTGCACTACTGGGTCTGGGCGCACCTGGATCCGAGCTTTGACATCTTCTACGGTCGCCGCTGGAAGGCCCTCATCGTCGCTTGCGTTCCGGCGATCGTGTTCCTCACCTTGCGGCGACGGCTCGAGTGTGCCCGGCTACCGGCAGCGTTGGGCGGCGCCGCCGCAGCGACGATGCCGGGCATCGCCGCGTTCAGCTGGCTGGCCATCGAATCGGGCATTGATGTGGTCTGGGGGCTGCTCGCGGTTTACCTCGCAACCAGCCGGCGTCGGTGGTGGCTCGCCGGGCCGGCCGCCGGCGTGTGCGTCTCGGTCTACGGAGGAGGGCTCGCCTGGGCGGCCGGCGCGGCCGCCGGCGCGGCCTGGCGCGTGATGGATTCGGAACATCGCGTGCGCGATATGGCCGTAGCGGCGTTGGCCACGGTCGCGGCGACCGCCGTCGTGCTCTTCCCAACGATCTGGTGGCACAACACACACGCGATCATTCGCGGTGGCGGTGCACCGTCGCCGGAGTCCTACCAGCACAACCTCAGCGTGCTCTGGCAAGAGCTCGCGCATCGTGGCGACTCCTATTACTACTTCACCACGCACGCCGCGATGCTCGGCCTGCCGGTGGTCATCTTTACGCTCGTCGCGTGCGTGATCGTCGCCGTCCGGCGGCCCCGCGTGTTGCCTTGGCTGTTGGTCGCGGTACTGACCATCGGGTTGTACGCCGCCACCGGCGGCGTCCTCGGCATCCGTCGCGCCCTCGCCCTGCCTGTGCTCGGCGGATTGGTCCTTGGTCTGCTGGTCGATGTGGTCAGGACGATGGAGACGGGGGTGCCCTACGCTCGCGACGCCAGCCGCGCCGCCGCGGCCGGCGTCGCGGGGATCGCGATCTGGGGACTCGTGGTCGACCTCGGGATCGGTCGCGACTACCGGTCCGCACGCATCCCACTGCATCAGGACTACACGTTCCCGATCGACCAGGGGAGCTCCATGCCCGCCCAGCTCGATCGCATCGACCGCGAGGTTCGCAGCGGACGACTGTCGGTGGATGATGTCGCCAGGCGATGGGAGGGGGAGCGGACGTTCGCGTCACTCTGGATGCTTGGCCGCTATCGCGACGGCAACACCAACGGATTGCCGTCGGCGGCAGCCATCACCCGCCTCGCGCTTGAGGGCCCGCGCTGCAGCCAGGACTGTCACCCGGTTCCCGGACGTCCCTAGAGCTCTACCAGCGCCGGGGCTCGCCGCTCGGTGCCGAAGGCCGCCAGATCCGCGAGCAGGTCGCCGATGACGCGCGGCCAGACCCGCGAGGCGGCGAACTGGCGGCTCTTGTGGTGGCCGCGGATGCGGACGCGGTCGTAGATGCCGGGCGCCTGCTGGAGCTGGTGGACGCGCAGCCCCAACTCGTGGCGGTCGCCGACCTGCACGATGTCCAGGCCGGGCTCCAGCCCATAGAGCGGCTCGAGGACCTCGGTGATGACGAGGTGCCCGGCGGCCAAGTGCACCAACACGAAGCTCTCGAACGCCCGCACCCAGCGTTCGCCGTGGATGTTGAGCGCCACGTCGGCGGCGGCGAGCACCTCGTCGAGCTCTGGCCCGATCAGCCCGTGGGCGTAGTGCGGGAGGTCGAAGTCGTGCTTGAGGCCGATCAGGGTCTCTTCGCGGTGGAGCGTGGAGTGGCCGACGAAGATCGTGCGCGGTGGATGGCCCGTCGGGCGCGGCGTGCGGTAGAGGCGGTCGTCGACCGGCAGCGGCATCGCCCGCCACAGCGGCACGAGCGGCGCCGCGGCGTCCCAGCTATTGGCGTCGGTGACGATGACGCGGTCGACGTTGCCGCGGTCGATCGTCCGCAGCTCGGCCAGGTTGTAGTCGTAGTTGGGATGCGGGTTGCGGTCGGCGCGGGGCAGCGGCTCGGTGATGACGCCGAGGACAGGAGCGTCGATGCCGTCCATGACATCGGCCGGCAGCGCCTCGGGCCGGAAGACGACGATCGCGTGCGGATCGGCGTCGGCGAGCGCGTCGCGCAGGGCATCGGCGTCGTCGTCGGCACCGCGGAACGGGATCAGCGCGGGAGCGATCCCGCCCGCAGGCCGACTGAGGACGTGCGGGGCGAAGTACGACGGATGGCCGACGAACGCAACGCGAATGGGCGCTCCGGCGACCGGGAGCGCGTATGGAGGACCGTCGCGGCGCACGCGACGCGTACGATAGGCAACTCGTGCGCGTCGCGTTCCTGCTCCAGGACCTCCAGCTCTCGGGCGGGGTCGGCGTCATCGTCGAGCATGCCGCCCAGCTGCGCCGCCACCACGGCATCGACGCGCAGCTGGTCCTCGCCCGCCCGCAGACCCACCCCGACTGGGGCTACCGCGCGCTGAGCGAGGTCCCGGTGCTGACGCTCGACGAGGCCCAGGCGATCGACTGGGACATCGCGCTGGCGACGTGGTGGGCGACCACCTCCGCGCTCTTCGGCCTGCGCGCCGCGCGCCATGCCTACTTCATCCAGCTGCTGGAGGACTCGACCTACCCGACCGGCGCGCCCGAGCAGCTCGCCGCGGCGATGACCACCGGGCTGCCCGTTCGCTTCATCACCGAGGCGCGCTGGATCGCCGAGCTGTTGGAGGACTACCAGCCGGGCAACCACGTGCTCTACGTGCGCAACGGGATCCCGAAGGAGGTCTTCGCGTCGCCCGCGTCGGTCTCCCCCGCGCTGCCGGGCGCGCCGCTGCGCATCGTCCTGGAGGGCGCGCGCGGCTACGTCCACAAGGGCGTCGACGACGCGCTGGCCGCGGTCGCCGCCATGCGCGAGCCGGCGCACGTCACGTGGGTCTCTCCCCATCGCGGCGAACCGCCGGCCGGTGTCGATCGCATCCTCGCCGGGCTCAGCCACGCCGAGATGGCCGCGCTGTTCGCCGAGTCCCACGTCCTGCTCAAGCTCTCGCGCGCCGAAGGCATGTACGGGCCGCCGCTGGAGGCGTTCCACATGGGCGCGACGGTCGTGACCACCGCGGTCACCGGCCACGACGAGTACGTCATCCACGACATCAACGGGCTCGTCGTCGGCTGGGACGACATCCACGGGACGGCCCGCACGCTCGACCTGCTCGCACGCGACCGGCGGCTGCTGCACCGGCTGCGCACCGGCGCGTTGGAGACCGCGCGAGCATGGCCCGACTGGCGGCAGGCCTCCCAAGGCATGGCGCTGGCGCTGGCACGCGTGGCCGCCGAGCCGCCACCGCCGATCGCCGCAGCGGGCAACCGGCTGGTCGCCGACTTCTCCTCGGTCGTCGCCGAGGCCCAAGAGCGCGCCTGGCGGCTGGAGATCGAGGAGCAGCTCAAGGAGCAGCTGGCCGACCAGAAGGCCTTCAAGATCGCGCTGGCGCTGCGGGCGCGGCTGACGCGGGTGCGCGCGCGGCGCGACCGGGCCAAGGCGATGGTCAAGCGCGCGCTGCGGCGCTAGCGGGCCGCGCCACGGCAGGAGCGGCTGCTGACCGACATCGCGGTGAGCTCAACGCCCGTGCGCGGATCCGGCGCGGCGTACTGGCTCTCGAGCGGTCGCTGCGGCTCCGGGGTGAAGGTGAAGTACAAGTCGGCGCGCCGCACCGGGGGCGGGCCGCCGACCGGCGTGCACGCGATCACCTCGCCGCCGGAGCTGCGCGACGTCACCGCCTGGCCGGCGCTGCTGACCGTCAGCGCCCCGCCGTCGACCTTGACCGGCACGGTGGCCTTCAAGCGCACCTGCAGCCACGCGGGCTTGGCGCTGCCGCCGATGACCCAGAAACGCATGGCCGTCGCGGGCCGGACCCACGCCGTCGCCGGGTCGGGCTGGTAGGCCTCCGGCGTCGCGAACCCGGAGGTCACCGTCACGTCGAGATCGCCGGTGCGCTCCTGCAGCGCGATGTGCCCCGAGCGGGCGATCGTGCGCCGCGTCGGCACCGCCACGTCCGGCACCCGCGTGAGGACATAGCGGTAGTCAGGGCGGAACTCGACGCCGATCGGCCGAGCGCCGCCGAGGTAGAGCAGCCCGGCGAAGTCGGCCTGCTCCATCGGGATCGAGACCGGCGCGTCGGTGACCTCGTTGACGCGGTCATAGGCCAGCGGCTCGGCCATCGGCGCCAGGTAGAGCTGGCCGAAGCCTTCGACCTCCACGGGCCCTCGCTGATCGGGCAGATGCTTCAACACGACGTTGATCTGCTCCTCGAAGACGTAGCTTGCCTCGAGCGTCCGCAACACCGTGTGGCGGGCCATGCTCGCCACGGCGACGACGGTCAGCCCCGCCACTCCGAGCGCGATCAGTGCGAGGCGCCCGCCGCGGGCCCGCAGCGCGGCGACGCCGATCCCGATCAGCGCCATCGCTACCGGCGCAACGACCAGCAGGTTGCGCTGCGCGCAGTACGAGCACGAGTCCGCCGTCGCCGTGCGGTTGGCGAGCACGACGGCCCCGGCGATGACCGCGAGGCCCGCCAGCGCCACGCGGTGGCGCCGCACGCCGTAGACGATGACCGCGAGCAGGATCAGCGGGATCACGATGCTGACCAGCAGCTGGCTCAGGGGCTGGCCGTGCAAGGACGGCAGGAAGTAGAGCTCGCGGGCCTGCAGCAGCCAGCTCGGCACGCTCGGAGCCGGCAGGTCGTAGGCAGGCAACGTGCTGAAGTCCACGTCACCGCGCAGGATCGCCTTCCAATAGCGGACGTTGCGGTCGAAGGCCACAGGGGTCACCGCCGCGGCGATCGCCAGGACGGCGACGAGCATCCCGGCGGCACGCGCGACCGCCGCCCCCGAGAGCGCGCCGCGGCGCGCGGCGCGCACCGCCAAGCCGGCGAGGACAAGGGCGCCGCCGATGACCAGCGGAGGAACGAAGAGCGGGTAGAGCGTCTGCAACCCGGCGGCCAGCACCCCCAGCGCGAGGAGGTCCCAGAAGCGCTGGAACCGCACGACCCACCAGGCTGCCAGCAAGGTCGGGATCACGAGCACGATGCCCGAGATCGCGCCCTGGCTGCCCTCCAGGGACAAGGTCCGAAAGAACGGCCCGGCGAAGAGCGCCGCGGCTAGCACCGCCGCCCACGAGCGCGTCACGGTCACCAGCCGCACGGTCGCCCAGGCGGCGAGCGCGCCAACGAGGATCAGGCAGATCAGGAAGGCGGCGTGCGTGTCGGTGGCATGGAGGCCGAGCAGCTCGTTGGTGTGCGCGGCGACCGCGTCGAACCCGATCTGCTGGAAGCCCCGCGCCGTGCCCGACCAGTTCTGGATCGTCAGGTCGTGCCACGGCGGGCGCTCCTGCTTGGCCGCGTGGAGCGACTCGCGCTGCGCGCCGTCGATCTCGGCGACGTAGCCGACCGCATCGGCGATCCGGTAGCCGCCGACCGGCCCCGCCGAGCCGGCGATCCACAGCGGGACGTTGAGCGCGCCGAGCACGAAGCCGATGACGACGACCAACTGCACGACCTCCCTGCGTGCCAGTCGCAGCGGCGACCGCTGCGGCGCGCCGGCATCGGCGCGACGACCCAGGAGGACCGCCAGCGCCACCGACGCCACCATCAGGGCCACGAGCAACGGCCACCCGCGGTAGGCGGGCACGCGCCAGAGCGTCGTGGCGAGCACGCAGGCGCAGACCGCGAGGCCGAAGGCCGGAGCGAGCGCCAGCCGTGACGCGCGGTCCACCGAGCGGTGAAGGAGCGCGACCGGGCCAAGCCCGATCACCGTCAGCACGACGAGCAGCGCTAGCTCACGGGTGAGCAGAGCCAACCAGGGAGCCATTGAAACGGGCGACGCTATCAGCGCCCGCCCGGCCGCTCGCCGATCAGCCGCAGCCGGGAAGGCGCCGCACCAGCTTCATCGCGACAGTCAGATCCAAAGCCCGCTGTACGGCACCGCCCAGAGACGGTCACCCAGCGGCGTCGTCTGGGCGACCGAGGCGACGACGACTCCGGCCCGAAATGAGCTGCCCCGGGCATCGCGCAGCTTGGCGAGCCAGCGCCAGTCGTTCTCCCTGAGGGTCGCGGCCGTCTTGACCTCCACGCAGGCGATGTCGCCGGCGCGGTTCTCCAGGACGAGATCGACGTCCTCGTCGCGGCGCTGGTAGTGATAGGCGCGCGTCTCGACGCCCGCCCAGGATGTTTGCTTGAGCACCTCGTTGATAACGAAGGTCTCACAGCCCTTGCCCTTGACCTGATCGTCGGCGAGCAGTCGGCGCGCGTCAGCACCAAGCAGATGGCAGAGCAGTCCGACGTCACTGACGTACATCTTCGGGGTTGTCGACTCGCGCGCCCCGAGGCCTGGTCGCCAGCCCGGTAGCTGGTGTACCAGGTGCATTTGGCGCAGAAGCCCGACGTAGCTCTTGACGGTCTTGCGGTCCATGCCGAGCTTGCTGCCGATCGGTTCGGACTTGAAGAGGTTGGCGGTTTGCGATGCGAGGAGCCGCAACAGATGCTCCGCGTCATCGGCGCGACGCACGTCAGCCAGCTCCTTGAGGTCGCGCTCCAGCGAACCGGCGAGGTAGCCGTCGAACCATCGCGAGCGCGAACGTCCGGGCCTGCGCTCACGTGCCTCAGGAAAACCGCCCGCGACGATGCGATCCGCATAGGCCGGCAGGCCAACGGCGGCGCCGGTGACCGGCGGAGGCTCCCCAGCGAAGAGGGCGTCGACGAAGTTGATGCGGCCAGCGTTGATCTCAGTCTGAGCGAGCGGCCACAGGGTGAAGCGGTCGATCCGGCCAGGCAGAGCGTCGAGAATCTTCTTATTGGCGAGGACATTCGCCGATCCCGTGATGACAAAGCGTCCCGGGACGGTGTCGGCGTCGACCGCCTTCTTGAGCTCCAGCAGCAGATCCGGCGCATGGTGGATCTCATCGATGAACGCAGGGCCCCCCAGTCCGGCGACGAAGCCGGCTGGGTCGCTCTTGGCGGCTTCACGCGTGACCGTGTCGTCGAGGTTGAGCTCGCGCATCGGCCTGCTGCCACCAGGACGGGTGATCTTGCGAATGAGGGTCGTCTTGCCGACCTGGCGTGCGCCGGCGACGAAGACGATGCGCGCGTCATCGATCCCTTCCTCGATGAGCGATTCCAGGCGTCGATTGATCATGCGTGCCACGGCGCGGCCGTAAGGTGGAAAGACGGGACGTCGATGCTGGCAAAACGGGAATACAGGCGCGGCAAAACAGGATTAGCATAGCAGCGGATCGGGAATCCGACAGGTCCTTTGACCCCGGGGCGCGGTGTCTATCCCCGGCCCGGAAGGCGCCGCGCGAGCTTCATCGCGCGCAGAAGACGCTGCCGGCCACCGCCGGCGCGCAATAGGGCCACGAGGTCGCGTGCGAGCGGGATGTCGACGAGCGGGCCGTCCGGACGGACGAGCGGCCAGGTCTCATCCGGGATGCCGTCGCGCACCGACCAGTAGTCGCGCTCGGCGCGCGCCAGGTCTGCCGCCAGGCGCGCCGCCGGCGGGGCGGGCAGCCGCAAGGCGTCGTGGTAGGCCTCCACCAGCAGGCCGCCGGTCCGCTCCCAGGTCAGCGTCCCCGCCGCCATGCGCAGCCCCTCCACCAACTCGGCGCGCGGGCCGCCGTCGGCCAGCACGGGCGCGACGCGCGACGCGCTGGCGCGCGCGTCCCACGGCGTCAGCAGCGCCAGCTGCGCCGGCACCGTCTCGCGCAGCGCCGAGGTCGGCGCCACCAGCGCGGGCGTGCCCGCTTGGGCGGCCTCGAACGGGACGAGGCCGAAGCCCTCGTAGGTGCTCGGGTAGACAACGGCGGCGGCGTTGGCCAGCAGCCACGTCTTCTCGGCCTGGCTCACCGCGCCAAGCTCGACCACCGCGCCGGCGTGCTCGGGTGCGCGCAGCAACCAGGCCGCATCGTCAGCCGAGCCCGAGCCGTTGAGCACATCGCCGCCGGCCAGCACGAGCTTGCCGTCCCAGCCGTGCTCGCCGCGCAGCGCGCCGAGTAGCTCGAGCGCGAAGCGCACGTTCTTGTGGCGGAAGCGGGCGCCAAGAACGAGCAGGAACGGCCGGTCACGGTCCCTGAGCGCTGATGGCGCGGTGCCACCGTCGCCACCGAGCAGCTCCGGTACTGCGCCGATCGGCACCACGCGCGAGCGCTCAGGCGCGATGAGGTCCTCGGCCGCGGCGTCGTGCGCGGCGGCCTGCGAGAAGAACAGCACCATCGCCGCGAGGCCGAGCGCATCGACGGTCGTCGCGCGGTAGTCCTGCCAGACGTCCACCGAGGCGAAGACGTCAGGCGTGCGGTAGCCGATCAGGTCCTGGTGGGTGAGCACCGTGCGCTCCCCGAGGCGGTCCAGCAGCGCCATGTCGGCGACCGACTCGACCTGCCACGGCCGGTGCGCGATGTGCGTGCGCGCGACGCCATCATCGGCGGCGGCCTCGGCGCCGAGGCGCTCCAGCGCTGGAATTCCCTCCAGCGCCCGCGCCGCGTCTGCGCCGACCTGCGCAGGCAGCAGGGCCCGCACGCGGATGTCGTCGCGCTGCGCCAAAGCGCCGAGCAGCTCGACGACGTGCACCACCGAGCCGCTCATCGCGCCCGCGACGTTGCGCGCGTCGACGGTGACGCTCAGCGGCTCCAGCGCCACCGAGGCCGCCAGCAGCGTGCGCGCGAGCGCGCTGTGGCGGTCCTGCGCGACGGCGGCGACCGCGGGCGCC
>JBEVLC010000221.1:0-7344 GCA_040509415.1 Baekduia sp. | reverse complement strand
CGGTCTAGGTGCGATCGAGTGGTCAGATGGCGAGGAGGGCGGCGAGCTCACGGGCGATTCCGGCGGGAGCCGATGGTCCGGCCAGCGAAAGTCGCTCTCTCGGGTGCCGTCGTAGCGGTTGACCTGCGGGCGTGGCAGATCATGGTCAAGGCAGATCTGCAACATGATGGCCTCGAGATCGCTGCGCGTGATCGTGTCCCCGTGGTCGCTGAAGTCGGCCAGCAGCGCCATCAGAGGTCGGCGACCCGGACGGCCTGGATGGGCATCGAGGACGCGCTGGACCTCGCGCAGGTCGAAGAGCTCCGCCTGCTCGGCGCGCTCGACAGCACGTCGTAGGTGGTGGGGCGGGACGACGGCGGCTAGGTCGAGCAGCGTGCGCGGGAGCGTCGTCGTCGGGATGCCGCGTTCGACCGTCACCTCGTGGCCTGGGAGATCGCCGGAGCGATGAAGGAGCCGCCCCGGGCGCTTCTTCGTTCCTCCTCGGCCGGGCAGCGTCAGCTCGACGTACCTGCCGCTCCACGGCCGGATGCCCCAAACGGCGGCGGCGCTCCGATGGCTCACGGCCGCCTCGTCGCCGTACCGGAGGACGACACCCAGCATGTGGCCCTCGCGGCGCAACTCGACATGGCCGAGGGCGTAGATCCCACGCTGGACGGGCACCAGCCGACCGTTGGTCAACCGGTGGTGGATCGCATCCGCTCCGAGCCCGAGTCCTAGCAACTGCCGCCGAGCCACCAGCCCATGTTGGCGCGACGCCAACGCATGGATATCCGACTCGATCGCACCCAGACCGCGCATATCCCGGTGTAGGTGCGAACGAGTGCGAACTCGCCCCCTCGGACGCCCGACGGCGTCCGCGGAACGACTACTTCTTGGCGGCCACCACCTTGAGCTCCCCGTACTGCCCGAGGTCGTCGTGGTTGCCGATCGTGCAGGTCAGCCGGTACTTGCCGGGCTTGAGCGTGATCGGCTTCTGCTCGGAGCCCGACTGGCCGGGATGGAGCGTGTCGGTGCGGCCGTAGAGGGTCGGCTCCTCGCCGTCCTCGTGGTCGAAGGACTCGATCGCGAGGTTGTGGGTCAGGCGGCCGGAGTTGGTCGCCTGGAGGTGGATCTGGCCCGCCGGAACCTCGATGTTCTCCGGCCGGAGGCGGTACTCGTCGAGGTTGATCTTCAGCACGCCGTCCGGCACGTGGGTGTACGACGGTCCGCCGCCACACCCCACGAGGGTCGTCGCGCCCAGAAGGAGGAGGGCGGCAAGCCTGCGCATGAAAGGGTCCCGTATGATGCCCGGCCGCATGACTCGCCGTCCTCTCATCGCCCTCGCCGTACTTTCGATCGCCGCCGCCGGCGCCGTCGGCTGCGGTCAGGAGAAGGGCGACGTCAAGCAGCCGAACGCGAAGATCGCGACCGTTGCGCCGGAGTACCAGGAGGGCGCCAAGCTCTTCGTCGAGCGCTGCTCGGGCTGCCACAGCATGGGCATCGTCGGCTCCGAGGGTGGCGCGCTGAAGGTCAAGGACCGCGAGCGTGTGGACGGCCCGAACTTCAACGTCCGCAAGGAGGACCGCGACAGCGTCCTCTACGCGATCCGCAACGGTGGCTTCTCCGGGGCGATCATGCCCCAGGACATCGTGGTCGGCAAGGAAGCCGAGCAGGTCGCCGACTTCCTGGCCAAGTACGCCGGGCACGGCAAGTCCAAGGACGCTCGCAACTAGCGCCGCGGACGCCGGGTAGGCTCCGGCGCCGTGCTCGATATCAGGCTCATCCGTCGCGATCCCGACGCTGTGCGCGCCGCCTTGGCGCGCCGTGGGGAGTCCGACGTCGGCGTTCTGGACCAGGTGCTGGCGCTCGACGTCCGCCGGCGGGAGATCCTGCCGCGCCTCGAAGGGCTGCGCGCCGAGCAGAACGCCGCCAACCAGGCGATTGCGGCGGCCAAGAAGTCCGGTGAGGGCGCCGACGAGGCGATCGCGAAGATGCGCGAGGTCGCCGGCGAGGCCAAGGCACTCAACGAGGAGCTGGCGCAGGTCGACGCCGAGCTGACCCCGGCGCTCGCGCAGCTGCCCAACCTGCCCGAGGAGTCGGCGGCACCGCAGGACACGGTGATCAAGGAGGTCGGCGAGGCCTGGGTGCCCGACTACGAGGTCCGCGACCACCTCACGCTTGCCGGCGACCGCATCGACATGGAGCGCGGCGCGCGGCTGTCGGGCTCGCGCTTCGCCTACCTGCGCGGCGGCCTGGCGCGGCTGGAGCTCTCGCTCGTCTCCTGGGTGATGGACCACCTCGCCGAGCAGGGCTTCGAGCCGGTGATCCCACCCGTCCTCGTCCGCGAGGAGGCCCTCTACGGCACCGGCTTCCTGCCCGACACCGAGCAGCAGATCTACAAGCTGGCCGACGACGACCTCTACCTCGCCGGGACCTCCGAGGTCGCGCTGGCCTCGCTGCACGCCGGGGAGATCCTCGACGGCGAGACGCTGCCGCGTCGCTACGCCGGGTTCTCGCCCTGCTTCCGTCGCGAGGCCGGCGCCGCCGGCAAGGACACACGCGGCATCTTCCGCGTGCACCAGTTCGACAAGGTCGAGATGTTCAGCTTCGTCGACCCCGAGACCTCACGCGACGAGCACGAGCGGCTGTTGGCGATCGAGGAGTCGATCCTGCAGGCGCTCGGTATCCCCTATCGCGTCGTGAACATCGCGGTCGACGACCTGGGCGCCAGCGCCGCCAAGAAGTACGACTGCGAGGCGTGGCTGCCCAGCCAGCAGCGCTACCGCGAGCTGACCTCGACGTCGAACACGACCGACTACCAGGCGCGGCGCCTCGACATCCGCCACCGGGCCAGCGGATCGTCCAAGCCGGAGATCCTCCACACGCTCAACGGCACGGCCGTCGCGGTCGGCCGCACGCTGATCGCGATGCTCGAGAACGGCCAGCAGGAGGACGGCTCGGTCGTCCTGCCCGAGGTGCTGTGCGCCTACGGAGCGCCGGCGTCGCTGCCGCCTGCCGCGGCCTGAACCAGCGCCAGCGCCGGCTCGAGCTCGGCGTGGATGTCGAAGGTCGTGTCGAGCCGCGTGATCTCGAACAGGCGCAGGACCGTCGGGTTCGAGCAGACCACCGCCATCTGGCCGCCTGCGTGGGTGACCTGACGCAGCGCGTTGAGCAGCACGCTCAGGCCGGTCGAGTCGATGAACATCACGTCAGTGAGGTCGAGCACGAGCGACGTGCGGCCGCCCTCGACGGTCGCGTTCAGCATCGCGCTGAACTCCGGTGCCGTGCTGACGTGGATCTCGCCTTCGACGGCGACGATCGTCGTGCGATCGTCGACGACACGCTCTTGGATGCGGAACCTGGGCTCGGCGAAGGACACGGTGTGCACCTACCCTCTTCCTTCTCGCAGCACCCTGTCAACTGGAGTCGAGACGGAGTTGAGAAGCGCTCAGCGGATTGTGCGCGGTGCGCTTTAAACAGCCAAGGCCGCGGTGGTTAGCTCGCAGCCTTGGCAATCGCATCGGCTCAGAGACCGAAGGGTCTCCAACCGCGATAAAGCCCAACATTCCACGCGCGTGGAAATTTGTCCAGAGCCAACCAGGCAAGTTTTGTGAAGTTGTGCAGAAGTTGACGCACGCGGGGTTGGGGTGAGCGGCGGTCCTAGCGGTGAGGGATCGCTAAGTCAGCAGTACTTAGCGATAAGCTTGCTTTTACAAGATTTACGTCTTTAGCGCGGGAGCGCTCCCAGCTTCGGGGGATGTTGCGGCGCATGGCCTTGACGGGCGGCTTCCGTTGTGCGTACGCTGCCAAAAGACAGTGTCGTTTGCAGGCGCAGAGCAGCGAATCGCATCGATCAGAGATCACGCCTCGCCGCCGGATCTCGGCGACGGTCTCCGGGTGGTTCCCGGGGGCCAACGAGGCATCCAACCGTGAAAGGTGAGACTGCCCGAGTTCTAGATTTCAGAACACCGCAAGCCTGACGCTTGCGACACCAGCATGGCGATGGTGTTGGTCGCGGCCGATGCACACGGTCGTAACACACGTCGCCCTGATCACCAAACGAAGGATTCGGTCATGGAACACGGACCGCTGGTCGCCGTGCCGTCACTGACGTTGACAGCGCACGGCGTTGGCATCGCGATTGGACTGGCATTGCACTAGGACCGGCTGGCTGCCCCGCTCGGGATCTCCGCTCGGGCGACAGCCGCGCTCCCGTCGCTTATGTCGAACATCTCCCCAAACCTGATTGGGCTGCTGAGGGCGATCAAGCACCCCATCCGACTACCCATCCTGCTCGCCTTGGTCCAGCACGAGGCCGGTGCCACCGAGCTGGCGCGGCGCTTCGACGTCTCGTTCGACACGGTCAACCACGCGCTGGCCGAGTTGCGCAAGGCCGGCTTCATCGAGCTGGTCCGCAGCGAGCCGATCGTCGGAAGCAGCCTCGAACGCCGCATCTACCGCGGCCTGCGCTCAGACTGGCCGCAGCTCGTGGAGGTCTTGGAGGACTTCGCCGGACGTTGACGCCGCGAGAGTCGGGATGCTCAGGGCAGGCCAGCAGGGAGCACGTCGAGGCCTTCTGCGACAGCTGCCGCGTGCAGTCGTTGGTCCCAGGTCGCAACGGTGAGTCCGGGGGCGGGGAGGACCATCGCAGCTGCGAGGTGAAGCGCATCCTCAGCTCTCCCGGTCGCGATCCGCGAGGACCACCGCCTGCCACGCGATGGCGGTGAGAACGAGAACACGCTGACGCAGTCCACCGACCGACGCACCCACCACCAGCAGCAGTAGATCCGACGCCACTGCGACGCTGACGAGGCCGATCGCCGCGCGCCGAAGCCACCGCGTGGGGCCCACGGCCGCCGAGACGATTGTCGCCGCCAGTAGCGCAGCGCTTGCGGCCCCAGAGCCGAGGTTGTGCAGCCGCCCCGCCATGGTCACCGAGACGCCGGGCGGCAACTCACCCGCACTGGTCTGCGTCGCCCAACCGGCCGTGACCAACATCCCGGCCGCCGCCACACTGATCAGGATTCCCGCCACCCGACTCCACCGCCCGACGTCTACCGCGGTCGCTCCGAGCGACACCGCCCAGGCGACGAACGCCGCCGTCATCGTCCAGCCAGCATCGCCATGCACGTACTCGCTGATCTGATGGCGTCCGGGCGACAGCTCTGAGTTGATCGCATGCTCTGCGATCAGGAGCGTGACGAACACGACGAGCGCACCGCGAGCAACGACGTTGGGCAGCACAACTCTTCGCTGCGAGTCCGTTGACCGGCTGGGTGTCATACCGGAATACTGCACGTCCCGTGAACCCGCGCACCATCCAGTGGCAATCGGCGGTCACCGGCGTCCTGCTCATCCTCCTGGCGGTCATCGCCGATCCCCGGATCGCCGGTTGGATGGCGCTCGCGGCGATCCTTGCGGCGTTGTACCTCAACGCTACCTACGCCTACGCGCTCGGCGAGCGCGGGCGTCCGGACCGACGGAGGCACGGCGACCGCCTTATCGCGGCGTACTCAGGTGTGGCTTTGGTACTTCCGCTTGGCGTCGCCTGCGCGTTTCGCGTGACAGGCCATGACCCTGCACCGGCGATCTGGTGGTTCACGTCGGGTGAGGTAACGGCGCTGCTCACCGGACTGGCGATGATGTTCGCCATCATCTTCCTGTCAAGCCTGGTGGACTGGTACTACATCCGGCCCCGGATCGATGGCGTCGTTTGGGACCCACCGTGTCGATCTTCCCGTGAGGACCGTTGGAAGCGTGTGACGCGGCGTTGGTACCTCCATCGCGGCATCGCCAGCCTGTCCTACTCCGCCTACGCGCTCCTCGTGTCCCTGATCATCATGTTGATGCTCGTGCGCCGCGACGAGGATGTCGCGGGCATCATTGGTGGTGTCAGCGGCATCGCCACGGTCCTGCTCATCGTGGTCGGAGATCACTGGGCTCAGGTGCGCTCTGTGGCGCGCTTCATTCTGAGCCCCGCGTTCTATCTCGGCGACGACCTCAGCTACGACGGCTATCGGCGCCGTGGACGCGGCTTCGTGCTCCATGTCTCGGTGCCCTTGGTGAAGCTGGTGCCGCTCGACAACGTCGGCCTGCCGACGACCGACATCGAATTCGTCGAGCGCAAGAACTCCGAGCTAGAGGACGGAGAGCTCAACTCGCAAGAAGCATGTGCGTGCGACGGCGGCTGCACCAAGCTCAACGAGGAGTGCGCGGCGGATGAGCCGCGGCTCGATCGGCGAGCGCGCTGGCTCGTGCTGTGGTGAGCCGTAACGCAGCGGCCAAAGCGGAGGGGGCGGGATTCGAACCCGCGAACGACTTGCGCCGTCTCCGGTTTTCAAGACCGGTGCATTCAACCGCTCTGCCACCCCTCCGGAGGGTCCAAGGCTACCCGTGGCGCTTGGGTGTGCGTCGGGCCTTCGGGAAGACCCGGACGCTGGGCACCACTGGGGTCGCGCGTGCGAGTGGCGCGGCGAGCGCGCAGGGGGCCCGGTACAGCAGCGACGGCGGGCTCTCCAGCGGAGCGCGTCGCCCGGGTGCGGACGGCACTGGCGCTGGCACGACGATGGCAGGCGAGCGGTAGAAGCGACCGCACAGGCCGGAGCCGTCGGGGGAGACGGTCGGGGGCTGATGGGCGGCAGCCGCGGGGCAGCGGGCGCGGGGGTGGAAGACCGGGGCGCCGAGAGGCTGTACATGGGGCGTGCCGTCGCCGCCGGTCCAGACCACGTAGCGCTCCTCCGCTCGCTCGGTGCGTGGGACCACGAAGGCGTAGGCGTTGTCCTTGACGTCGGCGCGGACCGCGGTGCCGTCGGGGCTGGTCAGGAACGCTGCGCCGACGCCGTCGGGGACGATCCCCGACACCGCGAGCATGTCGTGGTTGGGTCCGCCGCACGGGTCGATCGCGACGGGCTCCCGACCGCGGACGAGATCCTCTAGGCGGCCACCAGCTCCGCCGGGCGCGCCGCCGATGGCGACGACGGCGAGGCCGGGATGGGGCGTGGGCTTGTTGGTGTCGTTGGGGGCCGGCGCGGGCGCTGGCACCGGCGTGGCCGGCACGCGCAGGGGCGCGGTGCGGGTCGGCATCGGCACGGAGGCGGCCGGGGACGCCGAAGGCCGCGCCGGCACGGCGGGCCGCGCGCGCCGAGCCCGCTGGCGGCGGCGCTCTCGCATCCGCTGGGCGAGCGCCTGGCGCTGGCGGCTCAGCGTGCGCGCTACGCAGCGCATCTGGAAGATGAGGCCGACGTTCGCCGACACGTCACGGACCGGGACGACCCAGGCACGCCCGCCGTCGTCGGTCTGGCGCAGCAGGCGCGCGGCGGTGGGGTCAAAGGGTTCGAGACCGCGCTGACGCAGCGCCTTCAGGGC
>JBEVLC010000220.1:0-3595 GCA_040509415.1 Baekduia sp. | reverse complement strand
GGCCGCGACGCCGTCACGGAAGCGCTGGGTGCCGGCGTGGCGCTGCGGCCCGCCAGGCGCGGCTGTGCGTCGGACATCAGCTTCTTGAAAGCGTCGAGCATGGCCAGCGTCGTCACCTTGCCGATCGGCGTGTCGGTGTAGCCGCCGCCGAGTGCGCCAACCCCGAGGCCGAGCAGCAGTCCGCCGCCGACCACTCCGAGATCGCGCTTGCGCGCCGAGCCCGAGGCCACGGCCTCCTGGATGCCGGTATCAACGTCGACCAAGCTGAGCAGGACCTGGCTCTCGAGCGTCTTGGACTTGAATCCGATGGCGCCGCCGAAGGCACGGCCGATCCCGCCGCCCGACTGCTTCGCCTTCGGATCGTTCATCACGACCTGGGTGCTGAGCAGGTAGTCCGCCTTGAACAGGCGGGGAGCCTCGCTGGTGCCGGCGATCTGCCGCTCCGCCTGCAGGGCATCGAACGCTCCGTCGCGATCGACGACGCGGAAGCAGCCCGAGCGCGAGGCCATCAGCTTGAGCAAGGGCAGCGGGTCGACCTTGGCGCCGTTGCCGCCGTTCTGGGCCTCAGCCATGCGGACGAGCGCGGCCATGCCGGGCGGCAGCTGGTCCATGGGGTCGGCGGTCTTCTCCTCGACGAGCGCGACGACGCCGAGCGGAGCGGCGCAGCGCGGCAACTCGGTGGTCTCGTCCACCCCGGTGCCGCCTTTCCCGAGCTGCTGCGCCTGGGCGGGAGTGGCCAACGCAAGAACGGTGGTTACGGCCAGGAAGGCAAGTGGCTTACGCATCGGCCATGCCTCCCGTGGCCTGATCGACGTCGGGCGTGCAGTCGGAGCCATCTGCCGGCGGGGCGGCATCCTCGCAGTCCGCGCAGGCGACCGTTTCGTTCTGACAGTCGGCGCAGTGGGCGCAGCCGCTTTCGCCGCAGCCACCGCAGTCGTCGCAATCGCCGCAGTCCTCGTCAGCGGCACGGCGGGCGTGCCGCTCACGCAGCGCCGCTTCCCTCTCGGCTGCGTCCGGACCGCGCTTAGCCTGGACGTAATCGGCCATCGCCAGCTCCACCGTCCCGGTCTTGGCAGCGGCCGGCGAGGCGATCGCCAGAGCGACCCCCGTCCCGGCAGCCGCCAGCATCGTCTTCGTCGTCATTTTCGTGGATCCTTCCTTGTCGTGTCTGCTCACCATCCGTCGCGACGGCCGTCGCGAAGATCGTCCTGTCGAGTGCCGCTGTCCCCGAGGGAGGAGCGCCGCACCGCGAGCTTGACCCCCTTGCCGCTCTGGCGGACGTGGACGTCGCGCGGGTCGAGCCTGTTGCGGTCAGCCCAGCGGTTGGCGGCCTGTTCGTCCCCGAACTCGCCCATCTCTTCGAACTGCCAGTTGCTCATGCGCGTCGTCCTTTCCTCGAGCTCCATCTGGATGGCTTGGGCGCTCCGGCGGTGGGACAAGCGCGCAAGTCCTGCATCGCGCGTGCTGCCTGCCTGGAGGCGCTTTCCTGGTTGCGCTCGTTGAGCGCCCCGCTGATCCGGGCCAACACCGCGGTCCTGGTCGGGTACTCCGACGCCGGCAGTCGGATCGTCAGGTAGCCGGCGCGGCGGGTCAGCCGGTCGCGCTCTGTGTCGCGGCCGAAGTGATGGAAGCGGTCGTCCAGCTCGACGAGGGCGACGACTTCGCCAGTGCGCCGGTCCTCGAGCACGAAGTCGACGATCTTGCTGGCGTAGGCGTAGCGTGCCCGGGCGCGGGTGCCACGCGGGAGCCACTTCGACGGCTGTAGTAGGGCTCCAAGGCACACCTGGGCGTGGACCCGGCACCACGGCGCCGCCGCTTCGAGGTGCCCCAAGACCTCGCGCTCGACGCGGGTCATCAGCGGTTTGGCCCTGACGCGCGAGCGGAGGATTTGAAAAGCGAGCAGGGCGCCAGCGACGAGGAGGACGATAATCACGACCTGGTCGAAGCTGAGGGGGCCGAAGGTGTCCGGCACTGGCGCGCGATCAGGCTTGGCGGCGGCGAACCATGAGTGTGTGACGGTCATAGTCCGAGCTCCAGGCCCTTCTCGGGCAGCGGCAGTTGCTTCGAAGGATCGGGCACGAGCCCAGTGCGCAGCGACATCGGTTCGCGAGATGCCTTCTCGAGGTCGGGCGTCAGGGTCGGGTTGAACTCCCCCTTGACCCCGCCGCCCCTCGGGCTCGCGGTTCGCTCCTTGTCGACTTCGACCTTGCCGACGGTCTCAAGCGCGGAGGACTTGTTGCCGGGGTTGGTCTCGAGTTGCCGGGCGAGCCTGTCCTTGTCGTCGGTGAACAGTTCGAGCCCGTCGCGGGTCCGCGTCACCATGACGTTGAACAGGCGCTGGTTGGACAGGTTGCGCTCGTAGGAGCCCATGACGCCGATACCGTTGTCGGCTGTCATGCCTTGCGCCATGTGCATGTTCAGCGCGTAGGCGAGCCCGATCCGCTCGAGCATCGGGTCGCCTGGCTTCAAGGCGACGATGCTTTTGTCGGCCGTCTCGACGGTCACGCCATCAGCGCCGACGGCGAGGACGCGGGCCAATGCCGAGTTGTCGATCCCCCGGTCCTTGTCGTTTGCGGTCCACTTGATCTGGTCGCCTTCGTGGAGCTTCACCTTCTCCGGCTGCGACAGGCTCATGCCGTCGCGCTTGTCCTTGGGGTCGATCTTCTGGGGATCGAACCGCTTGACCTTGCCGCGGACGTCGATCTCGACGCGGCCCTTGGCGTCGACCCCGAGCACATCGTAGCGCCCGACGCCGAGCTTGATGTCGGCCATCCCGCGGGCAACCTCGAGCACCTGGCCCGCCTGGTAGTTGTGGGCGTAGCGCAGCTCCTCGCGGGCCAGGTTGACGGGCGTGAGGACGGTCAGGTCCATGCCCGAACCCTTAAGCGCCCCTTCCGCCTTGAGGCCCTGCTGGACGAGCTCGTTGATGGTCCCGCGCGCGGCCTTGCCGGAGGTGAAGATGGCGGTGTTCTCGCGGGCGTCGGGCGAGAGGGCGAGCCAACGCTCGGCCGCGGCGCCGACGTGATCCTTCTGTCCCGGGCCGTCCGGCTTCACCTCGCGGACGTTCTCTCCGAGCACTTCGAGCGCCTTGCGCGCCTCGCCGACGTTGGTCAGCGCCGCCACGGTCCGCAGCTCGTCGGTCCGCTGGCGCAGGTTCTCGTCCATGCGGGCGAGGGCGACATCGCTCGACTGGATCAGGCTGAACGCCTTGCCGGCGTCGATGGGCTGGATCTGCTGGCGGTCCCCGACCAGCAGCAGCTTCTCGACACCCAGCGCGTTGGCGATCGTCGTTAGGTGGCGCATCGGATCGTTGGCGACCATAGAGGCTTCGTCGAGCACCAGGACGGTGCCCTGGAGGGCGGCTCGGCCTGCATCGAACCCGTCGCCTTTGCCGGCGAGCGCGTGCCGGGCGTAGGTGTTGACGAACGAGGACACGGTGGTCGCCTCGATGCCCGTCTCCTCGCGCAGGGCGCCGGCGACCTTGTTCTGGAAGGCGAGCCCCTGGACCCTTAGCCCCTCGCCTTCGGCTACCCTGGCGATCGCCGACAGCACGGTCGACTTGCCGGCGCCGGCGACGCCCTGGACGGCGACGATC
>JBEVLC010000219.1:0-6252 GCA_040509415.1 Baekduia sp. | reverse complement strand
CGGTCGTTGTGGCTCAGACGCCGGCGAGCTCGTCGTAGGTGACCGCGCTGCGGCCCCGCGCGCCACGCAGGACGTTCTCGACCGCGCCCACGCAGCGCGTGTGGTCCAGGTCGGCTGGATGCAGGTCGAGCCGCAACAGATCGCCCGACATGCGGGCGCCGAGGCGCACGACGCCCGGCGAGACCCAGCGCTTGAGGGCGGTGGAGGTGCCGAGCGTCAGCGCGGGCGCACAGGTCGAGGTGTGGTCGGCGCGGTGCAAGCGCCCGATGCCGGCCCACCAGTCGAAGGTCGTCGCGAGCGTCGCGCGCAGTGCGTTGGTGTAGGCGTAGCCGGGCGCGACGAAGCCCCGCGGCTGGATGCCGGCGAGCTTCAACACCCGCCGGCCGGCGAGCACGGCCCGGCGCGTCTCGTCACCATCGAGGCCGATGAACTCCCCGCGGCGCCGACCGCGGCCGGCGTGCAGCCGGCGGTGCTGGAAGCCATGCTGGGCGACGGCGTCGCCGGCACGGGCGCGCTCGTCCAGCCACTCGGCGAGATCCGGCCGGCGATCGTGGAACGGATGCAGGTCCGGTGCCGGGATGACCAGCAGCGTGACGCGGTCGACGCCGAGGTCGTTCAGCCAATCGCGGATCAGCGCGCAGCGCTCGAAGGTCGCGGGCTCGACATCGTGCAGCGACACGGCGATGCTCCCGCCACCCCCGCTGCGAACCATCGCTCAGCCCACCAGATCCCGCAGCGCGGCGGTCTCGGCGCGGAAGGCGCGCTGCCAGCCGTGGCGCCAGCCGATCATCGCGGCCTCCTGAACGTCAGGCTCGGCCGCACGCGCCGCGGCGATCGCCCGGTCCAGGTCGTCGGGATCGCCCGGGACGAAGCCATGGCCCAGCGCGCCAATTGCGTGCAACGCGGGTGCCGTCGAGCACGCGGCGACCGGCGTGCCGCACGCCGCGGCCTCCAGCGCCACGAGCCCGAAGGTCTCGTGCTCGCCCGGCATCAGGACGCACCGGGCGCTCGCGTAGCGGTGCGCGAGCCGGACCCGATCGCGCGCATGCGGCCGGAAGCTCACGCGCGCCGACAGCCCCAACTTGCGAGCGCGCGTGCGCAGCGTCTCCTCCAGCGGGCCGCTGCCGACGAACCGCAGCGGCCACGGGTCCTCGCTGCGCGCCGCCGCCTCCAAGAGCTCCAGCACGGGCGGGCGGAAGCCGACTTCCCGCGAGAGCCGCCCGACATACAGCACATGGTCGCCACGGCGCACGTCGGGCCGCGGGCGGAACGTCTCGTGCACGCCGAGGCGCAGCGGCATCGTCGCCAGCCGGCCGAAGTCGGCCATCGTGTCGACGTTGGACATCACGGCATCGACGTGGCGGCCCGAACGCCGCAGCCAGCGGCGCAGCAGCGGCGCGTAGACGCGCGACGGGCCGGGCAGCGCCGCGGCCTCCAGGTTGCTCGTGCCGTGGTGCACGGCGACGGTGCGGGCGCCGATCTCACGCGCGCACGCGATGACATCGACCGGCCACCAGAACGGGTCGTGGAGCAAGACGACATCCGGGCGCAGGGCGCGCAGCGTCTCCTTCAGCGCGCCGGCGCCGAGCGGGATGCGGTAGCCGTTGGCGGCCACGACGCGCAGTGACGGCAGCTCGTGGCGGCCTTGGTCGTGGCGCTCGCGCGTGCCGGGAACGAGCACATGGTGCTCGATCTCGCCGGTGCGGACCGCGTGCTCGGCCTTGGCGTCCAAGTAGGTCCGGATGCCACCGGAGCGCTCGCCGTGCAACAGCGCGACGTCGGCGACGCGCAGGGGCGCCTCGGGCACCGCGCGCAGGCGCGTGCGCCTGGCCGCGCCGCCTTCGAGGACCGCCAGCTCAGGCGACACGGCGGGCCTCCTCCGCGACACCGTCGCCCAGCGCGCGCCGGTAGCCGTCGGCCAGCCGCTCGAGCGCACGCTCCCACGTCCGTTCGGCCACCGCGACCCGTGCCGCGCCCGCCAGCCGCGCCCGCGCATCCGGATCGCTCGCCAGCGCCACCACCGCGTCGGCCAGCGCCGTCGCATCGGCGGGCGTCAGCAGCCCGGTGACACCGTCGGCGACGATCGAGCAAGGTCCGCCCTCGGCGACCGCGACGACCGGCAGCCCGGACGCCTGCGCCTCCAGCAGCACCTGCCCGAACGTGTCGGTCCGGCTGGCGAAGAGGAAGAGATCGGCACTCGCGTAGGCATCGGCGAGCGCCTCGCCTTCCAACCACCCCAAGAACGTCGCGTGCTCGCCCAGCCGCGCGCGCAGCATCTCCTCCTCGGGGCCGCCGCCGGCCAGGACGAGGTGCAGGCGCGGGTCGCGCTCGCGGGCCGCCAGGAACGCGTCGGCCAGCAGGTCGGCGCCCTTCTCACGCGTGAGCCGGCCGGCGTAGAGGACGTTGATCCCATCGCCGTATACGCCGGGCACGCGGCGGTCAGGCGAGAAGCGCGCGATATCGACCCCGCGGTCCCAACGGCCGACGCGGTCGGCGGCGATCCCCAGCGTGCCGAGCACCGCGTCGCTCGCCTCGCTCGGCGAGAGCACGACCGAGCACTGCGAGTAGAACATGGACATCGCGCCTTGGGCGACGGCCTCCAGCGCCGGGTCGGCGGAGCGCAGGCCCGCGTAGGCGGCCAGCTCGGTGTGGTAGCTGCCGAGCACCGGCAGATCCATGACGCGGGCGGTCAGCAGCGCGGCGATGCCCGCCGGTCCGGGCGTGCAGAGATGGACGAGGTCGTAGCGGCCCTCGGCCAGCGCCTCGACGATCGTCGGGAGCGAGGGCACCCCGACCTTGAGTCCCGCGTAGAACGGGATCTCGACGTCGGCGACGGCGCCGAGGCGGCGGTCGGCGATCGCGTCGGTGGAGACGACCTCGACCTCGAAGCCCGGGACGCCGCGATGGCGCAACTCTTGCAGCGTGTGCGTCACGCCGTGCATCCCGCCGACGCCGTCGACGACCAGCGCGACGCGGCGCGGCTCGCCGATGCCGTCCCGCCCACCGGCGAGCTTGGACTTCTCCTTGCCCAGGAAGGCCGCGGCCGGCGCATAGGGGATCGCCGCGACGCAGGCGTCGAAGAGCTGCGTGGCGCCCGCGGCGAGGCCGGCCGCGCCGTGCGCGCCGACGCCCGCGACGATGTCGTCGACCGCGCGGGCGAGCTTGCGCTCGTGCACGCGCCGGGCCCGCCGGAAGAGGTCGCGGTGGCGGAAGTCGTCGTCCTGCATCACGGCCAGCAGGTCGGCCGAGTCCAAGTGCCCCAACTCGACGGCGTCGAGCCAGGCGCGCAGCAGCGCGCGGGCGTCCTGGGGCGCGAGGTCAGCACCCATCGCGCCGCGGCGTGCCTCCCCCTCGTTCATGACCCGCTCGACCATCCGCAGGACGGTCGCCGGATCCAGCCGATCCTCATTGCCGCCACGGTCCAGCGAGCGCACCGCCAGCGCCATCGCGGCGTGCGCCCACTTCGCCGCGCTGCCCTGGTCACCGCCCGCATGGGCACGGCCCGCGCGGATGTGCGACAAGAACTCGGCAGGCGTGTCGGCGCGCGGCGTCTCGGTCCACGTGCGGCCGATGTCGACCCCCGCGTGATCGTCCGAGCCACCCACGCCGGTGCCGCCGTGCGTCTCGACGTAGACGAACGCCGGCAAGTTCAACTCCTTGGCCCGCGCGCCGTTGCGCACCTCCCACGCGCCGAAGAGCTGCGCGAGCCGGCGGCGGTGACGCGGCGTCAGCGGCGCCTCGACGGCGTAGAAGGGATGCGCGAGCGCGCAGGTGATCTCATGCTCGTGCAGGTACTCGGCGACCGACTCCACGCAGTTGCTGATGGCCTGCAGGTCGGCGAACTGCGCCGGCGTGATGCCAAGGCAAAGCACATGGACGGCCTGGGGCTCCTCGCGAAACCAGCAGGTCAGCTCCACCGAGATGAAGACGCGCGGGTCACCGGCGATCTCCAGGACGCCATCGATCGTGTCGTGGTCGGTGATCGTGACGAAGTCCATGCCGCGCGCCAGCGCGAGCTCGAGGACCTCCTGCGGAGGCGTCGCGCACTCGGGCAACCCCAATGCGCGCTGGACGCCGAGCTTTGAACGCTGCGATGCGGTCGAGTGGCAATGCAGGTCGGCTCGCATGACCACAACATTCGCCTGCTCAGAGCAGCTTTCTGTGAACGCTCAGCCAAGATCATGTGACCGCGGCGTGAACGGCTGTCAGCGGCCGGACAGCAAGGCCTATGCCATTCCGGCAGGAACCGCTCACGACCGCTTGACGCCGGCCGTGTCCTTATGCGAGCGCGCCCGTGGCCACGTTGGCCACGGCGCGCACGCGGGCGACGAACCCGGGGAGCGCGTCGAGCGTGATCGCCTGCGGGCCGTCGCAGCGCGCCTGCGACGGGTTGGGGTGGCACTCGACGATCAGGCCGTCAGCGCCGCAGGCCGCGGCGGCCAGCGCGAGCGGCTCGACGAGCGCGCGGCGGCCGGCGGCGTGCGACGGGTCGACGATCACCGGCAGATGGGTGTGCTCCTTGAGCACGGTGACCGCGGCGAGGTCGAGGCAGGAGCGGGCGGGCGTCGCCTTGGCGTGGATGCCGCGCTCGCAGAGGATCACGCTCTGGTTGCCCTCAGTCAGGATGTACTCGGCGGCGAGCAGGAAGTCGTCGATCGAGGCGCCCATGCCGCGCTTGAGCAGCACGGGCAGGCCGGCGCGGCCGATCTCGGTCAGCAGTGGGAAGTGCTGCATGTTGCGCGCGCCGATCTGGATGCAGTCGGCGTACTGCACCACGGTCTCGACGTCGCGCAGGTCGGTGAGCTCGGTGACGATCGGCAGGCCCGTCTCGGCGCGCGCGTCGGCGAGGATCTTCAGGCCCTCGAGGCCGAGTCCCTGGAAGGCATACGGGCTGGTCCGCGGCTTGAACGCGCCGCCGCGCAGGAGGTCGGCGCCGGCGTCGAGGCAGGCGCGGGCGGCGGTCAGCGTCTGGTCGGCGGACTCGACCGCGCACGGGCCGAGGATCAGCCGGAAGGCGGCGTCGGGGCCCCCGAAGTCCACCCCCGCGACCTCCACCCCATGGGCCTGGTCGCCATGGCGATGCTTGTGGGCGAGCTTGTAGGGCGAGGAGACCGGGACGACGCGATCGACGCCCGGATCGGCGTCGAGCTCGAGGCTGGTGATGTGGTCGCGGTCGGCGTCGATGACGCCGATGACCGTCTGCTCGGCACCGATGACGCGCTGGGCCCCGGCACCGGTCGCGAGGATCCGCTCGGTGACGGCGTCGATCTCGGCGGAGGTGGCATCGGGGTGGAAGATGACGAGCATGTGGCCCAACGGTGCCACATTCGAGGTGCTCGCGGCTACCCAACCCGCCGCTCTGGCAGGAGGCTTGCCTACCATCAGGTCCATGACGACGAGGGCGCAGTTCAACGCCGACGACTGGGCCGTGATCACGACCGCGCCCGTGCTCGCCGGAACGCTCGTGATCGCCGCCGACCGTGGCGGCTCGGTCCGCGAGTCCTTGGCGATGTCGCAGTCCTACGCGGCCGCGCGCTCGCAGGAGCCCGGCGAGCTGCTCGCGGCGATCCTTGCAACGCCGCCGTCGATGGGCCCCGCCAACGCGCCGAAGACGCCCGAGGAGCTCCAGCAGGTCGTCCCGGCGCAGCTGCGCCGGGCGCTGCGGGCGCTGGAGCGCGTGGCCACCGACGAGGAGGTGGTGGCCTACAAGCGGTTCGTGTACGGGTTGGCCGACGCCGTGGCCCGCGCCCACAAGGAGGGCGGCTTCCTCGGCATCGGCGGCAAGGAGATCAGCCCGGCCGAGCAGGCGGCGCTCGACCACATCGCGGCGATCTTCGACGAGCCGGTGCCGGTCGAGGACTAGGACGAACGAGCATCACTGGCGCGCAGTTCGCAGCGTTGATCGTCGTGCGCTGCGTGGTTTGTCGGCACCGAGGGCGAGAAGCGCTTGCGGTCGCGCAGCCGTGGCTGTTGTGGCTAAGCCGCCATGGCGACGCAGGCGGGCGATTCGGGCCGACTCACTGATCCGGGTCGCCTGGCGTCCCATATAGGGACACTCGCCGCCCCGGACGCCGCGCGCCAAGCGGTGGGCCTGTCTGACGCGATCAGCTCACGTCCAACGGGCCCACGTCGGAGTGGAGAGACGACCGTGGGCCGGTGGGCCTGTTCAGCGCGAGCAGTCGCGCCAACGCCGCGCACCGCGCACCTGCGACCAGCGCCTGAACGGGACGTCTACGACGTCTGAGCTACGCC
>JBEVLC010000218.1:0-3265 GCA_040509415.1 Baekduia sp. | reverse complement strand
ATACTATGCATCCGTGCGTGTCACAATTCGAGTAGGGCATTCCAGCTGCGCGATGGAAGTGACGGAATGACTCGGGCTGCCATCTACTCCCGCATCTCGCGCGACTTCACTGGCGAACGTGCGGGCGTCGCTCGCCAGGAGGAGGACTGCCGGGCCAAGGCTTCGGCGCTCGGGTGGGAGGTGGTACGGGTCTTTGTCGACAACGACGTCTCTGCCTACTCCGGGAAGCGAAGGCCCGGCTACCAGACCATGCTGCAGGCGATCGAGGCTGGCGAGGTGGATGCCGTGGTCGTCTGGCACACAGACCGGCTGTACCGCCGCATCGCCGAGTTGGAGCAATACATCACGGTCTGTGAGAAAACGAATGTTACGACGCAGACCGTCCAGGCGGGCTTGCTGGACCTGGCGACCCCGGCCGGCCGCTTGGTCGCGCGGCAGTTGGGTGCCGTGGCGGTTTACGAGTCTGAGCAAAAAGGTCGACGACAGAAGGCAGCCAACAAGCAAAGGGCCGCTCAGGGTAAGTACTTCGGCACGCGGCGCCCGTTCGGTTACGAGTCCGACGGCGTCACGGTGCGCGACGTGGAGGCTGAAGCCATCCGGGGTGCCTACGATTTGATCTTGATCGGCGGAAGCCTCCGGGAGGTAGGTAGGCGCTGGAACGCGGCTGGGCTACACACACCGCAGAAGCATCAGCCCTGGAACGGGACGATCGTCTCGCGGACACTCCGAACCGCGCGGCTGGCCGGAATCAAGACCTATCTCGGCGATGTTGTCCGCAATGAGCGGGGTGAGCCGATCCGCGCGGAGTGGCCGGCGATCGTTGACCTCGACACCTGGCACGCGGCGCAGGCGGTGTTGAACGACCCAGGCCGCAAACTAAAGTTCGGCAGCCTGCACGTCAGCCAGTTGCTCCTCTCCGGCATCGCGATCTGCGATGTCTGCGAAGGCACGATAGGGAGCGGCGGCAAACTCAAGGGGCGGGACCGTTACCGCTGCAAGGTCGCTATGGGGGGGCACGTCATGCGAGAGGCAGCGCCGATCGATGAGTTCATCGAAAGCGTGATTCTCCGACGTCTGGCTGAGCCAGATCTGGCCGAAGCGTTCCAAGCAGGATTGCCAGCAGTCGACGTAGCCGGGCTGCGCCGGGAGGCCGACGAGCTCTATGCGCGAATGGACGCGATCGCTGAGGCGTTCGCGGACGGTGCTGTGACGTTGGGGCAGTTAAAGGCCAGCAATGAGCGCGCGACGGCCCGCTTGGCGGAGATTGAGGCGAGGATGCCGAGGAACACCGACTCAGCTGCCCTCTCGACGTTGATCACCGCCCGCGACGTCGAGGAGACGTGGTCGGCGCTTAGCCTCGACGCCAAGCGTGGTGTCGTGGAAGCCCTGATGACGGTCCGGCTCCTGCCGCCAAAGACCCGCAGGATCCGGCCCTACCTGACGGTCGATGGTGTCCGACGCGTGAACCCTGACACGATTGTCATCGAGTGGAAGTCGTAGGCCAGCCTCGTAGGCTGGAACAGGGCAAGCCAGTCCTCTTTCGGGGTGGACCGTGGCTACGTGCCGCGCCAGCTCTGCCTTCAAGCACTCCGCTACTCGATGGGCGAACTGGCAGATACGGCCCGCCGCCGCCTCACTTCCCTGCCCGACCCGAACTTATGCCCGAGGTGGACGACGGTTGTGACCCGTCCACCTGCGCTTGAGCTGGGTGCCGACGACGTCTGGGTGACTCCGGTGGCGGTGCTGTCCGACGGTGACGTCATCACAGGAAACGCGCTCGGCCTCGTGCGGCGGTGGCGCACCGACCAGCCCGGCGTTCCAGTCGAGCTTGGCACCCACGACAGGGGCCGCTTTGGATCTGATAGAGCGGTCGCTGCAGTGGCGGCGCTCTCCGACGGTCGCGTCGTCACCGGCGGCGGCGATGGACGGGTGCGGCTGTGGCGCACCGACCAGCCCGGGCTGCCTGTCGAGCTCGGCACCCACCACGGGGAGGTCACTGCATTAGCCGCGCTCTCGGACGGCCGGGTCCTCAGCGGCGGCAAGGATGGCCGGGTACGGCTGTGGCGCACCGACCAGCCCGGCGTGCCAGTCGAGCTCGTCTTTGGCAACGGCGACTGGGACGAGGAGGTGACCGCGGTGGCCGAGATATCCGACGGGCGCCTCGTCACTGGCCGCGCGGGCGGCAGCGTGCGGCTGCGGCGTAACTTCTACGACGCGCCAGTCGAACTCGGCACCCACGTTGATGCGTTTCACTGGGGCGTGACCGCCGTGGCGGTGCTCTCCGACGGGTGCGTTGTCACTGCTGGCAGCGACTGGCGCGTGCGGCTGTGGCGCACCGACCAGCCGGGCGTCCCGATCGAGATCGGCACCCACGACGGGGAGGTCACTGCCGTTGCAGTGCTCAGCGACGGGAGCGTCGTCACTGGCGGCAGGGACGGCCGAGTGCGGCTCTGGCGTACCGACCAGCCCGGCGTGCCCATGGCGCTCAGCGCCGACGACGATGACCAAATGGACAAGTTGGTAACTACCGTCCACATGCTCCCTGACGGGCACGTCGTTACTTATGACGTGGACGGCGTTATACGTCTGTGGCGCACCGACGAGCCCGGCGTGCCCCTCCAGGTTGGCACCCAAGATGAGGACGTGTCCGTATTGGCGCTTTCCGACGGTTGCGTCGTAACTGCTGTTTCTCTGCGGCTGGTATCGGAGGGCTTTGGCCGGGTGGCATCGTCTGGCGTCTGGCCTAGTGAGACTGCGCAAGGACACCCATTGTCTTCGATCATCTAGCGATCGCTGGGCCGGAAAGTGTGGGGGAAAGTGTGGGGTGAGCGCGTCTGATCGTTTACGTGTCAGTGACGTTCATGGATGCGATGACTCCTTCCGTGTCAGTGATCTCCGGTACGCATGACGATGCGTCGGCAAGCGTAAGTGAGGTTCGTGGCTGTACTCAGATGATCTCCGGATGTCGGACCGATTGACTAGCAGTCTGACTGGCAGGGCTCGAGCTGGTCGTGGCTTCACATTGTCACCTCACACGCTTTCGAGGTCTGCTGACCGCCGCCCGAGTTGGTACGCGAGTAGCCGTCCGCGCGCAAAGTGTGGCGACACGGTTCGAGGCGAACGTCGCCGAACGGGCACGAATGAGACTAGCGATGAGCTCGCAGCGCATGCGTTGAGCCGACCCTCCTGTTAGAAGGACGACACGCAGACCGGCCGAGCTACTGCTCAGACCCCAACGGGTTCATCGGGGTACGCAGGGCTTGCT
>JBEVLC010000217.1:0-2566 GCA_040509415.1 Baekduia sp. | reverse complement strand
TAGGGCCGCCCGTCGAGGAACCGCCGCCCTTCGGCGATCGCCTCCTCGCGCCCGTAGGTCGCGGCGGCCGGTCGCAGGGAGTGCTCGATCGGGGTGGCGTCGACGACGCCGATCGGCCAGCCGCGCTCGCGGGCGACGGCGCTCCAGTGCGTGTCCAGTCCCCAGCCCATCTTGAGCTCCTTGGGGAAGGGCAGCAGCGTGGCGACGGCGGTGGCGTCGAACGCGGTCAGCGGACCGATCTCCACGAAGTTCGTCTCCCGCCAATCGCTGCCGGTGCGCCGGCGCGTCACGTCCCATGCGGCATGGGAGTGGCGACGGTGGGCGGGCTGGGCCAGGCGCAGGCCGCCGGCCTCCGCGCACGCCAGGAAGGTGTCCAGGAAGCCGCGCGGGAGCGTGACGTCGTCGTCGGTGACGATGACCCAGTCGAAGGTCGCCAGGTCGTGACGGGCCAGGAGCGCATCGAGGTTCTCGAACTTGCCCAGGCCCGCGGCCGCGGGCGCGACGTCGATCGTCACGTCGTGGTGGGAGCGCAGCAGCTCGGCGCGCGCCTGGGCCATCAGGTTGGGGACGTCGTGGCGCTCGATGCCGACGACGAGCACCCGGCGGCCGGGCGCGGTGCGCGCGGCGGTGCGCAGGCGCCGCACGCGGGCGGGCAGCGCGGCGAGGTCGTGGAGCAGGTCGTGCGCGTGCAGCAGATGGCCACGCTTGCCCGCGACGTAGCCGCTGCGACCCGAGAGGAAGTCGTCGACGCCGGCGACGCCCCGCGGGGTGGGCGGCAGCGCGAGGCGCTCGTCGAGCAGCGAACGCAGGCGGCCGAGGGAATGCGCGGTCAGGATCGGGCCGTTGGCGCAGCGAAAGCGCGGGCCGTGCAGCGCGCAGCCGGCGAGCACGCGCAGCTCCTCGCGCGGGGTCGGCGCCGTCCCTTTGAACACGTCGAAGCGGCGGCTGGCGCGGCCGCGGCGGTAGGCGGCGCGGGCCAGCGCGCTGATCCGCGCGTCGGCGCCGGCGCGGCGGTGGTCCAGCGCGGCGCCGGCGACGTAGCGCAGGCGGCTGCCCCCGGCCTTGAGTCGCGCCTGCCACTCCTGCTCGTCGCCGTAGAGCTCGCGGCTCTCGTCAAACGGTCCGACGCGTAGCAGCGCGGCACGGCGCACGGCCATGTTCGCGCCCCAGGCGTGGTCGCAGTCGCGGTCCTGGGGGCCGAGATCGAGATGGGTGATCGGCGGATCCTCACGGCCGCAGAAGCGCAGCTCGCGACCGTCGAAGCGGGCCAGGATCGGGCCGGTGAAGACGCCGATGTCGGCCGGCTGGGAGGCGTCGGCGACGATCAGCGACGCGAGCCAGCCGGCGTGGACCTCGACGTCGTCGTCGACGTAGGCCAGCAGCGGCGCGGTCGTCTCGCGCGCGCCCGTGTTCCTAGCGGCGTTGAGCCCGCGCGAGCGGTCGTGGGCGACGTAGCGCGCTCCGTGGCGCTCGGCGACCGCGCGGGTCTCGGCGCTGGGGCCGTCGTCGACCACGAGGACGTCGGCGCCGAGCGCGCGGGCCTGGGGCACGATCGAGGCGAGCGCGACGTCCAGGTACGCGGGGCGCCCGGCGGTGGGGAGGATGACGGCGGCGGGCGCGGGCACTGGCCCGTCGGACGTTAGTGGAGGAAGCTGCGGGGGTGAGGTGGGGTGCGGAGGTGAGGAGCGGGCCAGGGCTGGGGTGAGGTACCGCTGTGCGGTGAGGTAGCGTCGCGCGCCCGTGATCCTCTTCCTCCACAACCGGTACCGCACGCGTGGCGGCGAGGAGCGGGTGGTCGAGGACCTCGCGTGGCTCGTGCGCGAGCATCTGGGCGAGGAGGCCGAGGTGCTGGAGCGCGACAGCGCGGAGCTGGGCCGTGCGCGGGCGGCTGCGGGATTGCTCGGGGGCGGGCTGTCACCCGAGGAGGTCGCCGCCGCGGTGCGGCGCACGGGCGCCCGGATCGTCCACGCGCACAACCTCACGCCGAGTCTTGGTCCGCGGGCGCTGGTCGCGGCACGGGCGGCCGGTGCGCGCACGGTCTTGCACCTGCACAACTACCGCCTGGTCTGTGCGGTCGGGACGTGCGTGAATCCCGCGGGCGAGGACTGCACGCGCTGCCATGGGCGCGACACGCTGCCGGGCGTCCGCCTGAACTGCCGTGGCTCGCGCGCCGAGGCGGTGACCTACGCGGCGGCGATCGCCGCCCATCAGCGGCGGCTGGTCGCGGCGGCCGACGCGCTGGTCGTCCCCAGCGTCGCGGCACGCGAGCGACTGGCCGTGCTGGGCGCGCCGCCGGCGGCCACGGGGGCGCAGGTGCTCGGGCATGTGGTGCGGAGCTTCGTCGACGAGGCGCCCATGGTCCGCGCGACGCCGCCGCGCGCGCTCGTCGTCTCGCGCCTCGCGCACGAGAAGGGCGTCGACCTCGCGATCGACGCCTGCGCCCGCGCCGGCCTGCCGCTGACCGTCTGCGGCGATGGGCCGCTGGCCGCGCAGCTGCGCGAGCACGCGGCGGCCACGGACGCTGACGTCGCCTTCACCGGGCGCGTCGACGCTGCCACGCTCGCGC
>JBEVLC010000216.1:0-3982 GCA_040509415.1 Baekduia sp. | reverse complement strand
AGTTGCTGCCCCACGCGATCTTCCTGCTGCCCGGCGTCGGCGCCCAAGGCGGCCGCGTCGAGGACCTCGCGCCGGCCTTCGCCCCCGGCCGCGCCGCCGGCCTGGTCACCGCTTCCCGGTCGATCGTGCGCGCGCACGAGCAGGGCGGCGACGGTGCCGTGCCCGCCGACGCGGCCCGTGCCGAGGCCGAGCGGCTGCGGGCCGCCGCATGGGCACTGGGCTGATGGCGCACCGCGGCGTCCAGACCGACGCGCCGCCTATCCTGCGCCCCTGATGCGCCGTCGCTCTCCCGCCCGCTGGCTGGCCCCGCTGGCCCTCGTGACCTGCGCGGTCGCCATCTACGTCGTCGTCGATCACGAGCTCGGCTCGGACTCGTCGTCCAAGTCGACCTCGCGCACCACCAAGACCGGCACGAACGCCGACGGGACGGCCACGTCGACGACCAAGTCCACCAAGAAGGCCAAGACCTCCTACACGGTCAAGTCCGGCGATTCGCTGTCGGTGATCGCCGCCAAGACCGGGACCGACGTGGGCTCCCTGCAGGAGGCCAACCCGGATGTCGACCCCGGCGCCCTGCACCCCGGCCAGAAGCTGAAGCTCCCGCGATGAGCTGCCGGACACCCGCGCTCCAGCGGCTGTTGACGGCCCTCGCCGTCCTGGCCGTCACCGCGCTCACCGCCATCCTGCCCGCGACCGCGCCCGCGGCCACCACGCCCAAGCCGCCGCAGGTCCGGGCGCCCGCCGCGATCCTCGTCGAGCCGGCGACCGGCGACGTCGTCTTCCAGCGCAACGCCGACCAGCGCCGGCCGATCGCCTCGACGACGAAGCTGATGACCGCGCTGGTCACGCTCGAGCACGCCTCGCTCGATGACGTGATGACCACCATCAACTACCACGGCTCCTCGGTCGAGTCGCTGGCCGGCTTCCGCGGTGGCGAGCGCGTGACCGTCCGCGACCTGCTGCGCGCGCTGCTGATCACCTCGGCCAACGACGCCGCCGCCACGCTCGCGCAGCGCGTCGCCGGCTCGCGCCCGGCGTTCGTGCGGCTGATGAACGCCAAGGCGCGTCAGCTTAAGCTCACCAACACGCACTACGCGAACCCGATCGGCCTCGACTCCCCCGACAACTACTCGACGGCGACCGATCTGGCCAAGCTGACGCTGATCCTGCGCCGCAACGCCTTCTTCCGCGAGACCACCAACCTGCCGCGCGTCACGCTGAAGTCCGGCAACCACCCGCGCACGTTCGCCAATCGCAACGTGCTCGTGCGCAATGTGTCGGCGGTCAACGGCGTCAAGACCGGCCACACCAGCACGGCCGGCTACATCCTCGTCGGCTCGGCCTCACGGGCGGGCGTCACGGTCGTCGCCGTCGTCCTCGACGACCCCAGCGAGTCGGCGCGCGACAGCGACGCGCTCAACCTCCTCAAGTACGGGCTGAGCCGCTACCACGTGGTCACCGCCGTCAAGAAGGACCAGATCGTCGGTCATGCGGCGCTCTCGCACCGCGACGAGCAGGTCGATCTCGTCGCCGCTGAGACCGTCAAGCGCACGGCGCGCCGTGGCGACAAGCTCGTCGTCACCGTCAGCGGCGCGCCGACGACGATCGACGGGCCGCTGCCCAAGGGCGCGCGCGTCGGCACCGTGACCGTGACCCAGCGCGGCAAGACCGTCGCACGCGTGCCGTTGCAGACCGCCGACCCCGTCGATGCGGCCACGTTCTTCGACCGCCTGCGCGATTGGCTAGGAAACCCGGTCACGCTCATCCTGCTTGGAGCGTTCGCCCTCTGTAGCCTCTACCTCGTGCTGCTTCGGCGGCGCGCGGTGCGGCGCAGGCAGAGGCGGCGCACCGGCAGAGGGGCACCCGTCGCGTGATCATCACCGTCACCCTGAACGCCGCGATCGACAAGTCGCTGTCCGTGCCGAACTTCCGGCTCGGGCGTCGGCATAGGACCGTGGAGCAGCGCACCGCCGCCGGCGGCAAGGGCGTCAACATCGCTCGCGCGCTGAAGACTCTCGGCCAGCCGGTGATCGCCACGGGCTTCGCGGGTGGGCCGACCGGCACGCGGATCGTCGACCAGCTCACCGAGGAGTCGATCCTCAACGACTTCGTGCGCATCCGCGAGGAGTCGCGCACGAACACCGCGGTCTATGACCCGACCAACGGGCAGCAGACCGAGATCAACGAGCGCGGTCCGGCGGTCTCGGCCAAGGAGATCGAGCTCTTCCGCGACAAGCTGCTCTACCTCGCCCGCGGCGCCGACATGGTGGTCATCGCCGGCTCGCTGCCGCGCGGGGTCGAGCCCGACATCTACGCCGGGCTGATCCGCGAGCTGCGCAAGGCCAACGTTTTGACGGTCATCGACACCGACGGCGAGCCGCTACGTCACGCCGTCCGCGCCGAGCCCGACGTGATCTCGCCCAACGTCCTGGAGGCCGAGGAGCTCGTCGGCCATGAGTTCAACGACGACGAGGATCGGCTGATCGCCGTCGGCGAGATGGTCGAGCAGGGCGCCCGCGAGGCGGTCATGACGCTGGAGGACGGCTGCGTGGCGTGCATGCGCGTCGAGGGTCATCGTCAGCGCTTCCGCGTCTCGATCCCGACGCGCGAGGCCGTCGCCGGCGTCGGCGCGGGCGACGCGTTCCTGGCCGGCTACGTCGCCGCGCGCTACGCCGGCAAGGCGACGGCGGACTGCCTGGCCTACGGCGTCGCCTGCGGCGCGGAGTCCACCCAGCACCTCGGCGCGGGTCTCGTGGAGCCGCGCGAGGTCGACCGGCTGCTCTCAGACGTCGATGTCGCCACCGTGTCGGCCTCAGCTGAAGTCAGCTGAAAAAGCCGGTCTCCGCGGGGCTGAAGTTCGGTTCCGTACGAAGCCGTTGCTACTCTCTGAAACGCGTGTTTGGTTGCCGCCACACCACGCCGCAATGCCCATCCTGGACCCCGCACGCGCGGGGTCTTTTCGTCCGGCCCCAGACCTAGGATTCGCCCAATGGAGATCGAGATCGGCCGCGGGAAGAAGGCCCGTCGCGCTTATGGATTCGACGACATCGCGATCGTGCCCTCACGGCGCACACGCGACCCTGACGATGTCGACATCTCCTGGAAGCTGGGGGACTACCGCTTCGAGCTGCCGCTGCTGGCGTCGGCGATGGACGGCGTCGTCTCCCCCCGGACCGCGGGGCTGATCGGCAAGCTGGGCGGCCTCGCCGTCCTCAACCTCGAAGGCATCTTCAGCCGCTACGAGGACGCCGACGCTCAGCTCGAGCGCATCGCGCAGCTGCCCAAGGAGATCGCGACGCGTGAGATGCAGGAGATCTACAGCGCGCCGATCGACGAGGACCTCATGGTCCAGCGGATCCGCGAGATCAAGGAGCAGGGCGTCGTCACCGCCGCCTCGCTGACCCCGCAGCGCGTCAACAAGTACTACGAGAAGGTCCTGGACGCCGGCCTCGACATCCTGGTCATCCAGGGCACCGTCGTCTCGGCCGAGCACGTCTCGCAGACCTCCGAGGCACTGAACCTCAAGGAGTTCATCGCCGATCTGCCCGTTCCCGTCGTGGTCGGCGGCTGTGCCAGCTACCACACGGGCCTGCACCTGATGCGCACCGGCGCGGCCGGCGTGCTCGTCGGCGTCGGCCCCGGCGCGGCGTGCACCACCCGCGGCGTGCTCGGCATCGGCGTCCCGCAGGCGACCGCGATCGCCGACGTGGCGGCCGCCCGCTCGCAGCACATGCTCGAGACCGGCGAGTACTGCCAGGTCATCGCCGACGGCGGCATGCGCAACGGCGGCGACGTCTCCAAGGCGATCGCCTGCGGCGCGGACGCCGTGATGATCGGCTCGCCGCTGGCGCGTGCCTACGAGGCGCCGGGCCACGGCTACCACTGGGGCATGGCGACGTTCCACCCGACGCTGCCGCGCGGCGCGCGGGTGCGCACGACGCAGAACGGCTCGCTCGAGGAGATCATCGCCGGCCCCGCGCGC
>JBEVLC010000215.1:0-10741 GCA_040509415.1 Baekduia sp. | reverse complement strand
CGCCGGCCGGGTCCTGCGCGTCGGTCCGCTGGCTGACGCCGTCGTCGCCGACCCCAACGCCCACGTCTTCGCCGTCGCGGTGCACAACCCGAGCCGCCTGATCCTCGTCAGCGCGCGGACAGGCCGGATCCGGGAGCGCGTCGCGATCCCGACCGGCACGCGGCGCACCGGTGCGCCCCCGCCCGCGCCTGCCGTCTTCCTCGTCCCCGCCGAGACCGGCAGGCGGGCGCTGGCGATCCAGCCCGCGCGGCGCACCGCGACCCAAGAGCGCCCGCCGAGCGCCGCGATCGTCCTCGGCCGGACATTCGTCACCGACGCCCGTGCGGCGGCCGTCGTCGCGCTCGATCGCGGCCGGCCGGCCAGGACGCTGCCGGCGACGATCCATCCCGGTGGGCTCGTCGCGGCCGACTTCGACCGCCGGCTCGCCGTCGTCGCCACCCGGGAGCGCACGCTCGCGCTCTATGACCCGCGCACGCTGCGCCGCGTCGCCCAGCTGCCTGCCGGCGCCGGCCCCACCAGCGTCGTGGCCGGCGGCGATCGGCTCTACGTCGCCGACACGCGCGGCAACGCGATCCTCGTCTTCGCCACCGACGCCGGGCGTCGTCCGCTGGCGCGCGCCGGCCGCCTCGCGCTCCCGCGCGGCAGCGCGCCCTACGGCCTCGCGCTCGATCCGGTCCGCCAGCGGCTCTGGGTCACGCTCACCGCCCGCAACGAGCTCGTCTCGCTCCCGATCGGCGGCCGCGCCGGCCCCACCCGGCGGTTCCCGACCGTCCAGCAGCCTGACGCCGTCGCGGTCGACTCCGCGCTCGGGACCGTCGCCGTGACGGGTCGCGCCCAGGGCGTCCTGCAGCTCATCGGCGCGGGTATCGCCAACAGCGCGGGCGAGTCCGCTCGCGCCGCACTGCGCCGACCCCTCCGCACCGCGGGCTAGGATCTTTGGGTCCGCCGGCCGCGGATCCTCCATGCGCCCTCCGAACACCGCCCACCCCGAGGGGCCGTCCGGCTACCCGCTGCCATTCTTCACTAGGTTGGTGGAGAACTGATGTCCGCTTCTGCCGCCACGGTCGAGTTCGACCACGCCGCCAAGGTCTACCCCGGCACCGACGAGCCGGCGATCCGCGACCTCACGCTCGAGGTCCCCGCCGGCAAGCTGACGATCTTCATCGGGCCCTCGGGCTCGGGCAAGACGACCGCGATGCGCCTGGTCAACCGGATGATCGAGCTGACCTCCGGCGACGTCCGCGTCGACGGCGTCTCGGTGCGCGACCAGTCGCCGGCGCAACTGCGGCGCGGCATCGGCTACGCGATCCAGCAGATCGGCCTCTTCCCCCATCTGACCGTCGCCGACAACATCGCGACCGTGCCCAAGCTGCTGGGCTGGGACCACGGGCGCATCCGCACGCGCGTCACCGAGCTGCTGGAGCTCGTCGGCCTGGAGCCCGCGATGGACAAGCGCTACCCGGCCCAGCTGTCGGGCGGCCAGCGCCAGCGCGTCGGCGTCGCCCGGGCGCTGGCGGCCGACCCGCCACTGCTGCTGATGGACGAGCCGTTCGGTGCCATCGACCCGATCACGCGCAGCCGCCTGCAGGAGGAGTTCCGCCGCCTGCAATCCGACCTGGGCAAGACCGTCATCTTCGTCACCCACGACATCGACGAGGCGCTCAAGCTCGGCGACAAGATCGCGGTCCTCAAGCCCGGCGGCGAGCTGGCGCAGTACGCCAGCGCCGAGGAGCTCGTGCGCTCCCCCGCCGACGACTTCGTCGAGGAGTTCGTCGGCGCCGAGCGGATGATCGCCCGCCTGGAGTGGCTGACCAGCGTGCGCCGGGAGGGCCAGGGCGCGTGAGCTCGGCGGCCATCGACATCCTCGCGCAGGTCAAGATCACCGAGCGCGACAGCGAGCACCTGACCTGCGTGCAGCAGAACGGCATCTGCCCGTCGTGGATCGTGAACCACCTCGGTGACTACCTCTCGCCGCTGTGGAAGCATCTGGAGCTGACGCTCGCCTCGGTGGTCCTCGGCTTCGCCATCGCCTTCGCGCTGGCGCTGCTCGCCCACCGCCGCCGCTGGTTGACCGGCCCGATCGTCGGCGTCACCGGCATCCTCTACACGATCCCGTCGCTGGCGCTCTTCGCGATCCTGATCCCGCTGACGGGCTTCGGGTTCACCACCGCGTTGATCCCGCTCACCAGCTACACGCTGCTGATCCTGTTTCGCAACATCATCGCGGGGTTGGACAACGTGCCCGACGAAGCACGCGACGCCGCGCGCGGGATGGGCCTGACCGAGCAGCAACTGCTGTGGAAGGTCGAGCTGCCGCTCGCGGCGCCCGAGATCTTCGCCGGGCTGCGTGTCGCGACGACGACGAACGTCGGGCTCGCCGCGCTGGCGTTCTACGCGGGCGCAGGCGGCCTCGGTCAGCAGATCCTCTCCGACATCGCGTTCAAGTCCAACGTGCTGGTCGCCGGCGGACTCTGCGTGCTGCTCGCGTTCGTGCTCGACCTCACCCTGCTGGGCATCCAGCGGCTCATGCTCCCCTGGCAGCGAGCGACGGCGACCACATGAACGACGCCATCAACTACCTGCTGCACTCGCGCGAGTCGGTCGGCGGCGGCATCGAGGTCGGCGGCAGCCATCTGCTGCCACTGCTGTGGACGCACCTGCGCGTGACCTTCGAAGCGATCCTCGTGTCGATCGCGCTGACGCTGCCGCTCGCGCTCTGGCTCGGCCACAAGGGCAAGGGCCAGCTCGCCGCCTCCACCGCGGCCAACGTCGGCCGCGCGGTCCCGAGCTTCGCCGTGCTCGTCTTCGCCAGCACCTACCTGGGGCTCAACGCCGGCAACCTCGTCTTCGCGATGGTCCTGCTGGCGATCCCGCCGATCTTCACCAACACCTACGTCGGGGTTCGCCAGGTCGACCGCGACGTGGTCGACGCCGCACGCGGCATGGGGCTCTCCGAGCGTCAGCTGGCGCTGCGCGTCGAGCTGCCGCTCGCGCTGCCGCTGGTCTTCGGC
The DNA here is from genome assembly GCA_040509415.1 of Baekduia sp. Taxonomy (GTDB): domain Bacteria; phylum Actinomycetota; class Thermoleophilia; order Solirubrobacterales; family Solirubrobacteraceae; genus Baekduia. The sequence continues at coordinate 7,730 of JBEVLC010000215.1, read as the reverse complement.
GGCATCCGCACGTCGGTCGTCAACGTCCTGGCTACGGCGACCCTCGGTCCTTATGTCGGGGTCGACACGCTTGGCGTGCCGATCATCAACGCCAACGTGCACGGCGACGCGGGGCGCCTGGGCACAGCACTCCTGGTCGCGCTCCTGGCGATCGCGGCGGAGCTCCTCTTCGCCGCGCTGCAGCGCGCCGTCACCCCTCGCGGACTCAAGCTCTCCCAAACGAACACCACCCCCAGTAGGAGGAACCGACGTATGCGATCTCGCAGCGTTCTCGCACTGCTCTTGCTCGTCCTGACCGTTGGGCTCGCCGCCTGTGGCAGCGATGACGACAACTCCAGCGGCAGCGCCGACACCGGCGCTGACACCGCGACCACGACGGCCCCGGCCGCCGACACCAAGACCATCGCGGCCAACCCCGACAACGGCTCCAAGCCGACCATCACCATCGGCTCAAAGAACTTCACCGAGCAGTTCATCCTCGGGGAGATCTACGCCCAGGCGCTGAAGGCCGCGGGCTACAAGGTCAAGAAGCAGCTCAACCTCGGCTCCGAGCAGATCGCGCTCAAGGCCCTGAAGGCGGGCCGCGTCGACGCCTACCCGGAGTACACCGGCACGATCCTGACCAGCTTCTGCAAGGTCAAGGACAAGGACGTCAGCCACGATGCCGCGCAGGCCTACACGCAGGCCAAGGACTGCATGGCCAAGGACGACATCACGGCAGAGGAGCCGACGCCGTTCACCGACTCCAACGGCTTCGCGGTCACCCAGGCGACGGCCAAGAAGCTCGGCAACATCACCCAGCTGTCAGACCTCAAGGACAAGGCCTCCACGTTGACCGTCTCCGGTCCGCCGGAGTGCCAGCAGCGCACCGACTGCCTGCTTGGCCTGGAGCAGACCTACGGGTTGAAGTTCAAGAAGTTCCTGTCGATCGACCTCGCCAAGCGTCACGAGGTCATCAAGAACGGCCAGACCGACGTCGGCGAGGTCTTCACCACCGACGGTCAGATCAAGGCCGACAACCTGGTGCTGCTCAAGGACGACAAGCAGCTGTTCCCGCCCTACAACGCGACGCTGCTGGCCAAGACGTCAGTGGCTGATGCCGCCGGGCCGGACTTCGCCAAGACCGTGAACCTGGTCACCACCGGGCTGACGCTGCCGGTCATGCAGGAGCTCAACTCCCGCGTCGACCTCGACAAGGAGAAGCCCGCCGCGGTCGCGACGGAGTACCTCAAGGAGGCGGGCTACCTGCAGTAGCCCGCTGACGTCGCCGTCCGGGCGTGGCGCCTAGCGCGCCCGGACGGTGATGTCGCCCGCGTTGGTCAGGGCGTCGATGGCCTGCGGGGCGAGGTCGTCGCGGATCAGCCCTTCGACCTTGACGTTGCCGGCCTTGGTGTTGGCGTCGACGCGATAGGGGCCGTAGGGCACGGTGACGCGCACGTTGCCGCCGTTGCTCTCGGCCTCGGTGCGCGCCGGCTCGCCGAAGAGGTCGAGCGAGACGTTGCCGGCATCGGTCAGCGCTCGCACGGTGACGGGCTCCAGGCGGTGGGTGCGGATGTCGCCCGAGGTGGTCTGCACGTCCGCGCGGCCGTTCAGCCCGCGCAGGTCCACGTCACCGGCCTCGGTCCGCACCGCCACGTCGACCTCCGGCGGCGCGTCGACCCGCAGGTCGCTGCGGCAGCGCAACACGCCCCGCAGCCCACCGCAGCGGGTCCTGATCGTCAGCACGCCGTCGGTGTAGTGCTCGCTGACCGTCGGGCGGTTGACGGTCCACGCGTCACGGCGCGTGAGCACGACGTCACCCGTCAGCCCGGCGCGGACGTCGACGTCACCGGCATCCGCGCGGATCACGATCTTGTGGACCGGGCTGGCCAGCACCGACCGCGTCGTCGCGGTGCGGTGCAGCGCTTCGGAGAGCCCGAACGCCGCCCCGCTCAAGACGAGCAGGCCGAGCGCGGCGAAGAGCACGATCCGGGCGGTCGACACCCGCGAGACGCTAGAGCCGGACCGGTCGGCGTGAGGTACGGCTGCCACCCCTTCTTGCATCCCCACTGCAGGTGTCCCCCAAGCGGGGGACCCACCCGCGAGCCCCCGCGAGCACGGGGCCTGGCCCGGCCGTCAGCGCCCCGATGAGCCGAAGCCGGCCTCGCCGCGGTCGTCGGGCGAGGGCGGCAGCTGCTCGACGACCTCCATGGCCGGTGCCCAGAAGGGCACGAGCAGCAGCTGGGCGATGCGATCGCCGACGGCGACCTCGAACGGCTCGGCGCTCGCGTTGTGCAGCGCCACGCGCAGCTCGCCGCGGTAGTTGGGGTCGACGAGGCCCGGCGAGTTCAGCGGATGGATGCCGTGGTTGATCGCCAGGCCCGAGCGCGGGGTGACGAGGCCGGCGACGCCGGGCGGGATCGCGATGGCCACCCCGGTGCCGACCAGCCGCCGCTCGCCCGGCGCGAGCGTCAGCGCCTCGGTCGAGCTGAGGTCATAGCCGGCGTCGTGCGGGCGCGTGCGCGCCGGTGGCTTGGCGTCGGGATGCAGCAGACGGACCGACAACACGTCGGCGGCGACGGGTGTCTGCATCAGACGGCAAATCGCGCGTAGCGCTCGGCGATCGCCGTCGGCAGACGCGCCACGACGTGGACGCCCTCGGCAGTGTCCTCGCGGTGCAGGTCGCCGGCGACGTCGTGCAGTTCGGCCAAGCGCCCGCCCTCGGAGTAGGGCAGCAGCAGCTCGACCGACTCCAGCGTGCGGGCGAAGGCCTGCTCGATCGCGACGTGCAGATCGTCGATGCCGTCCCCGGTGAGCGCGCTGACCTGGATCCCGTCGGGATGGCGGTGACCCAGCCCCTCGCGCTCTTGGGGGTCGAGCACGTCGACCTTGTTGAGCACCAGCAGCCGCGGCCGGTCGCCGGCGCCGATCTCCTCCAGCGTGTCCTCGACCGCGCGCAGCATCTCCTGGCGGTCGTCCTCCTCGGCGCTGGCGTCGACCACGTGCAGGATGAGATCGGCCAGCCGCGTCTCCTCCAACGTCGCGCCGAAGGCGTCGACCAGCTGGTGGGGCAGCTTGCGGATGAATCCGACCGTGTCGGTCAGCAGATACGGGCGGCCGTCGATCGACAGCTGCCGGGTCGTCGGGTCCAACGTGTGGAAGAGCCGGTCGCGGACGCCGACGTCGCTGCCGGTCATCGCGTTGAGCAGCGTCGACTTGCCCGCGTTGGTGTAGCCGGCGAGCGCGACCTGCGGCAGGTGCGCGCGCTCGCGCTCGGCGCGCTGGATCGCGCGCGTGCCCTTGACCTGCTCCAGCCGGCGGCGCAGCGCGGCGATGCGATCGCGCGCCAGCCGGCGGTCGGTCTCGATCTGTGACTCGCCCGGTCCGCGCGTCGCGAAGCCGCCGCTGGAGACGCCGCCTAGGCGTTCGAGGTGCGTCCACAGCCCGCGCATCCGAGCCAGGTTGTACTCCAACTGCGCGAGCTCGACCTGGAGCTTGCCCTCGGCCGTGTTGGCGTGGGCGGCGAAGATGTCGAGGATCGTGGCGGTGCGGTCCACGATCGAGAGCCCGACCTCCTTCTCCATGTTGCGCTCCTGGCGCGCGCTGAGCTCGTCGTCGACGACGATGAGGTTGGCGTCGGCGGCCTTCGCCGCCTCCTTGACCTCCAGCAGCTTGCCCGGGCCGAGGTAGGTGTTGGGATGGGGCTTGTCGCGGTGCTGGACGGCTTGGCCGACGACCGCGACGCCGGCGGTGGCCAGCAGCTCGCGCAGCTCGGAGAGGTCGTCGCCGGACTCCAGCGCGGCGACGATGTAGGCGCGCTGCTTGGCCCGGCCTTCGGCTGGCGTCGCGCCGTTGCGGGTCTGGCTGATGCGTCCGTTGCGACTGCGTTCCATGAGCCTCTTGAGTCTAGGTGCTGGGAAGCGGGCCGTGGTGAGCACGGATGACCCAATTTCGGTGCGACTCGCCCTCATGTTGGTTAGTCAGATCTGTGGGGTGTCGTGGACGGATAACGGAGGCTGAGTTGGACAGTCAGGAGTAGCGTGGGCACCGGAGGTGGTACCTGTTGTCGGAGGTCATCGAACGACCCGAGGACTGGATCCGCATCGGCGCGGCCGCGGCTGCATTGGGGGTCAGCGTCGACACGCTGCGGCGCTGGGAGCGTGACGGCCGCATCCTCTTCGAGCGGCGCGGCCAGCAGCGCTACCTGCGCGCCAACGAGCTGGCCAACCTCCTGCGGGAGCGTGCCCGCGAAGGGCGCTCCTCGGCCCGCAACCGCCTGCAGGGCATCGTCCTCGGCGTGCGCCGTGACGGCGTCATGGCCCAGATCGACATGGCCTGCGGCCCGTATCGGATCGTGTCGCTGATGTCGCGCGAGGCCGCCGACGACCTCGGCATCAAGCCCGGCGACCAGGCGGTCGCGCTGATCAAGTCGACGACGGTTGTCGTCGAGAAACGGTGAGAGCTTCGTCCGAAGGGCGAAACCCGCAGCCCTAGGTGCCACGGTAGGTTGGCGGCATGTCCGCCGGCCTCGCCGACCGTCTCGGCTCACGCGTCTTGGAGCTCGTCAACGTGCCGTCGGAGTCGCGGTCGGAGGCCGCGCTGGCGGCGCACCTGCTGTCGATCCTGCCGGACGCGCGTGATGCCGGCGACACCTGCGTCCTGGCCGGCGCCACCGCGCGCGGTGACCGACCGCTGGTCCTGCTGGCCGGCCACCTCGACACCGTTCCCGCGCAAGGCAACCTGCCGGGGCGGCTGGAGAACGGGACCGTCCACGGCCTCGGCGCGGCGGATATGAAAGCGGCGCTCGGCGTGATGGTCGAGCTGGCGCTCACGCCGTTGGCCGACGCAACCGTCGACGTCGGCTTCGTCTTCTTCGGCCGCGAGGAGCTGCCGTTCGGCGACAGCGCGTTGACGCCGTTGCTGGCGCGCGAGCCCGGGCTGCGCGACGCCGACCTCGTCGTCGTGATGGAGCCGACCGACAACGAGCTGCACGCCGGCTGCGTCGGCAACATCAACGCCACCTGGACCTTCCGCGGCACCGCCGGCCACAGCGCCCGCCCGTGGCTGGCCGACAACGCGATCCACCGCGCCGGCCGCGGGATCGCCGCGCTCGCCGAGCTGGCGCCCGTCGACCACGAGTTCGCCGGGCTGACGTTCCGCGAGGTGATCTCGGCCGTGACGATCCACGGCGGCGTCGCGCGCAACGTCGTGCCCGACACGTGCACCGTGGAGGTCAACATGCGCTACGCGCCGGGGACGAGTGCGGCGGAGGCCGAGGCAAAGCTGCGCGCGCTCTGCGAGCCGCACGGCGAGCTCGTGATCGACGGCAACGCACCCTCGGGCGCGGTCCCAGAAGGCAATGCCCTTGTGTCGCGGCTGGTCGACGCCGGCGGGCTGGAGACCGCGCCCAAGCAGGCCTGGACGCCGGTCGCCGAGTTCGCCGCCGCCGGGGTCGATGCCATCAACTTCGGCCCGGGCGCGCCGCGCTTCGCCCACCGCCGCGACGAGCAGGTCGACGTCGCCGCGCTGGTGACCTCCTACGAGACGCTGGTGCGGTTCCTATGCGCCTGAACCCGGTCCTGGAGGCGCTGGGCACCTACCCGTTCGTGCGCCTGGACGAGGCCAAGCGCGCTGCTACGGCGCGCGGCATCGAGCTGATCGACTTCGGGATCGGCGAGCCGCGCGAGGAGACGCCCGAGTTCATCCGCGCCGCGCTCGCGGCATCGCTGGCGCCGGTGTCCACCTACCCCAAGGCCGAGGGGCTGCCCGCGCTGCGCGAGGCGATCGCGCGCTGGGTCACGCGCCGCTTCGGCGGCTACGCGCTCGATCCCGACACCGAGATCATCCCCACGCTCGGGTCCAAGGAGGCCGTCTTCCACATGGCCGAGGTGCTGGGCGGCGACGCGGTCGGCGTGACGGTGCCCGGCTACCCGGTCGGCGCGCGCGGAGCGCGGTTCGCCGGCCGCGAGGTCGTGGAGATCCCGCTCGATCCCGCGGCCGGGTTCCTGCCCGACCTCGACGCGCTCGACCGCGCCACCCTGCGGCGTCTCGGCCTGCTGTGGCTCAACTTCCCCAACAACCCGACGGGCGCGGTCGCGCCGCTGGAGCTGCTCGAGCGCGCCGCGGCGCTGGCCCGCGAGCACGACTTCGTGCTGGCCTGCGACGAGGCCTACTCGGAGCTGTGGTTCTCCGGCCACGCACCGGTCAGCGCGCTGCAGCTGGCCGACCGAAGCAATGTCGTTGTCTTGAACACGCTCTCGAAGCGCTCGTCGATGCCGGGCTATCGCAGCGGGTTCGTGGCCGGCGACCCGCGGCTGATCGCCGCGCTGAAGAAGTACCGTCCGAACGTGGGCGTCGCGCCGCAGGAGTTCGTCCAGCTGGCATCGATCGCGGCGTGGGACGACGAGGCGCACGTCGAGGAGGTCCGGGCCCGCTACCGCCACAAGCGCGACCTGCTCTGGCCCGCGCTCCAGGCCGCGGGCTTCCGCGACGCCGGCGGCCCCGCCACGTTCTTCCTGTGGTTGCGGACGCCCGACGGCGAAGACGACGAGGCCTGCGCGCTGCGGCTGTTGGAGCACGGCATCGTCTGCGCGCCGGGCTCCTTCTTCGGCGCCGGCGGCGCCGGCCACGTGCGCTTCGCGCTCGTCCCGACGCCCGAGGCGTGCGCCGAAGCGGCGCGCCGCCTGAGCTAGTTGGCGTGCAGGGCGGCGTTGAGGCCGCCCCACGACGTCCCGGACCGCGGCAGCACCTCGACCGCGCCGGTCATCGAATTGCGGCGGAAGAGGAGGTCGTTCTGTCCGGACAGGTCGCGCGCCTTGATGGTCTCGCCCTCCGGCGTCGTCACGCGCGTGCCGGCGGTGAGGTACAGGCCGGCCTCCACGATGCAGCCGTCGCCGAGCGAGATGCCAAGGCCGGCATTGGCGCCGATCAGGCTGCCGGTGCCGACCGAGATGATGTCCTTGCCGCCGCCGCTCAAGGTCCCCATGATCGACGCGCCGCCGCCGATGTCGCTGCCGTCGCCGACGACGACGCCCTGGCTGATGCGACCCTCGACCATCGAGGCGCCGAGCGTGCCGGCGTTGAAGTTCACGAAGCCCTCGTGCATGACGGTCGTGCCTTCGGCGAGATGCGCACCGAGCCGGACGCGGCGGGCATCGGCGATGCGAACGCCTCCTGGCGCGACGTAGTCGGTCATCTGCGGGAACTTGTCGACCGACGTGACGCTCAGCGGCCGGTCCAGCGCGCGGGCGCGGAGACGGACGGACGGCAAGTCCGCCGGATCGACCGGGCCGCGATTGGTCCAGGCGACGTTGGGCAGTGCCCCGAAGATGCCGTCCAAGTTGATGCTGTTGGGCGCGACGAGCCGATGGCTCAGCAGGTGCAGGCGCAGGTACGCGTCGTGCGTGTCGGCCGGCGGCGCCGCCAGGTCCTCGATGACGGTGAGGACCGGCACGACGGTCACGCCGCGCAGCTCGTCGGGCCCCGTCGCGCCGGCGAACGCGCCGCCGCCGAGATCGGTGGCCTCGGCGGTCTTCAACGGGCGCGTCCCGCCGCTGGCGTTCTCCGGCGCGCTGTCGAGCCCGAGCCGCGGCTCGAGGTAGAGCGTGTCGAGGACCTTGCCCTCCGGCACCGTCGTGGTCGCCAGGCCGACGGCCCATGCGGGCCCGGTGATGCGCTGCTGCTCGGTCATCTGCCGGGAACGATAGGCATCGCGGAGATCAGCCGCCGTGCGAGCGAGCCGTCAGGCGAGC
>JBEVLC010000214.1:0-9368 GCA_040509415.1 Baekduia sp. | reverse complement strand
GACACCGCGGTCGGCGCGCTGTCGGCGTCGGCGCCCGTGGTCTTGAGGACCGACGCGTCTTCCAGCGCTGTGACCGAGCCCAGTGCGCGCACCGGCACACCGACGCCACCGCCGGTCACGCCCGCATAGCGGTGCGCGTAGCCGACCAGCGCCTGGCACGAGTCGAACGCGGCGAGGTGCGCCCGGGGCGCCTGCTTCGGCTTGGCCGCCGAGGCGACCGGCACGGCCACGACCGCGGAGATCGCGATGACGGCGAGGGTGATCAGGACGCTGCGACCGGAGGACACCATGCTGACACTACGTGCTGCAGCGCGTTCCGTCACACAACGTCGCGCGTCGGCTCGTGGTCGTACCATGCCCGCATCGCCGCCACCGGTGACAGCACGGATGCCGCCCGCGACCACCCGGAGGAGCGCTCGCGCGTGAGCGCCGTCGCCGCAGTTCGCGCCGCTTATGCGCGGATCGCGGCGGCCGGCCGGCCCGAGATCTGGATCACGCTGCGTGACGAGGCCGACGCGCTGGCCGAGGCGGCCGCGCTCGACGCCGACCCAGCACGAGCCGACCTCCCGCTGTTCGGCCAGACCGTCGGCGTCAAGGACAACGTCGACGTCGCCGGCTTGCCGACGACGGCGGCCTGTCCGGAGTTCTCCTCTACCCCGGAGGTCTCGGCCCCTGCCGTGCAACGGCTAGTCGACGCCGGCGCGATCGTGCTCGGCAAGACCAACCTCGACCAGTTCGCGACGGGCCTGGTCGGCACGCGCTCGCCCTACGGCGCGGTCCGCGATGCGCACCGGCCCGCGTACGTGAGCGGCGGCTCGTCGTCGGGCTCGGGCGCGGCGGTCGCGCTCGGTCTCGTCGACCTCGCGGTCGGCACCGACACGGCTGGCTCAGGCCGCGTCCCGGCCGCGTTCGGCGGCATCGTCGGGATCAAGGCCACGCGCGGGATCGTCCCGGTGCGCGGCGTCGTGCCCGCCTGCCGAACGCTGGACTGCGTGACGATCTTCGCGCCGGACCTCGCCCGCGCCGAGCGCGCCATCGCGATCATGGCCGGCCCCGACAGCGCCGATCCGCTCTCGCGCATGTTCCCTCCCGACGCGCCGTTGGCCGCGCCGCTCGCCCCCCGCGTCGCGGTGCCCGACCCAGCGCAGCTCGGCGCGCTGACGCCCGAAGCGCTGGCCGCCTTCATCGCGGCGGCCGAGCGACTCGCAGCTGCCGGCACCGTCCTGCAGCCCGTCGCGCTCGACCCCTTCCTCGAGGCCGCGCGCCTGCTCTATGACGGCGCGCTGGTGGCCGAGCGCCACACGGCGGTCGGCGCGTTCGTCGACGCGCACCCCGATGCCGTCGACCCGACCGTCGGCGCAATCGTGCGCGCGGCCGGCGCGATCACCGCCAGCGAGTACCTGGCCGACGCCGAGCGCGTCGAGACGCTGCGGGCCAAGGCCATGGCCTCGCTCGACGGCGCCGACGCACTGCTACTGCCGACGACGACCGCGCAGCCGACGATCGCCGAGGTCCTCGCCGACCCGATCGGCGTCAACAGCCGCCTGGGCATCTACACCAACTTCTGCAACCTCTTCGACCTCTGCGCCGTCGCGGTGCCCGCCGGCCGAGCCGACGGCGGTGCGTTCGGCGTCATGGTGTTGGCCCGCGCCTTCGCCGATCGCGTCGCCGCCGACATCGCCGCGCTGGTCACCGGAAGCCCCGCTGCCGAGCCCGGCAGCGCGCTCGGACCGCCGGCGGTCGAGCTGCTGGTCATCGGCGCCCACCGCACCGGCCAGCCGCTCAACGGCCAGCTCACCGCGCTCGGCGCACGCTTCGCCCAGACCGTCCACACCGCCGCCGAGTACAAGATGTACGCCTTGGACACCGAGCCGCCGAAACCCGGGCTCGTCCGTGTCGAGCGCGACGGCGCGGCGATCGAGGGGGAGCTGTGGCTCCTCCCCGCCGCCGCGCTCGGGACCTTCCTGGCCACGCTGCCCGGACCGATGGTCCTCGGTCCCGTCACGCTGGCCGACGGCCGCTGCGTCGTCGGCTTCGGCTGCGAGCCTCAGGCCATCGCGGGCGCGCCCGAGATCACGCGCTTCGGCTCGTGGCCGAGCTACCGCTCGGCGGCCGGATGACGTCGAGGTCGTTTTCACCCCAACTACTGGGGCCAAAGCGCCCCGGACCACAGCTAAGCGCCGATGGGGTGCCAGACCGTGCGCAGCTCGGTCAGGGCTTCGAGACGCTGGAGCGAGGAGTGCTCGCCGCGGATGGTCCGCTTGAGGGTCTCCGCGGCGAAGCGGTCGATGTCGACCGCCAGCGCGGGGTCGCCGGTGGCGTCGATGATCGCGTTGACGTCGCGGTGGGCGGCGAGGGCCGGTACGAGCTCGGCGGTGCGGCCCGACAGGAGGTTCACCACGCCGCCGGGGATGTCGGAGACGCCGAGGACCTCGCCGAGGTCGAGGCCGGGCAGCGGCGTGCGCTCGGGCAGCGCGACGACGACGGTGTTGCCGACGGCCAGCGGCGCGGCGATGGCCGAGACGAGCGAGGCCAGCGCATCGTCTGGCCCGCACAAAACGGCGACCACGCCGGTCGGCTCCGGCGTCGACATCGACAAGAACGGCGCCGCGACCGGGTTGATCGTCCCGAGCACCGCACCGAGCTTGTCGGTCCAGCCCGCGTAGTGCACCAGCGCGTCGACCGCCTCGCCCACGTCACCGCCGAACTCGCCCGCGCGCGACTCCAGCGCCTCGGCCGCGCGGTACAGGATCTGCCCGCGGTTGTAGGCGGTCTTCTTCGCCCACCCGGCCTGCGCGTTGCGCGCGGCCTTGACCGCGTCGCGGACGTCCTTGCGCGACCCGCGCGGGACGTTGACCCCATCGTCGACGACGTCGTGCCGTCCGGACTCCGACCGCACGAACGCGCCTCCGATGTACAGCTTGTAGGTCTTGGCGATCGCGACCCGCACGTCGCTCACGCCCCCTGCCTCACGTAGGGACGCAGGCCCGCCGCGCCGCCCTCGCGACCGAAGCCGCTCTCCTTGAAGCCGCCGAAGGCCGCCGTCGGGTCGAAGTGGTTGTAGGTGTTCTGCCAGACGACGCCGGCCTGCAGCTGTGCCGCGACCTCGAAGGCCTTGGAGCCCTTGTCGGTCCAGATGCCCGCCGCCAGCCCGTAGGGCGAGTTGTTGGCCTTCTCGATCGCCTCGGCATGCGTGCGGAAGGTCGTGACCGCCAACACCGGGCCGAAGATCTCCTCGCGCGAGATGCGGTGCGCCGGCGAGGCCTCCGTGAACAGCGCGGGCGCAAACCAGTAGCCGCGATCGGGCAACGCGCAGCTCACTTGCCGCAGCCCCGCGCCCTCCGCAACGCCCGCCCCCACCAGCTCGCCGATCCGCGCCAACTGCGCGGCGGAGTTGATCGCGCCCACATCGGTGTTCTTGTCCAGCGGGTCGCCGATGCGCAGCGCCTGCATGCGCGTCCACAGGCGCTCGATCATCTGCTCGGCCACCGACTCCTGGACCAGCAGCCGCGAGCCGGCGCAGCAGACGTGGCCCTGGTTGAAGAAGATCCCCTGGACGATTCCCTCGACGGCCTGGTCCAGCGCGGCGTCCTCGAAGACGATGTTGGCCGACTTGCCGCCGAGCTCCAGCGTCAATCCGATGTCCTTGCCCGCCAGCGCGGTCTGGATGTCGCGGCCGACCGCCGTCGAGCCGGTGAAGGCGACCTTGTCGATGCCCTCGGCGCGCACCAGCGCGGCGCCGGCCGAGCCATCGCCCGGCAGGATGTTGACCACGCCGGCCGGCAGCTCGGCCTCCTGCAGGATCTCGGCGAGCAGGAGCGCCGTCAGCGGCGTCGTGTCGGCGGGCTTGAGCACGGCGGTGTTGCCCGTCGCCAGCGCCGGCGCCAGCTTCCACGCTGCCATCAGCAGCGGGAAGTTCCAGGGGATGACCTGGCCGACGACGCCACGCGGGGTGACCACGCCATCACCGGGCAAGGCATAGGCCAGCTTGTCGGCCCAGCCCGCGTAGTAGAAGAAGTGCGCCGCCGCCAGCGGGATGTCGACGTCGCGCGACTCCTTGATCGGCTTGCCGCCGTCCAGCGTCTCGACGATCGCCAGCTCCCGCGCGCGCTCCTGGATCAGGCGCGCGATCCTGAAGATGTACTTGCCGCGCTCCAGCCCGGGCAGCGCCGCCCAGGCCGGCTGCGCGGCCCGCGCCGCGGCGACCGCCCGCGCGACGTCGTCGGCACCCGCCTGCGCGACCTCGGCCAGCGGCTCCTCGGTCGCCGGGTTGATCGTCGGCGCATAGGCCCCGCCCGCAGGCTCGACGAACTCGCCATCGATGAACAGCCCGTAGCGTTCGCGCAGGCGGACGTGGTCGGTGGACTCCGGCGCCGGCGAGTACTCCCAGCGCAACGGCGCGCGCGGTGTGGCGACGGCCGCCGGCTCCCGGCCGTTGGTCGTCGTGCCCTGTGGCGCCGTCGTCGTCTCGCTCATGCGATCACTCCCTCGAGAAGTCCTCCGCCCGCCCGTAGCGGCCGGTCTCCGTCTTGATGTACTGCGCCAGCAGGTCGTTGAGCACCGACGAGGCGCCGATGCGCAGCAGGTCGGGCGTCAACCACGCGTCACCCAGCGTCTCCTTGACCAGGACGAGCACGCCCAGCGCGGCCTTGGAGGTCGAGACGCCGCCGGCGGGCTTCATGCCCACGATCCGCCCCGTGCGCTGCGCGTAGTCGCGGATGGCCTCCAGCATCACCAGGATCACGCCCGGCGTCGCGCCCTCGGCCGCCTTGCCCGTCGAGGTCTTGATGAAGTCCGCGCCGGCGTCCATCGCCAGCATCGAGGCATGGCGGATGTGGTCGTAGGAGCCCAGCTCGACGGTCTCCAGGATCACCTTCAGATGCGCGTCGCCGCAGGCGTCCTTGATCTGCTCGATCTCGTCGGCCACGCGCGCGTCGTCGCCTGACAGGTAGGCGTCACGCGAGATCACCATGTCGATCTCGTCGGCGCCGTCGGCAACCGCCAGGCGCACCTCCTCCAGGCGCGTGGCCAGCGGCGTCTGCCCGGCCGGGAAGCCGGTCGCGACCGAGGCCACGTGCACGCCGGAGCCCGCGACCGCATCGCAGGCCGCCCGCACCATCGTCGGGTAGACGCAGACCGCCGCGCACGACGGCACCTCGGGGTAGGCCGGCGACGGCGTCACGGCCTTGGCCGCGAGCTGGCGCACCTTGCCGGGTGTGTCGGCGCCTTCGAGCGTCGTGAGGTCGAGCATCGAGATCGCCAGCAGCAGCCCCTCGCGCTTGGCCTCGCCCTTGATCGAGCGCTTGGCCAGCGCGTCGACCCGCTCCTGGATGCCGACGCGGTCGACGTGCGGCAATGTCCTGGTGGGACTCATATGCGTCCCAGGGTACGCCCCTTGAGCTATTTGCCCTCGCGCGTGTAGGGCACGCCGTCGGCCGCCGGCGGCGTCGAGCGCCCGACGACGCCCGCCACGGCGATCAGCGTCAGCACGTAGGGCAGCGCCTGGAACAGCGTGGCCAGCTGGGGCGAGAACTCCGGCAGCCGCTGCGCCAGCGCGCTGGAGAAGCCGAAGAGCAGCGTGGCGGCGAGCAGCCCGCCTGGCCGCCAGCGCCCGAAGATCAGTGCCGCCAAGGCAATGAAGCCGCGCCCCGCGGTCATGTTCTGCGAGAACGAATGGACGAAGCCGATCGACAGGAACGCGCCGCCGAGCGCGGCCAGACCACCGGAGGTGATCACCGCCGCGTAGCGGACCTTGAAGACGCCGATGCCGACCGTCTCGGCCGCGCGCGGATTCTCACCGACCGACCGCAGCCGCAGGCCCAGGCGCGTCCGGAACACGACCACCCACACCAGCACGACCGCTACCAGCGACCCCCAGACCAGGAGGTTGAGCTGACTGATCGCCTGGCCGAGGAAGCCCAGGGAGTCGGTCGGCAGGTTGACGTCGGGGACTCCTGGAAGGTCGTCGGGCGTGCCGTTGGCGCCGTAGGTATCGACGTACATGTAGCCCGTGAGCCCGAGCGCGAGGAAGTTCAGGCCGGTGCCGACCACGATCTGGTCCGAGCGCAGCGAGATCGCGAAGACCGCGTGGATCGCCGCCAGCGCCATGCCGGCCAGCACGCCGATGACGATCCCGCCGACCCACGAGTCGGTCTTGTCGGCGCCGTAGGCCGCGAAGAACGCGCCCATGAGCATCATGCCCTCCAGCGCGATGTTCACGACGCCGGCGCGCTCGCTGACCAGGCCGCCGAGCGCGGCGAAGGTCAGCGGCGTGGCGTAGCGCAGCATCGCGGCGGTCAGCGCGCCCCAGGAGACGACGACCTCCAGATGCGAGACGCCGGAGCGTGACGCCGCATACGCGCCGACCGCGCCGAACAGCGCGGCGACGATCGCCCCGATGCCGAGCCGGCGCTCACCGCCATCGATCGCCACGGCGCCGAGCCCGATCGCGATCAGCGCGAGGATCAGCGACGGCACCACCGTCCGGACCTCGAACGGCGGCAGCGTGATCAGGAAGGCGAGCAGGCCTAGGGCGACGCCGCCCCAGCCGAGCCCCTTCTCGCGCGTGAACGGACCGCTCGGGCCAGAATCACGCCCGCGCTTGAAGCTCTCCATGAGCGCCTCGGTGGTCATGCGGCGGCCGCTGCTCATGCGGTCACCTTCACGGGCTCGGCGCTCGCGACACGCCGTCGTCGCCGAAGCTTGTTGTAGATCATGAGGACCAGCACGTCGGCGCTGACGAACAGGATGACCATGCCCTGGATGACCGTCGTGAGGTTCTGGGCGAGCTCGGGCTCGAAGACCGCCGGGTCGAGGTTGCGGACCGAGGTGCCGTTGACCATCGCGCCGAACAGCAGCGCCGCCAGGCAGGTGCCGATCGCCGTGTTGCGCCCCAGCAGCGCGACCGCGATGCCCAGGAAGGCGAGCTGGGTGGTCTGGATGTCGTTGGTCGCCAGGTGGAACTGCCAGCCGAGCACGTCGAGCGAGCCGGCCAGCCCGGCCAGCGCGCCGCACGTGCCCATGACCAACACATAGGTCTTGCCGACCTTGATGCCGGAATACCGCGCCGCCTCGGGGTTGAAGCCGACCGCACGCGCCTCGTAGCCCTTGGTCGAGCGGTTCAGCAGCACCCAGTAGACGACCGCCGCGGCGAGCGCGACGAAGATGCCGATGTGCAGGCCCTGCAGCTCCGGGTCGCCCCAGAAGACGCTCAGCTTCGCGCCGGGCACGACGTCGTTGGAGATCGGCACGCTGGGCTGGGTGTCGTTCTGCAGCGGACCGCCAAGACCGAACAGGTAGACGCCCAGCCAGATCGCGATCCAGTTGAGCATGATCGTCGTGATCACCTCGTTGGCGCCCGTGGCGGCGCGCAGCAGCCCCGAGATCCCGGCCCACGCCGCGCCGGCCATCGTCGCCAACAGCATGCACAGCACCACGTGGATGCCGTGCGGCATCCCCTCCCAGGACGAGCCCGACCAGACCGCGGCGATTGACCCGACGATGTACTGGCCCTGGCCGCCGATGTTGAACAGGCCCGCGCGGAACGCATAGCCGACGGCGAGACCCAGCAGGATCAGCGGCGCCGTGATGATCAGCGTCTGCTGGAGGTTGATCGCCGCGGTGGTGCGATCGGCGCCCGTGGTCCATGGGAAGAGCCACTGCAGGCCGGTGCCGTCGAAGATCGCCTTGTAGGTGTCGATCGGGTTGTGGCCGGTGACCAGCACCACGAGGCCGCCGACGAAGAACGCGAACAGCACCGTGATGATCGGCGTGATGATGCCGCCGGTTCGCATGGCCGTTGACAGCCGCGCGCCGACGGTGGCGCCGCGCCCGAGGTCGTACTCGGGCTGCGAGCTTGGTGGTGGGAAGTCGGTCACGACGAGGCCACGCGCGCGCTGCCGCCGCCGGTCATGAGCAACCCGAGCTCCTCGTCGGACGCGCTCGGCGGCAGCTCGCCGACGATCCGCCCGTCGTAGATCACCAAGATGCGATCGGCCAGCGCCCGCACCTCCTCCAGCTCCAGCGAGAACAGGAGGATCGCGCGCCCCGCGTCGCGCTCGGCGAGCAGCCGGCGGTGGACGAACTCGATCGCGCCGACGTCGAGCCCGCGCGTCGGCTGCGCGGCGATCAGCGCGTCGGGGTTGCCCGAGACCTCGCGCGCGATCACGACCTTCTGCTGGTTACCGCCCGACAGCGAGCTGGCCGGCGTCGCCGGGGTTCCGCCGCGCACGTCGAACTCCTTGAGCAGGCGACCCGCGGCCTCCAGCATCCGGCGCGGCTTGAGCAGGCCGAAGCGCGTGCCCTCGCGGTAGTCGTTGAGGGCGAGGTTCTCGGCCAGCGAGAAGTCGAGCACGAGGCCGCGCGCGTGGCGGTCCTCGGCGATGTGGCCGACGCCGGCCTCGCGGGCTTGGCGCGGCGTGCAGTTGGTGATGTCCTTGCCACGCAGACGCACGCGGCCGGAGGTGACCGGGCGCAGCCCGTTGATCGCGTCGATCAGCTCGCTCTGCCCGTTGCCGTCGATGCCGGCGACCGCGACGATCTCGCCCGCGCAAACGTGCAGCGAGACGCCGTCCACCGCGGGCAGCCCGCGGTCGTCGACGGCATGGACGTCCTCGAGCTCCAGCAGCGGCTCGCCGGGCGTGCCGGGCTCCTTCTCGACGCGCAGCACGACGTCGCGGCCGACCATCATCCGGGCCAGCGACGCCTCGTCGGCGGCGGCCGTCTCGACCGTCCCGACGGTCTTGCCACGCCGCAGCACGGTCACGCGATCGGCGACCTCGAGCACCTCGTGCAGCTTGTGGGTGATGAAGACCACGGACGTCCCGTTGTCGCGCAGCCCGCGCAGGACCTCGGCCAGCTCGGCCGTCTCCTGGGCGGTCAGGACAGCGGTCGGCTCGTCGAGGACGAGGATCCGCGCGCCGCGATCCAGGGCGCGCAGGATCTCCACGCGCTGCTGCTGGCCGACCGAGACGTCGGCGACGCGCGCGTCGGGATCGACGCGCAGGCCGTGGCGTTCCGACAGCTCGCGTGTCCGGCGCCGGGCGGCCCCGAGGTCGAGCAGGCCGTTCTTGCGCGGCTCGTCGCCGAGCACGAGGTTCTCGGCGACGGTCATGACCGGGATCAGCATGAAGTGCTGGAAGACCATGCCGATGCCGTGGTCCATCGCCTCGCGCGGCGAGCCGATGCTGACCGCGGAGCCGTCGACGAGGATCTCGCCCGCGTCGGGCGTGAGCATGCCGTAGACGACGTTCATCAACGTCGACTTGCCGGCGCCGTTCTCCCCCAGAAGGGCGTGGACCTCGCCCGGGAGCACCTCGAACGAGACGTCCGTGAGCGCCGCGACTCCGTCGTAGTGCTTCGTGACTCCG
>JBEVLC010000213.1:0-5727 GCA_040509415.1 Baekduia sp. | reverse complement strand
AACCACGTCCTCGGTGGTTCAGTCGTCCCTCGACGAGGAGTCGGCCCCCACCCACCCGCGGTACGCTCGATGTCGGGTGAGCACCCAGCTTCCGCACGTAGACGTGGCCGTGGTCGGTGGCGGCGTCATCGGCCTCGCAGCTGCGTGGCGCGCGCGCCAGCGCGGGCTGGAGGTCGCCGTGCTCGATCGCGGTGACTTGGGCGCCGGCACCTCGCGCGCCGCCGCGGGGATGCTCGCGCCGGTCGCCGAGGCCGACGCGCAGGAGCGCGCGCTGCTCGTGCACAACCTGGAGAGCGCGCGGCGCTGGCCGGCGTTCGCCGCCGAGCTGGCTGACGTCACGGGCCTCGATATCGGCTACCGCGCCTGCGGCACGCTGCTGCTCGCGCGCGACCGCGACGAAGCCGAGCACGTCGAGCGCGAACGCGCGCTGCGCGAGCGCATGGGCCTGGCCGTCGAGCGCCTGCTGGGCTCCGAGGCGCGGCGGCGCGAGACGGCGCTGGCGCCCTCGTTGCGCCTGGCGCTCGCGCTCCCCGACGACCACGCGGTCGAGCCGGCGCTGCTGGTCGCGGCGCTGATCGAGGCGTGCTCGCGCGCGGGCGTGCACCTTCACCCGCACACGGCGGTCGAGGATCTCGGCGCGCTGGACGCCGAGCGCGTGGTGATCGCCGCCGGTGCGTGGTCGGGATCGCTGGGCACGGTCCCCGTCCGCCCCGTCAAGGGCCAGGCGCTGCGCCTGCGCGACCCGTCCGGCCCGGGGTTGTGCGACCACGTCCTGCGCTTCGAAGGTGGCTACCTCGTCCCGCGCGGCGACGGCCGCTACTACCTCGGCGCGACGATGGAGGAGCGGGGTTTCGACACCGCGGTCACCGCGCTCGGGGTCTACGAGCTGCTGCGGGAGGCCGCCGAGGTTTTGCCCGGGATCCTCGAGCTCGAGATCGAGGAGGCCTTCGCGGGCCTGCGCCCCGGAACGCCCGACAACGCGCCGGTCATCGGGACCGATCCCGCCGACGAGCGGATCGTCTGGGCGACCGGCCACTTCCGCCACGGCATCCTGCTCTGCCCGCTCACCGCCGAGCTCATCGCCGACGAGCTGACCGGCGGGCGCCCCGGCCACGCGTTTCGCCCGGAGCGCTTCGCCGCCGCGATCGCCACGGAGGGCACCCCAGCATGATCATCATCAACGGCGAGCCGTCTGACGTTGCGCCCGGCACGACCGTCGCCGCGCTGCTCGCCCACCTCGACGTGCCTGACCGTGGCGTTGCCGTCGCCGTCGACGCCGAGGTCGTTCCGCGCGGGGAGTGGCCGACGTTTGCGGTTGCCGACGGCGCGCGGGTAGAAGTTCTGATCGCGGTCCAAGGAGGATGACCGACAGCATGCGCATCGCCGGCCAGCAGTTCTCATCGCGGTTGATCCTCGGCACGGGCGGCTTCCCGCGGCTGGAGACGCTCGCCGCCGCGATCCGCGAGTCGGGGACCGAGATGGTCACCGTCGCGCTGCGGCGCATCGATCCCGGGGCCCGTGGGTCACTTGTTGATGTCCTTGACGAGTGCGGCGTCCGGATCCTGCCGAACACCGCCGGGTGCTACACGGCCCGCGACGCGGTGCTGACCGCCAAGCTCGCCCGCGAGGCGTTCGCCACCGAGTGGGTCAAGTTGGAGGTCATCGGCGACGAGCGCACGCTGCTGCCCGACGCGGTCGAGCTGGTCCCGGCGGCAGAGGAGCTGGTCGACGCCGGCTTCGTCGTCCTGCCCTACACGACCGACGACCCGGTGCTCGCGCGGCGGCTGGAGGACGTCGGCTGCGCGGCGATCATGCCGCTCGGCTCGCCGATCGGCTCGGGCATGGGCATCAACAACGCCTACAACCTGCGGTTGATCCGCGAGCAGACGGCGCTGCCGGTGATCCTCGACGCCGGCGTCGGGACCGCCAGCGACGCCGCGCTGGCGCTGGAGCTCGGCTGCGACGCGGTGCTGTGCGCCAGCGCGATCTCCCGCGCCGAGGATCCGGTGGCGATGGCGCGCGCGATGCGCCTGGCCGTCGAGGCGGGCCTGCTTGCCCGCGGCGCCGGCCGGATCCCGCACCGGCTGCACGCGACCGCCAGTACCGCCGAGGCCGGGACCGCCGAGTTCGTGCACCCGAGCGACCCGGCGGCGCCGATCCCACCGTCCTCGTGATCGACCCGCTCTTCGACGCCTTCCAGGCCGCGGTCGTCGGCCGCGACCGTTCAGCCTTCGCCGCCTGCTGCGCGCTCGACGTCCATTACGAGGATCCGCTGACCGGTCCGGCACTGCGGGGCTGCGACGCGCTCGGTGACCACGCGGCGCGCCTCTGGGTCGCGGCGCCCAACGCGCGCATCGAGCAGGCCGGCGAGCGCTTGAGCGACGGCCGCTTCCTCGCGGCGCCGATCCGCTTGACCGGCACCCACACCGGCGAGCTCTCCGGCCTGCCGGCGACGCGCAAGCCGTTCTCGGTTCACGCCGTCCTCTACTGCGAGCTCGACCCACCGCGCGAGCGTCTCTGGCGCATCCGCGCGTTCTTCGACCTCTACGACGCCTCGGTCCAACTTGGTGTCCTTCCCGCGCACGGCGGCGTCGGCGAGCGGGCGCTGATGCTGCTGCGCGGCTTCGGACTGCGCGCGCGGTCGTGACTCGGTCCCGCCCACCCGGTGATCTCTACGACGCGATCGGCGCCGGGTACGCCACCGGGCGTCGGACCGAGCCGCGGATCGCCGCCGCGATCTGGGCCGCGCTGGGCGATGCCGAGACGGTCGTGAACGTTGGCGCGGGCACCGGCTCCTACGAGCCGCCGGATCGCGACGTCGTCGCCGTCGAGCCCAGTGCCGTCATGCGCGCCCAGCGCCCGCCGGACGCGGCGCGCTGCGTCGCCGCCTCCGCCGAGGCGCTGCCGTTCGACGACAACGCGTTCGACGCTGCGATGGCGGTGCTCTCCGACCACCACTGGCGCGACAACGCGGCAGGCTTGCGCGAGCTGCGCCGCGTCGCGCGCAGGGTCGTGCTGTTCCAATGGGACAACACGCGGTTGGACGAGTTCTGGCTGGTGCGCGACTACCTGCCGGAGTTCGTCGCCTACGGTCGCGGGCCGTCGCTGCAGGAGCGTGCCGCGCTGCTGGCGCCCGATGCCACGATCACGCCGGTCCCGATCCCCTGGGACTGCGTCGACGCCTTCTTCCACGCCTACTGGCGTCGGCCCGAGGCGTACCTCCGTGAGGACGTGCGGCGGGTGACGTCGGTGTGGTCGATGCTGGGTGCGGAGGTCGAGGCGCGCGCGGTGGGCGCGCTGGCCGCCGACCTGGCCTCCGGCGTCTGGCGGGAGCGCAACGCGGAGCTGCTGGCGCTCGACGCGGCCGACCTCGGGGCGCGGTTGGTGGTGGCCGAGACGGGCTGACCGCGCTGCCGCCGTCGCTACTTCGCGACGACGTCGATCGTGCCCTCCATGCCCGGGTGCAGCGTGCACTCGTACTTGACGGTGCCGGCCTTGTCGGGCGTCCACTTGAACGTCCCGTCCTTGCCGAACGTCTCCGAGCTGAACGACGCGCCGCTGTCGGCCTTGACGTCGTGGGGGACGGACTCGTCGTTGTGCCAGGTGATCTCCTGGCCGACCGGGACCTGGACGGTCTCGGGCTTGAAGCGCAAGGACTTCATCTCGATGGGGGTGCCGGGTGACAGCGCCTCCGCCTTGCCGCTGCCGCCTCCGCCGTCGGAGCCGCCGCAGCCGGCGAGCAGGACGAGCAGGGCGAGGGTGGGGAGGAGACGGAACATCATGGCCATCAGCCTACGAGGCTCGCACCTCGATCAGCACCGGCGCGTGGTCGGAGAGGCCGTCGCCCTCCAGCGTCCGTGGCGCGGTCGCGACGGTCAGCGCGCCGCGGGTGAAGAAGCGGTCGATGCCGTGGCCGCCGGCGTCGGTGAAGCCGGGCACGGTGGGGTCGGGAACGTTGGCATCGCCACCCAGCAGCGCGGGCGCGGAGCCCGACCAGCGGGCCAGCGTCTCGCCGCAGCGCGCCATCTCGGCGCGCGCGAGCGGCTTCGGGTTGGCGGTCGCGTGGACGTTGGCCACCCAGATCCCGGCCTCCGTCAGGTGCACGGCGTGCAGCATCCGGCGCTCGGGCCGCCAGCGCAGGCGCCGCGCCGCGTGGGCGGCGATCCGGTCGCCGCGGACGAGGATCGCGTTGGCGCCGCCGCCGTTGGCCTTGATCAGGTCGGGCCGCCGCTCGGCGATCCAGCGGCGGACCGGCAGCAGCGCGTTGCGCGACGTCAGCACCGTTCGCTGCTCGGCGCCCGTGGCGCGCGCCAGGGATGGCGGCCACCACGGCGGGACCTCCTGCAGCAGCGCGACGTCCCACTCCCATCCGGAGATCTTGTCCGTGAACTCCTCCAGGAGTGCATGCTTGGTCTCGGGGACCGACCGCCCGTGGAAGAGATTCCAGGTGAGGACCTTCATCGCGGCCGTATGATGCCCCGCTCGCCCATGCGCCACCTGCTGACCGGAACCGAGCTCACCTCCGACGATCTGCACACGATCCTCGATCGCGCCGCCGCGCTGAAGCTCGCGCCGCATTCGAGCAGGGTCCTGGAGGGCCGCACGGTCGCGCTCGTCTTCCAGAAGCCGAGCACCCGGACGCGTGTGAGCTTCGAGGCGGGCATCGCCGAGCTTGGCGGCCATCCGATGGTCCTGCGCCCGGGCGAGACGCAGTTGGGCCGGGGCGAGTCGCTGCGCGACACCGCGCGCGTCCTGGGTCGTCACGTCGCCGCCGTCGGCGTCCGCACGCACGCCGACGCCGAGCTCGAGGAGCTCGCGGCCGAGGACCAACTGCCGGTCTTCAACATGCTCACCCAGAACGCGCACCCCTGCCAGGTGCTCGCTGACCTGCTGACGCTGCGCGAGGCGTTTGGCGCGCTGGAGGGGTTGAAGCTGACCTACGTCGGCGACGGCAACAACATGGCGCGGTCGCTGCTGGACATGGGGACGATCGCGGGCGTCGAGGTCGTGCTCAGCACGCCGCCGGAGTTCTCGCTGCCGGGCGTGGCGAGCGTCGCCGATCCCTACGAGGCCGTCGCCGGAGCCAACGCGATCTACACCGACGTCTGGGTCTCGATGGGCGACGAGGACACCGCCGACGCGCGCCGCGCGGCCTTGGGCCCCTACCGGATCGACGACGCGCTCCTCGACGCGGCGGGGGGTGGGCGGGACGAGGTCATCGCGCTGCACTGCCTGCCGGCGCATCCCGGCGAGGAGATCACCGAGTCAGTGCTCTACGGCGATCGCCAGCGCATCTGGGACGAGGCGGAGAACCGCCGCCATGCCCAGAAGGCGATGCTCGAGTGGCTGCTGGCCGGCTGAGCGCCTGCGAACGCCCGGGACGGGCCGTCGCCAGATGGGTCGATGTGTGGGGTCTGGCGACGGCCCGATCGTCCGGGGGGCTGGACCCGGTGTGTCGGGATGTGGCACCGGCTGAAACGGGGCCCGTCGCGAGAACTTGCGGCGACCTGAGCGGGTAGGGTCGCGGCGAGGACCAGCCCGCACCTCCTGAAGGGATCTCCCGCCATGCCGCAGCCCAAGAAGACCTCCGCATCGGCGCGCAAGCCGGCCGTTGCCAAGAAGCCCGCGGCGAGGGCGCGAAAGCCCGCGGCGACGAAGGCGAAGGCCAAGACGGCGGCGGCGCCGCGCAAGGCGGCGGCGAAGCCGAAGGTCGCGGCGAAGCCCAAG
>JBEVLC010000212.1:0-6747 GCA_040509415.1 Baekduia sp. | reverse complement strand
CTGCAGGGCCGCGATCACGCGCTGCCCGACGACGTCCAGGCGCTGGCGCGCGTCGTGCTCGCCCACCGCATCGTCCTCGCTCCGGAGGCGATGGACGCGACCCCGGAGCAGGTCGTCGCCGACGCCCTGGCGGCGACGCCGGCGTTGTAGAGGATCCTCATGGAGGAGACCGCCCGCCCGCTCCTCCGTACCGGCGCCCTCGGTCTGCTGCTGCTCCTCTGTGCCGGACTCCTTGACGCCGAGCCGTTGTACGTCGCTGGCGGCGCGTTCCTCGCCGTCGCGGTTGGCGCCGCCGTGTGGGTGAGCGCGGGTGCGCGCGGTATCCGGGCGACCCGCCTGGTCGGCGTGACCCGCGCGCTGGAGGACGAGGCGGTGCCGGTCGCGATTCGGGTCACCTCGCCGCGCCCGTTGCCGACCGGCGCCGTGCTCGATCCGCTGCTGCCGGTGCCGGCGCCGCTGGCCACCGGTCGGCGGCTCACCCGCGTGCGCATCGACGTGCGTTTCGCCCGGCGCGGCCGCAAGCAGCTCGCGCCACCGCGCGTCGTGGTGCGCGATCCCTTTGGGTTGATGGTGCGCTTGGTACGCGGGATCACGGTCGGCACCGACGAGGTGCTGATCCTTCCGCGGATCGAGCCGGTCAGGGCCCCCGACTCGGGCGGTGAGGGCTCCGGATCGCTTCAGCTCGGCCGGCGCTCGTCGGTCGCGGCCGAGATCGAGCTCGACGGCCTGCGCCCGGCGCGGGAGGGCACGTCGGCGTCGCGAATGTACTGGCCGTCGCTGGCCAAGGGCGGTGAGCTGCTGGAGCGCCGGCTGCGCGCCGACAGCGACACGCGGCCGCTCGTCGTCCTCGATCCGCGGGCAGCCGCCTCCGAGGAGGAGCTCGACGCGGCGGTGCGGGCCGCGGCCTCGCTGGCGGTCCACCTCGCGCACGCGGGCGGATGCGCGCTGCTGATCCCCGGCGACCGCCGGCCGGTCGCGTTGGATCCCGGCCTCGGCGGCTGGGCGCACCTGCACGCGCGCCTCGCGCTCATCGACGGCAGCGCGGCACCGCCGGTGTCCGGTCTCACCGCCCGCCATGGGCCGATCGTCTACGTGGCCGCGCGGAGGCTGACGCGGCCGCCGCGCGCGCTCGCCCACGCGCCGGGCGGAGGCCGCGTGCTCGTCGTGCCGGCGCCGATCGCGGGGCACCGCGCGGCCTTCACCGTGGCCGGGTGCACGGGCTATGAGCTGTCGGAGGCGCGCCGCGGCGCGGCCGTCGCATGACCGCCATCCCCGCTGCGAGACGCTCGATGCGCCCCGCCGGAGCGGCCGCCGGGCGGTCAGAGGCCTGGACGCTACGGCTCGTGACGTTCGCCGCGCTCGGTCTCTTCGGCGGCATGCACTGGGCGGGCATCGTGCGACCAGGCGCGGGCGGCGACCTGCTCGGCTTGTTCCTGATCGCCATCGCCGCCGGCGTCGTGGCCTCGGCCGCGCTGGAGACGCTCACCACGCGGGTGCGGCGCGTCGCGGCGCTGGTGGGGATCGTGCTCGTGGCGCTCGCGCTGATCCTGCTGGTGGCGGGCGTGCCGCTCTGGTACCTGCGTCCTGATCGCTGGGACACGCTGAGCCTCAACCTCGGCAACGCGATCGTCGCGCTGCCCGACCTGCGGATGCCCTATCGCGGCGCCGACGCGTGGGTGCGCGCCGTGCTGGTCGCCGGTGGCGGCCTGCTGCTGATGGCCGGGGCGATCCTCGCGCTCGCGCCACGGCCGCAGACGGTGGCGGCTGCCCTCTGCCTCGGTGTGCTGTACGTCGTGGCGATCATCGAGCACCGCCCGGCGCACCCGTACTTCGACGGCATCCTCTTCGCGCTGCTGCTCGGAGCGATGCTCTGGGGCGAGCGGCTCAGCGAGCGCGAGGCGCCGGTGGCGGCCACGATCGGCCTCGTCGTCGTCCTCGGCTCGGCGCTCCTGGCCCCGCATCTGGACTCGCCGAAGCCGTGGGTCGACTACGAGGCGCTGGCCGAGGCGCTGCAGGGCGGCAAGACCAGCACGTTTGCCTGGAACCACAGCTACGGCCCGCTGAACTGGCCGCGCGACGGCTCGGAGATCGCCCGCGTGCGCGCCCGTGGCGAGCTGTACCTCAAGACGGCCAACTTGGAGGACTTCGACGGTCGCGAGTGGCGCCAGGACAAGGGCGTGCTCAGCGATGGCGAGGACACGCAGTTCTCGCCGCGCCATCCGAACTGGACGCAGACGATCCACGTCACCGTCAAAGGCCTCAAGAGCCGCCAGTTCCTGGTGGCGGGCACGACGACGCTCGTCGATCACTCCAGCAAGGGCGTCGCGCAGGCGACGCCGGGGACCTTCCAGGCCAGCGACAAGCCGCTGCGCCGCGGCGACTCCTACGACGCGCTCGTCTACGTGCCGACGCCGAGCACGGTCGAGATGCAGAGCGCCGGCGTGGACTACCCCTACTACGTGATCCGCCAGCTCGCCATGCGGCTGCCGGCGCAACCGGGGCTCGGACCCGTCCAGGTGCACTTCGCGCCGTGGGGGAGCGATGCCGCCAGCGTGGCCCGCGCGTCCAACGGCTTCTCGGTCATCGAGCCCGGCCAAGCACTGGCCGACTCGCCCTACGGCCGCGAGTACGCGCTGGCCCAGCAGCTGCGCCGCGCGACGACCGACCCCTATGACTACGTGCGCAAGGTGATCGCGCGCGTCCAGCGCGACGCGCGCTACACCGAGTCGCCGCCGTCGCCGGGCAGGCTCGCGCCGCTCGACGCCTTCCTGTTTCGCGATCGAGCCGGCTACTGCCAGTACTTCGCCGGTGCGACCGCGCTGCTGCTGCGGATGGGCGGGGTGCCCGCGCGGGTCGTTGCGGGCTTCTCGCCCGGCTCGCGCGATGGTGCCACCCACGTCATTCGCGACCTGGATGCCCACAGCTGGGTCGAGGTGTACTTCCCGGGGCTCGGGTGGACCACCTTCGACCCGACGCCCGGCGATTCGCCCGCGCGCTCGCAGCAGACCGACACCGTGTCGGTGACGTCGAGGACGCAGCCGTCGCAGAACCGCTCGACGCCCGCGGGCGACCGCCTGTCCGATCCTCAGGCCGGTGGCGCCGCGGCGACCGGCAACGGTGGCGGCGTCGCCCTCGGGATCTGGCTGGCGCTCGGCGCCGTGGCGCTGGTGCTGGTTGCCGGCGCCGGCGCGATGTCGGTGGCGCGCCGGCGGCGGCTCGCCCGCAGCGGCGACCCCGAGCTCGAGGAGCTGCGCCTCGCGTTGCGGCGCTCGGGCCGCGGCATCGTGCCGGAGCTCACCCTGGCCAAGATCGAGCGGACGCTGGCCGGCAGCGATGGGGCCGCGGCGTACGTCGCCTCGCTGCGGGTCGCGCGCTACGGCGCCGGTGGCCCGGCGCCGACGCCGCGTCAGCGTCGCGCGCTGCGCCGCGAGCTCGCCGCGGGCCTGGGCCTGGGCGGGCGGATCCGGGCGCTGTGGGCGCTCCCGCCACGGTCCGCGGAGCTGCTGGACGCGTTGAGACCGCGTCGGCGCCGGTCCTACACTTGAGCCTCATGGATCAGCATGGCGCCTACGAGCTGTTTCGTCAGGGCACCGAGCTCCTGGAGGCCGGCGACCACCACGCGGCGACCGTGCCGTTGGCGCGCGCGCGGGAGCTGGCCCCTGACAAGGACTCCGTCCGTGAGGCCTACGGCCGTGCCCTCTTCCTTGCTCAGCGCTTCAGCGAGGCGGCCGCGGAGTTCGAGGCGGTCGTCGAGCACGCGCCGACCAACGACTACGCGCTGTTCTGCCTTGGACGCTGCCTCCAGCAGCTCGGCCAGCACGCCGAGGCGCTGCATCCGCTGGCGCTCGCGGCCAACCTCCAGCCCGAGCGCGCGGACTACGCGAAATATCGCGACCAAGCTCGGCGCAAGGCTGCCTGAGCCAGCGCCCGCTGCTATTCTCGCATCACAACTTCCGTGCCGGGGAGCAGTCCCCGGTGATGTACAGGGAGCGGGCGTGAGCCCGCTCTTTCATTTTTCGAGGGGAGGGTTGATGAGCGCGACGATCCAGGCCGAAATCGAGAGCAAGCTCGCCGAGCGCGAGCCCGAGGTCGAGGTGCTGCTCGCGGAGTTGAAGGGCGGCGATGTGGAGCTCTTCATCGACCATCCCGAGGGCGTCACGCTCGAGTTGTGCGAGCGCGTCACGCACGCGCTGCCCGAGCTCTTGGAGGAGTACGGCCTCACGGTCTCCTCTCCGGGGCCGGAGCGTCCGCTCAGCAAGCCGGAGCACTTCCGGCGTTTCATCGGCCGTCGGGCACGCGTCCGCACGCGTGACGAGCACGACGGCCGCAGATCGTTCACCGGCGAGCTCGTGGGAGCTTCCGAGACGGAGGTGACGGTGGCCGCAGGCACGGGCATCGTCGCCATCCCGTACGACGCCATCTCCCGATCCAACCTCGTCGAGTCCTAGGAGCAGGAGCCTCATGTCCCGCGACATCCTGGAAGCCATGACCGCGCTCGCGCGCGAGAAGGGCATCTCACCCGAGAAGCTCATGGCCGCGCTGGAGGACGCGCTGCTCTCGGCGTACA
Organism: Baekduia sp.; assembly: GCA_040509415.1. GTDB lineage: Bacteria > Actinomycetota > Thermoleophilia > Solirubrobacterales > Solirubrobacteraceae > Baekduia. The sequence goes on along the minus strand of JBEVLC010000212.1, from coordinate 2,180 downwards.
AGAAGCTGCCCGGCGCCGCGCGCTACGCGCGGGTCGAGGTCGACCCCGAGACCGGCGACTTCGTCGTCATCCGCTACCGCATCCCCAAGGACCTCGAGGCCGAGCTGATCGGCGAGACGATCGCCGAGGAGTCCTACATCGACCCCGAGACCGGCGACAAGGTCGAGCCGCAGGATCCCGAGATCGACCCCGCGAAGTTCGAGCAGTACCGGGATCGCATCGAGGAGATCGACGACACGCCCGAGGACTTCGGCCGCATCGCCGCGCAGACCGCCAAGCAGGTCATCCTGCAGCGCATCCGCGAGGCGGAGCGCGACATGATGTTCGAGGAGTTCCAGGACCGTGTCGGCGAGCTGATCACCGGCATCGTCCAGCAGTCGGACTCCCGCTACACGCTCGTGCAGCTGCGCGATCGCGTCGAGGCGCTGCTGCCCAAGAGCGAGCAGGTCGACGGCGAGCGCTACGACCACGGCCAGCGCGTCAAGGCCGTGATCAAGGAGGTCTCGCCCTCGACGAAGGGCCCCTCGATCATCGTCTCCCGCCGCGACGGCGAGCTGATCAAGAAGCTCTTCGAGCTCGAGGTCCCCGAGATCGCCGACGGCCTGGTGGAGATCGCCAACGTCGCCCGCGAGCCCGGCTACCGCTCCAAGATCGCCGTCGTCTCCCACGCCGATGGCGTCGACCCGGTCGGCGCCTGCGTCGGCCCGCGCGGCTCGCGCGTCCGCATGGTCGTCTCCGAGCTGCGTGGCGAGAAGATCGACATCATCCCCTACAACGACGAGCCCGCCCGGTTCGTCGCCAAAGCGCTGTCGCCCGCCCGCGTCCGCGAGGTGCTCGTCGACGACGAGTCCAAGCAGGCGACGGTCATCGTGCCCGACGACCAGCTCTCGTTGGCGATTGGCCGCGAGGGTCAGAACGCGCGCCTGGCCGCCCGCCTGACCGGCTGGCGCATCGACATCAAGTCCGAGACCGACTTCGCCGCGACGGCGACCGCCTCCGAGGAGTACGAGGAGGAGACCGGTGGCCGCTGCCAGGCCGTCTCGGTCCGCGGTCGCCGCTGCCCGAACGAGGCGCTGCCGGGCTCGCCGTTCTGCGGCCTGCCCAAGCACCAGGCGCTGTCGCGCTTCACCACGGCCGCCGTCGCGATCCTCGAGCCGCTCAGCGACGAGGAGATCACCGACCTGGCCGATCCCGACAAGACGTGGGACGACGTCGTCGACATCGTCACGCGCGCTGAGGAGCTCTACGGCGACCAGGAGGAAGTGGTCGTCGACGAGGACGCCGAGCCGGAGGAGGGCGAGTTCGACGACGATGTCGCGCCTGCCGCCGAGGCGGTGACCGAGCTCGTCGAGGAGGAGCCCTCAGAGAACGGGCTCGAGCCCGCGCCGGAGGCCTCTGAGCCCGACGGGGCGGTGGACGCAGACCCCGAGACCCAGGCCGGGGAGCCGGCGTCGTAAGCTCTGTACCGCACCGGCGCTGCATCGGGTGTGGGACCGTCGGTCCCAAGTCCGAGCTGCTGCGCCTGGTTGCGGTGGCAGGTCGGGTCGAAGTAGACCCGGCGGCGACGATGCCCGGGCGCGGCGCCTACGTGTGCAGCCCCGAGTGTGCCGAGCAGGCGGTCAAGCGCCGCGCTGTGAGCCGTGCCCTGAGGGGACCGGCGGAGATTTCCGAAGACTTCGTAGAATCGATACGACTGCATGGCAAAAAAGCGAATCCATGAGATCGCCAAGGAGCAGGGACTGTCCAGCAAGGACGTTCTCGACAAGCTCCAGGCCGCGGGCCTTGACGTGAAGGCCGCATCCTCCTCCGTGGAGGAAGGCGACGCGCTGCGCGCGATGATCGGCGACAAGCCCGCTGCCGGCAACGGCGCTGGCACACCATCTTCTGAGCCGCAGAAGGCTCCGGAATCGGCCCCGCCCACCCCGGGCGAGACTCCGGCCTCCGCCGCGCCGCCCGCCGGACGCGGTCAGCCCGCACGCGCACCCCAGGGTCGCGGCGCTCCCGTGCGCCCGCCTGAGGGACGCGGCCAGCCCGTGCGCCCACCTGCCGGTCGCGGTCAGCCCGTGCGTGCGGCTGGGGCAGCACCTGCCGGTCGCGGCGCGCCCGCGCGTGCACCACAAGGAGGCGGCGCCGGGCGTCCCGGCCAGGCTCCCGCACGCGGTGGCCAGTCCACCGGCGGC
>JBEVLC010000211.1:0-5359 GCA_040509415.1 Baekduia sp. | reverse complement strand
GAGCTTCTTGGGGACGACGATCTTGACCACGGCGTGCAGGTCGCCCGGCTCGCCCTTGGGGCCGGGCATCCCCTGGCCGGCGAGCCGCAGGCGGCGGCCGCTGGATGAGCCGCCCGGGACCTTGACCGTCGCGTTGCCGTCGAGCGTCGGGACCGCGACCTCGGCGCCCAGCGCCGCCTCCCACGGGGCGACCGGCAGGTCGACCTCCAGGTCCCGGCCGTCGATCCGGAAGCGCGGGTGCGGGCGCAGCCGGACGCGCAGGAAGAGGTCGCCGCTGGGGCCGCCGCCGACGCCGGGGGCGCCCTCGCCGGCGAGCCGGATGCGCTGGCCGTCGCGCACGCCGCGCGGGATCGCCACCTCGTACTCGCGGCCGTCGTCGAACGTGAAGCGGCGCTTGCCGCCGCGCGCGGCCTCCTCGAGCGTGAGCTCGATCGTCGCCTCGTGGTCGGCGCCGCGCAGCGCGAAGCCGTCCCCGCCACCGGTCTGCCGGCGGCGGCCGCTGCGGGAAGAGGGACGGCCGCCGCCGAACAGGCTGTCGAAGAAGTCACTGAAGTCGGCCTCGCCGCCGACGCCGAAGTCGACGCGCGCGCCGGAGCCGAAGCCGTTGGCGCCGGCGCCGCCGAAGCCCTGGGCTCCGCTGACGTCCTGGCCGGCGCGGAAGCCCGCCCCGAGGCGGTCGTAGCGCTCGCGCTTGTCGGGATCGCGCAGGACCTCGTAGGCCTCGGCGATCTCGCTGAAGCGCTCGGCCGCTCCGGGGTCCTTGTTGACATCGGGATGGTGCTCGCGCGCCAGGCGGCGGTAGGCGCCGCGGATCTCCTCAGCGCTGGCCCCGCGTCCGACGCCGAGCGTCTCGTAGTAGTCGTGATAACCGACGGCCATCAGGCGGCGGTGGGCTTGTCGTGCGCCGCGTCGTCGCCGCGCGGGCGCTGCGCCACGGCGACGAGCGCGGGCCGCAGCACGCGACCGTCGCGCGCGTAGCCGGGGCGGATCACCTCGACGACGGTGCCGTCGGGCCGATCGGTCGCCGGCGCCACGGCGACGGCCTCATGACGGTCGGGATCGAACGGCTCGCCCACCTCGCCCAGACGCGTCACCTGCTGGCGAGCGAGCGTCACCTCGATCTGCTCGTCCACCGCCCGCAGCCCGTCATCGAGCGGCGTCATCATCAGCGCCCGCTGCACGCTGTCGGCGACCTCCAGCCAGTCGGCCAGCAGCGCGTCGGTGCCCTCCGCGATCCGCCGGTCGACGTCCTTGGCGGTGCGCTTGCGGTAGTTGTCCAGGTCGGCCAGCGCGCGCTTGAAGCGATCATCGAGGCGCGCGACCTCGGCCTCCAGCTCAGCGGTGCCGGACGCGCCCTCGCGGTCACGCTCGCGCTGCTCACTCACGGGTGAACTCCGCGTCGACGACCTCCTCGTCGTCGCCCTCCCGGGCGTTGTCGCGGCCCTGGCCGTTGCCGCCCGTGTTGACGCCCGCCGGCTGCTGCTGGGCTGAGGCGGGCAGCGCGTGGACCTGCTGCTCGAGGTCGGCGATCAGCGGGCGGACGCGGTCCAGGCCGGCCTGCTCGGAGATCGCTTGGCGCGCGTCGGCGACGAGCTGCTCGGCGCGCGCCTTCTCGTGGACGGGCAGTCCATCGGCCAACTCGCCGACGAGCTGCTCGACGCGGTAGGCGAGCGAGTCGAGCTCGTTGCGCGCGTCGATCTCCTCGCGACGGCGACGGTCCTCGTCGGAATGCTGGGCCGCTTCGGCGACCATGCGCTCGACGTCTGACTGATCGAGGTTCGCGCTCTCGGCGATGGTGACCTTCTGCTCGGTGCCACTGGACACGTCCTTCGCTGACACGTTGAGGATGCCGTTGGCGTCGAGGTCGAACGTGACCTCGATCTGTGGCACGCCGCGCGGGGCCGGTGGGATGCCCTCCAGCCGGAAGCGCGCCAGCTGGCGGTTGTCGGAGGCCAGCTCGCGCTCGCCCTGCAACACCACCACGTCGACCGCGGTCTGGTTGTCCTCGGCGGTCGAGAACGTCTCGGTGCGGCGCGCCGGGATCGTCGTGTTGCGCTCGATGACCTTGGTCATCACGCCGCCGAGCGTCTCCAGCCCCAGCGACAGCGGGGTGACGTCGAGCAGAACGACGTCTTCGACCTCGCCCTTGAGCACGCCCGCCTGGATCGCGGCGCCGAGCGCCACGACCTCGTCGGGGTTGACCGTCATGTTGGGGTCCTTGCCGCCGGTCAGCCGGCGCACGAGCTCTTGGACGGCCGGGATGCGCGTCGAGCCGCCGACGAGGATCACCTCGTCGATGTCGCCGGCGCTCAGCTTGGCGTCGGCCAGCGCCTGCTCGACGGGGCCGCGCGTGCGCTCGACGAGATCCTTGGCGAGCTGCTCGAACTGGGCACGCGTGATCGTGATGTTGAGGTGCTTGGGTCCTGAGGCGTCGGCGGTGACGAACGGCAGGTTGATCTGCGCCTGGGTCGCGGCCGACAGCTCGACCTTCGCGCGCTCGGCGCCCTCGTAGAGGCGCTGCAGCGCCTGCGGGTCGGTGCGCAGGTCGATGCCCTGGTCCTTCTTGAACTCATCGGCGAGCCAGTCGACGATGCGCTTGTCGAAGTCGTCGCCGCCGAGGTGGCCGTCGCCGCTGGTGGAGCGGACTTCCACGACGCCGTCGCCGACGTCGAGGATCGACACGTCGAAGGTGCCGCCGCCCAGATCGAAGACCAGCACGGTCTCCGAGCCCTGCTTGTCGAGGCCGTAGGCCAGCGCGGCCGCGGTCGGCTCGTTGATGATGCGCAGGACCTCGAGGCCGGCGATCTTGCCGGCGTCCTTGGTCGCCTGGCGCTGGGCGTCGTTGAAGTAGGCGGGGACGGTGACGACCGCCTCGGTCACGCGCTCGCCGAGGAACTTCGCGGCGTCGTCGGCCAGCTTGCGCAGCACCAGCGCGGAGATCTCCTCCGGCGCATAGTCCTTGCCGCGGACCTCGAAGCGGACCGCGTCGTTGGGGCCCTTGACCACCTTGTAGGAGACGATCTTGCTCTCCTCGGTGACCTCGTCCCATTTGCGCCCGATGAAGCGCTTGGCCGAGTAGATGGTGGCCTCGGGATTAAGGATCGCCTGGCGCTTGGCGACTTGGCCGACCAGCCGCTGGCCGTCGTCGGTGAACGCGACCACCGATGGGGTGGTCCGCGCGCCCTCAGCGTTGGGCACGACCTCGGCGTGCCCGCCCTCCATCGTCGCCGCGACCACGGAGTTCGTCGTGCCCAGGTCGATGCCGACGGCCTTGGCCATCATCGCTCCTCTCGTCTCGTCATCAGGTGTCCTCCGCTTGTTAGGTAGGGCGCGACGAGGACTTGGCAAGGGCACCGAGCGGCCTAGGGCCGGGGCACCGGCAACTGCGTTCAAGGAGGACACGGGCATCGTCTGCCGGCACACCGTCCAGATCCGCCCCGTGCGGCCGCGCACGCCCCAGGGGTGCGAGGAGTGCCTGCGCGTCGGCTCGCCCTGGGTGCACCTGCGGCTGTGCCTGACCTGCGGGCATGTCGGCTGCTGCGACGCGTCGCCGATGCATCACGCGCGCACGCACGCGCGGGACACCGAGCACCCGATCGCCGCCTCCTTCGAGCCCGGCGAGGACTGGCGCTGGTGCTACGTCGACGAGATGTACGTGTAGTCGCTCAGCGCCGCGCTTCAGCCCAGTCGCACGTCGCGCGCAGCTTCTCCAGCGCGCCCTGCTCGATCTGCCGGACCCGCTCGGCGCTGACGCCGAGATCGCCCGCGATCGCCCGCAGCGTCCGCGGCTCGGTGCCGAGCCCGTAGTGCTGGGCCAAGACCAGGCGCTCGCGGCCGGTCAAGCAGACGAGCACGGCGTCCAGGCGCTCGGCCGCGTCGCGCGACGCGACGCGCTCGATCGGGTCCTCGCCCGCGGGATCGCCGAGCAGCTCGCTCAGCGCGCTGCCCGAGCCGCGGTCGACGGGCACGCGCTCGTCCAAGGCCCGCGGCGCGCGTTCGGCGGCGAGCAGGTAGCCGAGATGCTCGGGGCTGAGGCCGGCGCCCTCGCCGAGCTCGGCGGCCGACGGCGCGTGGCCCTCGTCTTGGGAGAGCCGCCGCTCGGTGGCGCGGATCCGGGCCAGCTGGCGCAGCGCGCGATCCGAGAGGACGACGGGCCAGGTCAGCTCGGCGACGAGCTGCTGCATCGCCTGACGCACCCAGAACGAGGCGTAGGCCCAGAACGGCGTCTCGCGTGCCGGGTCATAGCGGTCCAGCGCGCGCAGGAGGCCGACCACGCCCTCCTGCATGAGCTCGGAGCGGTCGACGGCGTGGGCGCCGCGGTAGCGGTGGGCGACGGACCCGATGAGCGGCATGTAGGCCTCGACGAGCTTGGTGCGACATGGCGCGTCGTGAGCCCGGGCGCCGCGCAGCAGCGCGCGCTCTTGGAGGCTGCCCGCGCTGTGGACGTACGGTGCGGCGGTCGTGGTCATACCGTTCACCGTTGCCGTCGCCGGGCCGTCGGACTTCGTGGATCGCGACGGTCTGGGCCCGATCTCTGTGGGATCTGCACAGATCTGGCGCGGGCGGTCAGGCGGGCGACGCCACCATCGCCGCCACCCCGATTTTCGGGGCGGGACGGCGCGCGGAACGTGCGGCTTTGTCGGGGGCTCAGAGGCACGGTCCGGCCGCGCGCACGCGCACGCGCAGCGCGGGCGCGATGAGGTAGCTGAGCGGCCGCTGCTCGACCTCGACGACGTCGATGCGGGCCGGATCGGCGCCGGCATGGATCGCGCGCTCGACCGCCGTACGGCGCGCCCGCTCGACCGCGGCGCGCAGCGCCCGCTCCTCCTGGTCGCAGATGACCTCGGCCAGCCCGGTGGCGACGGCCACCGCCGCCCCGATCGCGCCGGCGACCTCGGCCTCGGGCGGCTCGAGGACCTCGACGCGGGCCAGCGTGGTGAGGGCGGGCGCGACAGCGCGCGCGCCGGCACCGACCGTCACGACCGGGACCGGCGCGCCGGTGAGCGACGGGTCGTCGAGGACCTTCGAGGCGACCAGCGCCCGTCGCACCGCGGCCGCGCGCGAGACGCCGGACCGCTCGTCGATGGCCAGCCGCAGCACGTCGGGCCGGCGAACCGCCGTGCGGACTCCGGCGACCTCGGTGATGTCGTCCCACGCGTCGCGGGGCACGCCGCCGGCGAGCACGCCGACGTCGGCGTCGTCGCCCTCGCCGTCGTCATGCAGGACGACGCACTCCGGGATGCCGCTGAGGAACGCGCCGCCGCGCATCGCCAGCGCCGGGCCGCTCTCGAGCATCAGCACGGGGTAGCGCGCCGCGTGCCCGAGCGCCATCGCCGAGCCGTCGTTCTGGGTGACGAAC
>JBEVLC010000210.1:0-3811 GCA_040509415.1 Baekduia sp. | reverse complement strand
CGGGAGATCGAGGGCGATGCCCGCCGCGCCGTGGATCTGCACGGCGCGGTCGGCGATGCGGCCGAAGGCCTCCGACACGTAGGTCTTGGTCATCGCGACCTCCTGGCGATGGGGGAGGCCGTGCTCGAGCTTCCAGGCGGTGTGGAGCACCATCAGCCGCGAGGCGTACAGGTCGATGGCGCTGTCGGCGATCATCGCCTGCAGCATCTGGTGGCGCGCGAGCTCCTTGCCGAAGGCCTTGCGCTCCAGCAGCCGCTTGGTGGCGAGGTCCAGCGCGCGCTGCGACATGCCGATCCAGCGCATCGCGTGGGCCAGACGTCCGCCGGCCAGCCGCTTCTGGGCGATCACGAAGCCCTCGCCCTCGCCGCCAAGCAGGTTGCCCACCGGCACGCGGACGTCCTCGATGGCGATGATCGGATGGCCGCCGGGGGAGTGGCTGCCGAGCCACTCCGGATCGCGCTCGACCGTCCAGCCGGGCGTATCGGTGGGAACGATGATCAGCGAGTAGTTGCGGTGGCCGGCCGCGGAGTCATCGCCGGTCTTGGCGACGACGATCGAGAACGCCGCCCCGATCGCGCCGGTGATGCACCACTTGCGCCCGTTGAGGATCCACTCGCTGCCGTCTTCTGACCGGACCGCGGTCGTCTCCAAGTTGGTGGGGTCGCTCGACGCCACATCCGGTTCGGTCATCGCGAAGCACGATCGGATCCGCCCCTCGCCCAGCGGTCGCAGCCAGCGCTCCTTCTGCTCCTCGCTGCCCGCCAGCAGGAGGGTGTGCATGTTGCCCTCGTCGGGCGCCATGCAGTTCATGCCCAAGGCGGCCAGCGGGGCGGCCCCGACCTCTTGGGAGATCAGCGCCATCCCGAGCACGCCGACACCGAGGCCGCCGTACTCCTCGGGCAGGTGCGGGGTGAAGATCCCGCGCTCGCGCGCGCGATCGCGCAGACCCTCGACCACCTCCCACGAGCCCAGGACGTCCTCGGGGTCGGCGATCTCGCCTTCCGCCGGCAGGACATCTTGGGAGATGTAGTCCTTGATGCGCTGCAACAGGGACTGCAGCTCGTCCGGCACGGTGAAGTCGATCACGCCCCGAAGTATGAGAGATCGCGCCCTCACGCAACCCTCACAGAGCCCTCACGGAGCCCTCGCGCAACTTCACCCGGCGCTAGCGTGTCCCACTTCGTGATGACCGCACCCCGACGCCCCCAGCTCCTCGCCGTGACGGCGACCCTCCTCGCCGCCCTCGCGCTTGGCGCCATCTCGGCCACGCCAGCGGCGCACGCGAGCAAGAGCCAGGAGGTCACCTTCGAGGCGCCACGCGATCTCTTCGATCCCGCCCACCGCGAGGCGGCGTTCTCCGAGATCGACAGCCTCGGGGCCCATGCGCTGCGCGTCGTCCTCTACTGGCAGGAGGTCGCGCCCGAGTCGGCGTCGCGGATCAAGCCCAAGCTCGACATGGCCGACCCGGCCAGCTACGACTGGTCCAAGTACCAGCCGGTGCTCGACGAGGCCAAGGCGCGCGGGTGGACGGTGCAGGTCACGGCATCGGGCCCGGTGCCGCGCTGGGCGACCAACGGCGCGCGCGACAACACCACGCGGCCGAGTCCCAACGAGTTCCGCATGTTCATGACCGCGCTGGCCAAGCGCTTCGGCAACGAGGTCACGCGCTGGTCGATCTGGAACGAGCCCAACCACCCGCAGTTCCTCGCCCCGCAGTACGACTCCAAGCACAAGCCGGCATCGCCAACGATCTACCGCGGCCTCTACGCGGCGGCCCTGCGCGGCCTCGCCGACGCCGGGGACACCAAGCCCGTGCTGATGGGGGAGACGGCGCCGACCGGCACCCTCAAGGACGTCGCGCCCCTGACCTTCCTGCGCGGCGCGCTCTGCCTCAACGACAGCTACAAGAAGGTCGGCTCCTGCGGGAAGCTGCGCGTCGACGGCTACGCCCATCACGCCTACACCAACCAGAAGGGCCCGCTCTTCAAGACGACGCATCCCAACGACGTGATGATCGGCGTCTTGCCCCGGCTGGTCACCGCGCTCGACAAGGCCGCCAAGGCCGGCACCGTCGCCAAGAAGCTGCCGATCTACCTCACCGAGTTCGGCATCCAGTCGGTGCCGGACCCCTTCTTCGGCGTCAGCCTGCAGCGCCAGGCCGAGTACCGCTCCTACTCCGAGCGTCTGGCCTATGACAACCCCCGCGTCGCCGCGTTCTCGCAGTACCTGCTGACCGATGACCTGCCACGCGCCGATGTGCCCGAGTCCCAGAAGTACGGTGGCTTCGAGTCCGGCCTGCGCACGACGGGCGGCAAGGCCAAGCCGGCGCTGGACGGCTTCCGCCTCCCGCTCGTGGCCAAGAAGCGCAAGGGCTCGACCAAGGTGTCGCTCTGGGGCCTGGCACGGCCGGCCAAGGGCACCACGAAGGTCACCATCCAGCAGCGTGACGGCGGCGCGTCGTGGAAGACGAGCAAGACCGTGACGACCAACAGCCACGGCTACTGGACCACGACCGCGGCCCTCGGCGGCGCCAAGCGCGCCTGGCGCGTGCAGTGGACCGACGCCCAGGGCAAGCAGTGGACCGGTCCGGCGACGCGCGCGCTCGGCTGAGCCGTCGTCGCTAGGGTCCCGCTGCATGGCCAACCAGCTCTGGTTGTTGCGACACGGCGAGGCGGAGCCGCACGGCACTCGGCCCGACGCCGAGCGCCGGCTCACACCGCGCGGCGAGGAGCAATCGCGCCACGCCGGCCGCGCGCTCGTTGCCCTCGAGCTCAGCTTCGAGGCGCTCTACACCAGCCCCAAGGTGCGCGCCCGCGACACCGCGCTGCTGGCCGCCGAGGCGCTGGGCGACGAGCCGATCGTCACACCGGTCTTGGCGGAGGACTTCAGCGTCGCCGACGCGCGCGACCTGCTGCTCGGCGTCGAGCCCGACGGCCGGATCCTCGTCGTCGGCCACAACCCGGACTTCGCGCAGGTCGTCTTCGACCTCACCGGCGCGAGGGTCGACTTCAAGAAGGGCGGGGTCGCCGGCATCCGGCTGGACGGCACCCGCGGCGAGCTGATCGCGCTGCTGCGCCCGCGCGAGCTCGAGCGCATCGGATAGCCGAACGGCTACTTACCTCAAACGGGCGTTGCCGGGTGCCCACCCGCGTCCGTATGTTGCTGGTCATCGGTTCCATGCTCGACTCCGCGGACGTCACCCCACAGGACGGACGCATCGCCCGATCGCACCGCACGCGTGGAGCGATCGTCGAGGCGCTCGTCTCCCTGCTCGAAGAGGGCAACCAGCAACCCACGGTCGAAGAGATCGCGGCGCGGGCGTCGGTCGCACCACGGACGGTCTTTCAGCACTACGCCGACCGCGAGGCGCTGTTCGCCGCGGTCTCGGCGCATCGCGAGGCGCATCTGCAGCTCCTCATGGGCACGATCGACGCCGGCGCGCCACTGCCCGAGCGCATCGAGCAGATCGTCGCCCAGCGCCGCCGGATCTTCGAGTGGATCGCCGCGGTGCGGCGCGGCGCGCTGCTCATGGAGCCGTTCTCCGGGAGCGTGCATGATGCGCTCGACGGCTTTCGGACCGCCAAGCGCCTGGAGCTCACGCGCGTCTTCGCGACCGAGATCGCCGGCTGTCCCGAGCACGAGCGCGCCACGTTGGTCGCCGCCCTCGGCGTGGCGGGCTCCTGGTCGGCGTGGGACGCGCTGCGCGTCCAGCAGGGCCGCGACGGCGAGGCCCCCCCCCCGGCGCGGTCGCGGGCCCAGCGCGCCCAGCGGGGCGCGCGCGGCTCGCGACCCCGCCCCCAAGATCCCCAGG
>JBEVLC010000209.1:0-7213 GCA_040509415.1 Baekduia sp. | reverse complement strand
GTCGCGGCGGCCGCGCGGTCGACCGCGGCCTGCGCCCGTTCGGCGGCTGACTGCTGGCGCCGGCGTGCCGCCTCGACGATGTCGGCGGTCGTCGGCGCGAGCGCGGAGGTGGGCAGCTCGAGCGCGTCCTGGCCGAGCTCCAGCGTGTCCTGGAGGCGGTCGTGGCCGCCCTGGGTGTCGTCGATCTGACCTTGGTAGGCGTCGCGACGGTCCTGCGTGCGCGTCAGCTCGGCCTGGCGGTGCTCAAGTGCGAGGTGCGCGGCGAATTGGTCGACCGGGGTCTCGGCGCGCTCGATGTCGACCAGCGTCTGGCGGGCGTCGAGGCGCTCTTGCTCGCGGTCTGACAGGGCCTGCTCGCGGTAGGCGATCGACTGATCGAGATCCGCGACCGCCTGCTCCTGGTCGAGCTCGCGCTGCTGGGCGGTGATGAGGTCGTCGGTCATGATCGTGTGCTGCTCCTCAGGGTGTCATCGGGAAGGACGTCTTCGAGCGGTCCGGGACGTGCGATGTGGTAGCCCTGGGCGTAGTTGACGCCCAGGGTCTTGAGCAGGCTCAGCGTCTCGGCGTCCTCGACGCCCTCGGCCACGGTCTGCATGCCGAAGCCGCGGGCGAGGTTGACGACGGCTTCGACGACATGGAGGCTGGCCTCGCTCGTGCGCAGGTCGCGCACGAACTCGATGTCGATCTTGAGGTAGTCGACCGGCAGCTGCTTGAGGTAGGTGAACCCGCCGTAGCCGGTGCCGAAGTCGTCGAGGGCCAGCTTGCAGCCCAGCTCGTGCACGCGCTCGACGAAGTGCCGGCCAGCCTCCTCGTCGGAGACCAGGGCTGTCTCGGTGATCTCGAAGACCAGCAGCGCCGGGTCGGCGCCGGTCTCGCGCAGGCAGGCTTCGATGTGCGTGATCAGCTCGGGGTCGCTGATCGACCCGCCCGACACGTTGAGCTCGACCGGCAGCCCGCGGGCAGCGAGGCGCGTCGCCCTGCGGATCACCCAGCGGTCGATGTCGCCGATCAGGTTGTGCTCCTCGGCGATCTGCAGGTAGGACCCAGGGCCGACGATCTCGCCGTTGGGCTCGCGCATCCGCAGCAGCAGCTCGTGCTGGACGACCTCGTCGGTGGCGAGGTCGAGGATCGGCTGCGCGTAGAGGACGAAGCGCTCCTCGCGCAGCGCGTCCTGCACGCGGCCGGCCCAGGAGAGCGCTTCGAGCTTGCGACGCAGCTCGCGCTGCTCGGCCTGGCGGACCGTCGCGTCGGTGAAGACGATGACGCAGCCCTCCAAGCCCTCGGAGGTGACCAGCGGCGCGGCCGTGTAGGACGTGGGCAGTTCGGTGCCGTCACGGCGCATGAAGATCTCGTCCTCGGCGCGGATCGTGGCGCGGACCTCCAGCGTCTGCAGGATGGTGCTCGCGGAGGCGGGCTGAGGTGAGCCGTCCGGGCGGCGGTAGTGGACGAGGTCGTGCAGGACACGGCCGCGCAGGTCCTTCAACCGCCAGCCGAGCATCTGCTCGGCGGCTTGGTTCATCAGCGTGACGCACCCGGCGCTGTCGAGCACGAGGAGGCCCTCGCCCATGCTGTCGGTGATCGCTGCGAGGTGGTTGCGCGCGTTGAGCGCATCGTCGGCAGCGCTCTCGAGGATGCGCTGAGCCTCACCCAGCAGCGTGCGCTCTTGAGCGTGCCCGGTCACGTCGCGGCCGACCACGCACCACACGTCGCCGTCAGACGCTCCGCTCCACGCGAGCGTGCAGTAGCTGCCGTCGCGGCGGCGCCAGCGGTTGACGAGCTCGTCGAGCTTGCTGCCGGCGATGTGCGTGCGGGCGAGCACCTCGCCGGTGGCCTCAGCGTCGTCGGGATGGACGAACGCGAGCAGCGACCGGGTGGTGAGGTCCTCGCGTGACCAACCCAGGAGCCGCTCCCACGCGGGGTTCAGGGCGTACAGCATGCCGTCACGGCCGCAGATGGCGAAGAGGTCGGTCGCCAGCTCCCAGAAGCTGTCGACACCGGCTCGCGGAGCGACCTGCGGGTCGATGACTGCAGCCGAGCCAGGAGGGCGCGCCGCGGTCCGAGGTTGGGTCATCGCGACTCCTCTGCAATCGTGCGCCCGGGAGCGGGCGGTCGTCGTCCGCGACAGCTCCGGCGGGCATCCGACCTCAATCCTCTCTATCGGTACCGAACAGCGAAACTGTAGGTCAGTGATAGATCAAGGTTCTTCAGTTTTCTGTCGATAGATGCCCATGCTGTCTGCGGTCGCCACCTCTCCTGCGCCGAAGGCGATCGTGCTGGCCGAGCACTGGCGTCGCTATCGCCGCGACGGCGAGCGGGAGGTCCGCGACCAGCTCGTGTTGGCCTACAGCCCGCTCGTCAAGCACGTCGCCGGGCGCATCGCCTCGCGGATGCCACCGCACGTCGATCTCGCCGACCTGGTGGCCTACGGCCTCGCCGGTCTGATCGAAGCCGTCGAGCGCTACGACCCTGCCCGCGGGGTCCAATTCGAGTCCTTCGCCAGCCTGCGGATCCGCGGCGCGATCATCGACGCGATGCGCTCGCTGGACTGGGTCCCGCGCGCGGTCCGCGACGAGGCGCGCGAGTACGAGCGCACGAGCGCCGATCTCCTCGTCCACCTTCAGCGGCTGCCCACCGACGCCGAGGTGGCCACCGCGCTGGACATCGACGGCGAAGAGCTCGACGCGCGGCTGCAGCGCGCCGCCAACGCGCAGCTGGTCGCGCTCGACCAGCCGTGGGGCCTCAACGGCTCTGACGCGGCGCCGACCACGATGCTCGACTTCCTGCCCGACCCCGACGCCGGCGACCCGGCTGACATCGCCGACCGGGCGGACCTCGCCGATCAGGTCGCCGCGGCGGTTGTCCAGCTGACCGGGCGTGAGCAGACGATCCTGGCGCTGCGCTACCACCAGGATCTGACCTATGCCGAGATCGGCGAGATCTTCGATGTCACCGAGTCGCGCATCAGCCAGATCCACACCAAGTCGATGTTGAACCTGCGCGTGCTGCTGGGCGACGCTGACGCCTGACGATCAGGCGGCTTCCGCGAGCGCTCGCAGATGCTCGAGGCTGCCGCGGATGACGCGCGAGACGTGCATCTGCGAGAGGCCGACGCGCCTGCCGATCTCGCTCTGAGTCAGATCCTCTTCGAAGCGTAAGCGCAGGATCCGGCGATCGCGACTCGGCAGGCGTGCCAGCAGCGGTGCGAGCGTCGCTCGCTGCTCGGCCGTCTCGAAGCCGTCATCGGTGGTCCCGAAGCGGCGGTCGAGGATCGTCTCCTCGGCATCGTCGTCGATACCGGTTGGCATCGACAGCGAGGTGAAGGTCCGCGCTGTCAGCGCCTGGCGCGCGTCCAAGACGGCCTCGACGCCGAGGCCGGTCTCGGCGCTGGTCTCCGCGATCGTCGGTGAGCGGCCCAGTCGCCGCTGCAGATCGCCGGCCGTCCGCTCGACGTGCAGCGCCTGCTCGAGCAGGTCTCGAGGCGGCCGGACCGCCCACCCACGGTCGCGGAAGTGACGGCGCAGCTCGCCCGACATCGTGGGCAGGGCATAGCTGCTGAACGCGCTCTGGCGTTCGGGGTCGAAGCGGTCGATGGCCTTCAACAACCCGAGACAGGCGACTTGGAGCAGGTCGTCGTATGGCTCGGAGCCGCGCGCGTACTGCCTGGCGGCGTAGCGGGCGAGCGGCAGGTAGCGCTGCACGAGGCGCTCGCGCAAGTGCGGATCGCGGGTCGATGCATAGGCATCGAGCAGAGCGGCGTCGCGGTGGGGCGCAGACGCGTGGACGGACATTGGGACCTCCCGAGAACGGCAAGACTCCGTTGTCCAACCTACTCCGAAGTCCGGGCCCGAACCACCGATTTGGCGCCGTCGCCGCTGCTTGGCGCGTTCGCAGGGGTGTCCTCGCCCCGGTCTTCGGGGACCCCGACGCCATGGCCCGCGAGACCTCAGAGCGACGCTTCACCCGCGACCCTCGGTCCGCCGCTGCGGCGCCCGACGATCCCACCGACCTGTCGGGTCGCTCGTGGTGGGCGGTGCTCAAGCGCACCATCAAGGAGTTCAAGGCCGACAACCTGACCGACTGGGCCGCCGCGCTGACCTATTACGGGGTGCTGGCGATCTTCCCGGCGATCATCGCGTTGGTGTCCATCATCGGTCTCGTCGGCCCGTCGGCGACGCAGCCGATCCTCGACAACCTCGCGGCGCTCACGCCCGGGCCGGCCAACGACATCTTGTCGGGCGCGGTCAAGCAGGTCGCCGGCAGCCGCGGCAGCGCGGGCCTGGCGTTCATCTTCGGGATCGCGCTGGCGATCTGGAGCGCCTCGGGTTATGTCGGCGCGTTCGCGCGCGCCTCCAACGCGATCTACGAGGTTCCTGAAGGACGGCCGTTCTGGAAGCTGCGCCCGATGCAGCTGGTCGTCACGACCGTGATGATCCTGCTGATCGCCGCGTGCGCGATCGCCGTCGTCGTGACCGGACCGGTCGCCCAGCAACTCGGTGATGTCGTCGGCGCCGGCTCGGCTGCGGTGACCGCGTGGGACATCGCCAAGTGGCCGATCATCGCGCTGGTCGTCAGCCTGATGTTCTCGGTGTTGTACTTCGCCGCTCCGAACGTCAAGCAGCCGGGGTTCAAGTGGATCACGGTGGGCGGCGTCGTGGCGCTGGTCGTGCTGCTGGCCGCCTCGGCGCTGTTCGCGTTGTACGTGGCCAACTTCTCCTCCTACAACAAGACCTACGGTGCGCTCGGCGGCGTGATCGCGTTCCTGGTGTGGTTGTGGGTCGCCAACCTGTCGGTGTTGCTCGGCGCCGAGCTCAACGCCGAGCTGGAGCGCGGGCGCGAGCTGGAGGCCGGGCAACCGGCAGACGACGCGCTGCAGATCGAGCTGCGTGACGATCCCAAGGGCTGACGCCTATCGTGGCGGGGCGATGCTGGAGCTGGTCGCGATCCGCCACGGTGAGACGACGCTGAACGCGGCGGGCCGTCTGACCGGGCAGCTCGACCCGCCGCTGACCGCGCGTGGGCGTGAGCAGGCCGCCGCGCTGGCGCCGGTGGTCGCGGGCGCCTTCGACCTGCGGCTGCACTCGGCGACGCGGCGGGCCGCCGACACGCTGCGGGTCGCCTGCGACGCCGCGGGGCTGCACGGGGTCGAGCTGGTGGGCGACCCGCGCTGGCGCGAGCGGTCCTTCGGCGTGCTGGAAGGCGAGCTGAGCGCGTCGTGGACCCAGCCAGCCGACCTCGACGCCGCGCCGCCGGGCGGGGAGAGCTACCGCGCGCTCGGGCTGCGGGTGCTGGCGGCGCTCGACGCGCTGGCCGCGGACGGCACCGGCCGGCGCGTCCTGCTCTGCGCCCACTCCGGGGTTCTGCGCATGCTCGCGGCAATCGCCGCCGATGCGCCCGACGCCGCCGCGATCCTGGGCCCGAGCACCGGCAACGGCCAGGCGTTGGAGCTGACCTACGCCGCGCCGGCGATGCCGAGGTTCCTGGCGTCCTCGGCCGCCACGAGCTGATCCAGCGGCGGGCGTTCGAGGACCGGCACGTCGCGCACCGCGCCGCCGTCCCACGGCTGGACGAGGCCCGCCGGCACAGCGTCACCACCGGGCGCGACGCGCGCCTGGACCGCGCAGAGGACGGCGAAGGCCATCGCGCCGAGCTCGCGCAGCGGCTGGTGGCGGTTCTGGCGCGTGCCGAGCTGGGACTCGGCGAGGCCGTCGAGCCCGACGTGGCGCAGCGCGTCGATCAGCAGCGCGATCTCGATCCCGTAGCCAACGGGAAACGGCAACGCCTCCAACAACGTCCGCCGCGCGGCGGTCTCACCGGCCAGCGGCTGCTCGAAGCCGGCTAGCTCCGGGACATGCAGGTTGAGCAGCGGCCGGGCCATCAGCTCGGTGACGCGGCCGCCCTCGGCATCACGCACGGTCGCGCCGTCGCGGAAGGGACGGGCGAAGGCGCCCTTCACAAGGTGGATGTGTTGGTCTTCGAGCAGTGGCCCGAGCAGGCCGAGCAGGTGGCACGGGTCGGGATCCTCGGTGTCGGCGTCGAGGAAGGCGACGACGTCGCCGCTGGTCGCGTGCAGGCCGCGCCACATCGCATCGCCCTTGCCCTGGGCTGGGCCATGCTCGGGGAGGAGGTCGTCCTGGGCGACGGCGCGCGCGCCGGCGTGCGCGGCCCGGGCGATCGTCGCGTCGGTCGAGCGGCCGTCGACCACCAGCACTTCGTCGACCAACCCGAGCTCGACGAACGGCATGACCGTCGTGCGCAGCACGCCGCCGATCGTTGCGGCGCAGTCACGGGCGGGCACGATGACCGAGATGGTGGTGTTGCCCTTGGCCTCCAACAACCGCTGGGCCGCGTACCTGCGGCCGTTGTAGCGGCGGCGCGCGAGCCACTCGCCGAGCTGGAGGTCGCGCGCCAGCCCACGCGGCGCCCGGCCGTGCGTGCGCGCCGAGGTGCGGACGCTGACGGCGTCAGAGCGAACGATGCGCCAGCCGCCGGCGGTCAGCCGGCGTCCGAAGCCCTCGTCCTCCAGAGCGGTGACAGGGTCGATCCCGCCAACGGCGCGGTAGGCGCGCGCGGTCACGCCGAGCGATGCGCCGGAGAAGAAGTGGTGCTCGGCACTCGGGTCCTGCGCGAGCACTGCGGACAGCCGGACGCCGGCGCGCCGCTCGCGGCGCAGCAGGGTTGCGGTGGGGAGCGCAGCGGCGTCGGCGGGGTCGAGCTCGATGCGGCCACCGATCGCGTCGGCGCCGGCGTCGACGAGCGCCAGCTGCGCGGCCAGCCAGTCGGGCGCGACCACGCTGTCGGCGCCGGTGCACGCGATCAGCCCGTCGGGGTCGAGCTCCGACAGGCGGTCGCAGGCGAGATTCATCCCGTGGCGGCGTGCGGCGCCGACCCCGGCGCCGGGGCTGCGCTCCACGTGCAGGACCAGGCCGGTGGCGGCGGCCGTGGCGCGCGCGACCGTCTCCGTCGCGTCGGCGCAGCGGTCGAGGACGAGGATGGTCTCGAAGGTGACGGTGGGGCGCAGGCCGCGTTGGTTGGCCAGCGCGCGCAGGCAGCGCTCGATGTGCTCGGCCTCGTTGCGGGCGGGGATGGCGACGATGGCGCGCAGGGCGCTCACTGCGCGCGCTCCACGACGTCGAGGCGGAATCCCTCGGTGGATCCGGCGCCGTCCGCGATCATCCGCAGCCCGGGCGTTGCCGCCAGCGCGGCGCCGACGTCG
>JBEVLC010000208.1:0-4208 GCA_040509415.1 Baekduia sp. | reverse complement strand
CAGCGTGCCTAGCCTCCGCCGACGGCTTCACGTAGCAGCGAATGACGCTGTGGAGGGCTCCGACAGGATCTCCTCACCGCGGCGTCAGCTGTCAACATCATCACGATCGTGCCGTCAGGCAGGTGCTTTCTGTGCCCGACGGGATGATGCGCCAATATCCTGCCTGTGCCCGCTGTGCTCAGGATCTCACTGTTCTGCCAGCTGGCTTCTCGTCAGCCATGGATAAGGGTATCTCCGTGGGTCATCCGCTAGACGGCGCACGCTGGAAGCTAGCGCGGGCTCGGGAACACCACGAAGCGCTTGATTGCGCGGTCAAGCGGTTCCTTCAGTCGAGCTTCTACGAACTGGCGGTCGAGCAGGACCGAAGGGGTCGACTGGTTCTCCGGTTTGGTCGCGTCGATCCATTTCCGCCGACAGTCAGTCTTCTTGCCGGGGACTGCATCCAAGACATGCGCTCCGCTTTGGACCACCTCATGTTTGCTGCCGCCAGGCCGTCGAACGGAAAGCAAGAGGGCAATATCCAATTCCCCATTGTCTCCCGCAGGGCGCTCTGGCGAGGGACGCAGTACCGGATGCCAGGGGCCCCGCGTGGCATGCGGACGATGATCGAGGAATTACAGCCCTACCACCGCCGCAAGTGGCCGCAGACGCAAACCCTGTGGGACCTGCATCAATTGTCCAATTGGGACAAGCACCGCATGCTGCTCGCCTCCGCCGCTGCGCTGGAAGGATCGCAACTGAACGTCGTCGTCAGCGGTCCCACAACTGTCAGGAGCGAGCGTAGGTTCCGGGGACGGGCCAAACCCGGCGCAATAGTCGCTCGCTTCGAGATGGGCTATAGCGAGCCAGGCGCCAAAGTACATGTGAACCCCCATCTCGCCTTCCTTGACGTGTTCGACCAGCGATCCCCGGAGACCCTTGGAGGACGACCAATTCGCACCACGCTCGCCAACATCGGGAACTTCATTGACACGGAGGTAGTCCCCCGTTTCGAACGGTTCGTGTGAGTCCCACCTAGCGGACTCCACGATGAGCACTTTGGGCCAGCTCGCGTCGAGCTGGCGTCGGGCGACACCCCACGAATCGTGACCAAGTTCGGACGACTTCGCCACCGCCGAATTGGCCGGTTCGCGGCATGTCCCCAGCACCGGTGAGAGCAGCGAAGGTCGCTGAGACACCCTTCGAGCTGCTCAGCCCGCGTCCAACGCCGCCGCCGCGCGCTCGGCGCGCTCGCGGCGGGACTGCGCGTCGGCGAGCGTCGCCTCGGCCTCTTCGAGGTCGCGGCGGCGGGCGGTGAGAGTGGACTCGACTTGCTCGAGTGCGCGGCGCACGCCGGCGACCGTGGACTCCGCGTCGGCCTCGGCTTCGGTCGCGCGGCGCAGCGCGTCGCGGCGGCGACGGAGCTCGCGCTTGTCGCGGCCCTTGGGCTTGGGCGGTGGATCGTCCTCGGGCTCCGACTCCGGTGCCGGCTCGACCGCCCCCGCAGTCCCGCGCCCCTTCGTTCCCCGCCGCTTCGCGGGCTTCGCTCGCGTCGCCCCGCCATCCTCGCGCCCCCGCCCCGCGGCGATCAGCGCATCCAATCCGCCGAAGCCCGCCGCCGACCGTTCCTTGACCACGCGGCCCGCCGCGACCTCGGCGCGCACGTCGGCATCGACCGTCGCCGCGTGCAGGGTCGCGCGCACCTTGTCTCTCGCCGCGCCGTCGACCGCCGCCTCGGCGGCCAGCCCGTCGACCAACGCCCGTGCCGCCACGGCCGCGCTGCGCAGGACATCGGCGTCAGCGCCATCGAGCAATTGCTCCTGCGCCCCGGCTAACGCGGCGCCCGCGTCGACCAGCGCCGCGATCTCGTCGGGACGGTCGCGCACGAGCCGGTTGACGGCCCACGCCGCCCGCGTCGGCTTGGCCAGCTTCTTGACCGCCGCCGCGCCATCACGGTCGCCGCCGGCCCGCAGCTCCTTGGCCAGTGCGTCGCGCGCGGGAATGAACTCCGCTAGGTCGAGACCGTACAGATAGGCGGCAGGATCGTCGGCCATCGCCACCAGGTCTACCCCATCGCCCCGACGATCGGCGCCGCCTCTGCACGCACAATGGCCATGCGCGAGGGCCAAGCGCGATACAACGTGTGACGTGGGACGCAGGAGGAGCCACGCGATCGTGACCCTGGCACTGGCCGGGGCGGCGACGCTCATCCTCGGCGCCACACCATCGCTGGCCATCGTTGCCGCTCCCGCACCAGCCCAGCCGGACTTCGACGCGCGCAGCGGCGATCGCGCCGACATCCCGGCCGCGACCGCTGACGCACGCGAGGCGCTCGCCAAGCGCCTCGGCCCCGAGGCGATCGTCTCCGCCGACCCCGTGACCGGCGGACTGCGCAGCGTCGCGCGCACCGACGGCCTGCTGACCGGACCCAGCACCGCCGACCCCGCGACGGTCGCCATGGACTACGTGCGCGCCCACGCCGACGCCTTCGGGCTCGACGGCACCGACCTCGCGACGCTCGAGCCCGTCAACCGCAGCGTCTCCCCCGACGGCGTGACGCACCTGGCCTTCGGCCAGCTCGATGGCGGCATCGGCGCCTATGACTCGGCGCTGACGGCCAACGTCACCGCCGACGGCCGGCTCATCAACGCCGGCGGCGCGCCCGTCCATAACCTGGAGGTCCCGAGCACCGACCCGCCGCTCGGCCCGGCGGCGGCCCGCACCGCCGCTCGGCGCGACCTCGGCCTCGCCCCCGACGGCGAGACCGGCACCGTCGGGACCGACCCCGCGCGCACCACGACCTTCAACGGCCTGGACCACGCGAGCCTCGTCACGCTCGCCGACCCCGACGGCGACCGTCTCGCATGGAAGCTCACCGTCGCCGGCGACGACCCCTACGTCTACGAGGTGCTCGTCGACGCGGCCAGCGGCGCGATCCTCACCCGCCACTCGCTGACCGACTTCGCCTCCAGCGCCTCGGTCGTCGAGAGCCATCCGGGCGACGGCTCGCTGCACACCGTCGACCTGGCGACGGATCGGGGAGTGGGCGTCGCGGACTGGTTGTCGCTGCCGGTCCAGGCACTGACCGGGCCCAACGTCCACGCCTACGCCGACCGGTCGCTGCCCGACGGCATCGGCGGCGACAGCGAGATCCCACCGAACCCCAGCACCACCGACTTCAACTACCCGACGATCGACCAGTCCGACGACGTCGCCGTCGGACAGCACTGCCCGACGGCCTTCTCCACCATCTGCACGTGGGACGGCACGACGGTCGACTCGCCGTCGGTCACGGCCAACGTGAACCAGGTCACGACGCAGGTCTTCTACTACGTCAACAAGGTCCACGATTGGCTCGCGCAGCCGCCGGTCGGCTTCACCCCCGCGTCCTTCAACTTCGAGATCGGCGGCCCGGGCGGCGACGACCCCGTCGATGCCGAGACCGACGATTCCGAGGACATCAACAACGCCAACATGGCCACGCCTGCCGACGGCCAACGCGGCCGCATGCAGATGTACTTGTTCAAGTCGCCGTTCCCAGCGGTCAACGGCGGCGACGACGCGTCGGTGGTCTACCACGAGTACGCCCATGGGCTGACCAACCGACTGGTGGGCATGGACGGTCAGGCCAACGGCCTCCTCGACCGCCAGTCCCAGGCGATGGGCGAAGGCTGGAGCGACTGGTACGCCATGGACTTCCTGACGGCCGACCCCCACGTCGGCCAGCTCGCCGACACCGCCACGCCCGGCGAGCAGGTGGTCGGCGCCTATGTCACCGACAACCCGGCCACCGGGATCCGCGAGAACGCGATCGACTGCCCGGTCGGCGCCGTCGCCCCAGCCTGCCCGGGCACCGCACCCGCCGGCGCCGGCGGGTTCACCTATGCCGACCTCGGCCGGATCGCCGGCAGCGCGGGCCACCCCAGCTTCGAGGTCCACGCTGACGGCGAGATCTGGGCCGAGACGCTGTGGGACCTGCGCCGCGCCGTCGGCGCGACGGTCGCGCGCGGCTTGATCACCGGCGCGCTGCGCCTGGCGCCCAAGCAGCCCACCTTCCTGGACATGCGCGACGCGATCCTGCTGGCCGACGCGCAGGCGGGCGGGACGCGCCGCGCTCAGATCTGGAGCGTCTTCGCAGCACGCGGCATGGGCTACAGCGCCTCGACCACGAGCGCCAACGCGACGCGCGCGACGGCGGCGTTCGACACGCCGCCCGTCGTCGCCGCCGG
>JBEVLC010000207.1:0-4088 GCA_040509415.1 Baekduia sp. | reverse complement strand
CCAGACGTTCAAGGTCTTCTCAGCGCGCGACCGCCACGGGGAAGGGGCGAAAGCCCGGATGGCGGCCGGAGTCGACCACCAACATGTCGACGCGGCAGGAGGCCCGCCAGCGCAGCTCGCGGGCCAGCGAGGTCCATCCCGCGGGCACCACGATCAGCTCGGCGTCATGCTCGCTGGCGACCGCGCACAGGGCTGCGACCAGCCCGCACCGGCGGACGTGGCCGTTCACCGTCAGGCCGGCGGCGCTGAGCGCCCCCTGGACGTCCGCCAAAACGGCGTCCACCTCTGCCCGACGACCCAGCGTCCGTGCCAGCTCCTGTGCGCGAGCGCCCGGCGGCTCCCATGCCGCCACGACGTGAACGGTGCCGCGACGCGCCTCGGCCACGGCACCGGCGTACCAAGCTGCTGCCTCAGCGGCGGGGGAGCCGTCGGCAGGTACGACGATGTTCGTGGTCAAGATGGCGGTCTCCAGCATCAGTCAATCTGCTCCTTGCACCACCAGGGCGTTCATCGGGATGGAACGGCGTTCACAGGCCCGGCTGAACGGGATACCGCGTTGCGGTGCTGAGCGGCGAACAGTTGTGTCCGGAGCCGGAGTGCATTACGGTCGCGGCCCTCATGGGGATGAGCGAACGGCGGCGAGTAGCGATCCTTGGCGGCGGCGCGGGCAGTCTGGCCGCGGCCTTCGAGCTGACGGCGACACCGGAGTTGCGCGAGCGCTACGACGTCACCGTCTACCAACTGGGATGGCGACTGGGCGGCAAGGGCGCCAGCGGACGGCGGGAAATCGCCGGCGCCCAGCGCATCGAGGAGCACGGCCTGCACGTCTGGTTCGGCTTCTACGAGAATGCCTTCGACGTCATGCGCCGCGTCTACGAGGAGCTCGACCGGCCCGCTGACGCCCCGCTGCGCACCTGGCGCGACGCCTTCCATCCCACCAACGAGGTCGTCCTTTGCGACGACACCGAGGACGACCGCTGGATCCCGCGCCACTTCCACTTCCCCGACAACGACGGCGTCCCCGGCATCGCCAGCGAGCCGCCCGGCCTCCATCGGCTGATGCGCGACGCGATCCGCACGCTGCGGCTCGTCGAGCCGCCCGAACACGCCTCGCTGCGCCTCAAGGCACTGGACAAGTTCCTCGACGGCTTCCTGCTCGGCCTGGAGAAGCTGCTCGGCGGCGACGACGGCGACTCCGACCTGGAGGACCTCTTCGAGGGCTTGCTGAAGTTCGCGCGCCCGCTGCTGCACCTCGACGCGGATCCGATCCGCCATGGGGAGCCGCTGATGTGCCGCTTCCTGGCGCTGCTCACCGACGTCGTCTGGACGATCACCGACGGCGGCCGCTACGCGATGACCTTCGACGTCACCGCGACCATCTTCCGCGGCATCCTGACCGACAACCTCGACGACGAGGACAAGGGCGGCTTCGCCCAGGTCAACGACGAGGAGTTCATGGCCTGGTTGACGCGCCACGGCGCCCGCCCCGAGACGCTGGCCCAATCGCCGATCCTGCGCGCCTTCTACCAGCTCTGCTTCGCCTACCGCGACGGCGACCGCGCGCAGCCGTGCCTGGCCGCGGGCAAGGCGCTGCAGGCGATGCTGCGCATGTGCCTGGGCTACCGCGGCGCGATCATGTGGAAGATGCAGGCGGGGATGGGCGACGCCATCTTCGCGCCGATGTACGAGGCGCTGCGCGCCCGCGGCGTCCGCTTCAAGTTCTTCCACGAGATCACCGACATCGGCGTCTCGGCCGACGGCCAGCTGGTCGATCGCATCGACGTGCGCCGCCAGGCCGAGACAATCGGTGGCGCCGAGTACCACCCGCTCGCGCCCGACGCCGGCGGGCTGATGAGCTGGCCGGCGGCGCCGTTCTACGACCAGCTCGTCGGTGGCGCGGCCGCGCTGGGCGACGTCGCCTTCGAGGCGTGCCAGAGCGGCCCTGACGCGACCGAGCATGTGCTGAAGGTCGGCGAGGACTTCGACGACGTCGTGCTCGGCATCTCGATCGGCTCGCTGGCGCCGATCACCAAGAACCTCGTCGCCGCCGACCCGCGCTTCGCCACGATGCTCGAGCACGCCACGACCGTCGCCACCCAGGCGCTGCAGGTCTGGATGACCGAGACGCCGGAGGAGCTCAGCCCGACCGAGGACCCCAACCCGCCTGGCATGGTCTCCGGCGCCTATCTCAAGCCCTTGGACACGCTCTGCGACATGACGCACCTGCTGGGACGCGAGGGCTGGCCGGAGCGCGATGGCGTGCGGTCGATCGGCTACTTCTGCGGGACGATGGAGGAGCCCGAGAACGACACGCAGCACGATGCCGACGAGCGCGCGTTCGCCGCCGGCGTGCAGCACCTACGCGACAAGGCGCTCGTGCTGTGGCCCGGCGCCGAGCGGAACTCGGACCCGCCCACCCCCGGCGCGTTTGACTGGGAGCTGCTCTTCGACCCGTCCGGCGCGACGGGCGAGGATCGCGTCCGCGCCCAGTACTGGCGGGCCAACATCTTCGGCAGCGAGCGCTACGTGCTCACGCCGCCGGGCTCGATCGAGTTTCGCCTGCGTCCGAGCGAGGCGGCGCCGGCCAACCTCGCGCTCGCCGGCGACTGGACGCGCAACGGCATTTGCGGCGGTAGCGTCGAGGCCGCCGTAACGTCCGGCCGGCTCGCCGCGCAGCATCTGAGCGGGAGCCCCGCGGTGGTCCCTGGAACCGAAGGCTGGCTGGAGCGCGACTGAATGACCGATCTGCCCCCGTATGTCGAGTTCGGCGGCCTGGGCTCGGCGCCCGGCCCGCTGCAGTGCGACGACACCACGTTGTACGTCTTCGGGCTGAAGGCCGACCACGCCAAGCTCGACGCGCTCTGCACGCGGGTCTTCAAGGACCCGACCGGCGGCGCCGTCGACTACCGCCCGCTGGGCGACACCGTGATCGTGACCTTCGGGACCGTCGGTGCGATTCGCCCGACCCTGGAGCCGTGGCACTCGATGGGCGCGGTCCGCGAGCCCCAGGTCGGCTTCTGGATCCCGGTCGCCCGCGTCAAGGGGAAGGACGACAAGCTGGTCGCCCAGGACTTCGGGATGTTCTGCGCGGCCATGATGTTGGACAACCCGATCTCGCTGCTGTCGGGCCGCGAGGACTACGGCTATCCCAAGACGATGGGCTGGTCGACGCTTCCCACCGACGCGGATCCGTCTGCCCCGCTGACGCTCGACGTGTTCGGGATGAACTTCGACGTCGGCGAGTCCCCCGAGCGCCGGCCGCTGATGGCGCTGACGCCGGTCGGCGACGAGCTCTCAGAGGTCGAGTTGGCGATCGGCGACATCCTCACCGTGAGCCAGAACCTCAAGGAGCTGCTCTTCGAGCAGCCGCACGTCGACCTCGGCCTGCACTTCGCCGTCGAGTTCGGCAAGGCGCTGCACGACCACAAGGTCAACCAGGTGTTCTTGAAGCAGATCCGCGCGACCGAGGACGGACGGCGCGCCGACATCCAGCAGGTCGTCGTCGCACCCGCGATCACCAAGAACGTCAAGGTGACCCAGCTGCGTCACGACTACGACCTGACCCTGCACCAGCTCGACAGCCACCCGCTGCACGCCGAGCTGGGGATCGTGGGAGACCAGCGCGTGACGCTCTCGCTGCGGATGCACTTCGACTTCCTGATCGAAGCGGGCGAGGTGCGCTGGAGCGCACCGGGAACGACCGCCGGCTAACGCTCGACGGTGACGCGCCAGGCGTCCGGCCCAGCCGGCCCCGGCTGGTAGGCGCAGAAGACGCCGGTGCGTACCGAGCGCTCGAGGTGGTGGCCGAGCCGTCCGTCGTGCTCGGCGATCGCCCGCACCGCACCGCGGATCGCGCGGGTGACGTTGACGCGGGCGCGCTCGGCGGCGTTGCTCGCACGGCGGTCGCGGCCGCCGAGGCCGACGGCGCGGGCCAGCTCAGCGGCGATGAAATCCAGCTCCTCGCGCAAGCGCGACGCGCGCTCCACGTCGTGGAAGCGCTCGGCCTCCTCGAGGTCCTCGCGCAGCTCGACGACGCGCTCGCGGTAGGCGGCCTTGGCCGCGGGATCCAGCAGCGCGCCCGCGTCGCC
>JBEVLC010000206.1:0-3110 GCA_040509415.1 Baekduia sp. | reverse complement strand
CCGCCCCTGTGAGGGCGTGTCGGGACATGGGAGGAGACGGCCCCGGGGCATCTCATCTGGGAGGACTTCAGTGACCCCGGGGCCGTGTGAGGAGAACGGCCCGAGGTGCGTGGAAGTTGCGGAGAGCTAGTTGGTGGTGTCGCTCGGCGCCGCGTCGAGCTCCGGAACGCCGTGAGGCACCGACGGCTCCTTGAGCATCCCGTGCGGTGGCCGGTCGCCCGGCGCGCTGCCGCGTTCGTAGCCGGCGGCCTCGTAGGCCGCGTCCTGGTCGAGCGTCTCGCGCTCCAGCAGCTTGGCCGCCAGTCCGTCGAGCCGCTCGCGGTTCTCGCGCAGCTGGTCGACGGCGCGGACGTAGCACTCGTCGACGATCCGCCGAACCTCGCGGTCGATCAGCTCGCGCGTCTCCTCGGAAGCCGGATCGGTCCCGGGGTACTGCGGCTCATCGGAGATGACGGTCACCAGCCCGATCGCGTCCGACATGCCCCAGCGGCCGACCATCGAGCGCGCGATCTGGGTGACCTGCTGGAGGTCGGACTCGGCGCCGGTGGTGACCGACCCGTACACGATCTCCTCGGCCGCTCGACCGCCCAGGGCGCCAACGATCCGGCCCAGCAGGTAGGCGGTGTCGTAGCCGTAGCGGTCGCTCTCGGGCGACTGGAAGGTGACGCCGAGCGCGCGGCCACGCGGGACGATCGAGACCTTGCGGACCGGGTCGGCGCCCGGCTCCAGCATGCCCAGCAGCGCGTGGCCGCCCTCGTGGTAGGCGGTGCGCTCGCGCTCCTCGTGGCTGAGCGTGATGCGCCGCTCGGTGCCGAGCACGATCTTCTCGAAGGCGTTGTAGAAGTCGGCGGACTCGACCGCCTTGTGGCCCGCCTTGGCGGCGCCGAGCGCGGCCTCGTTGACGAGGTTGCGCAGGTCGGCGCCGACCATCCCGGGCGTCGTCGCGGCGAGGCCCTTGAGGTCGACGTCGTCGGCCAGCGGGACCGAGCGCGTGTGGACCTCGAGGATCTTCTCGCGGCCATCGACGTCGGGCGGGTTGACGGTGACGCGGCGGTCGAAGCGGCCAGGGCGCAGCAGCGCTGCGTCGAGGACGTCAGGCCGGTTGGTCGAGGCCAGGACGATGACGCCTTCAGAGCCCGTGAAGCCGTCCATCTCGGTGAGGATCTGGTTGAGCGTCTGCTCGCGCTCGTCGTGGCCGCCGAGCGACGCTCCACCGCCACGCTGGCGGCCGATCGCGTCGAGCTCGTCGATGAAGATGATCGACGGCGCCGCGGCCTTGGCCTGCGTGAAGAGGTCGCGGACGCGGGAGGCGCCGACGCCGACGACCATCTCGATGAACTCCGACGCCGAGATCGAGAAGAACGGCACGTCGGCCTCGCCGGCGACCGCGCGGGCCAGCAGCGTCTTGCCCGTGCCCGGCTGTCCGGAGAGCAGGACGCCCTTGGGGATCATCGCCCCGAGCGAGCGGTACTTGTCGGGGTTCTTAAGGAAGTCGACGACCTCCTCGAGCTCGTCCTCGGCCTCGTCGATGCCGGCGACGTCGGCGAAGGTCGTGCGTGTCGCGTCGGCCGAGTCATAGCGCTTGGCCTTCGAGCGGCCGAGGCCCGACAGGCCCGCGGCGCCGCCGCCCGCGCGGCGGGCGAGGAAGACGAAGAGGCCGACGAGCAGCAGTGTCGGGCCGAAGAAGAGCAGGATGTCGGCGAGCAGCGAGCGGCCGTTGTCCAACGCCTTGGCGGTGACGACGACGCCCTTCTGACGCAGCTCGTTGAGCAGCTCGTCGTTGGACGGCGCGAAGGCCGGCCGGAAGGTCGTGAACTTCGTCTCGGGCTTGTGGTCGGACTCCTGGGGGTCGACCTTGGTCTTGAACGTGCCCTGCAGGCTGTCGCCCTTGGCGAAGACGCTCTTGACGTTGTCTTTGTCGACCTGGTCGAGGAACTGCGTGTAGGGCACCTCGATCCGGTTCGGCGAGTTCGGGATGAGCGACGCGAACAGGAAGTTCAGGGCCAGCAGCGCGACGACGAAGTAGAGGAAGCGGCGGCCTCCGGGAGGCCGCGGCATGCCCATCGGACCCTTGGTCTTCTCCTCCGGTCCGCCCTCGACCCGCCACGGCGTCGGCTGGCGGTCGTCCCTGCGGCGGGGTGCTTCTGGCTCAGGTGGCATGCGCTGGGGCGCAGTGTACGAAGCGCGACGGCCGTTCCCGCCGGCTGCTCGGTCCCGAACGATTATGTCGCCCAGCATGTGCCGTGGCGATGTGCTTCCCTTCACGGCTGTACACCAGCCGAGTCCCGGTGGCGCCGTGTTGCCGGGAGCGGGGGACCCAACTGGATCCGCGTGCGCGGGTCCCGGGGCGAATCGCCACACCTGTGGCGTAGCGCAGCTCTTCTAGCGCGAGCCCGTCAGCTAACCCCGTAGGCGTGAAGAGCAAAGGAAGCACCCTTCGTGATCTACGAGTTCGAACGCGCCTGCCAGGCGTCCCTGGAGCGCTCTCGCGCGCGCCGCAGCGCCATGGCACGACGACTTGCGGTGATCCGACGACGACGCCGGCGCGGCGGCAGCACCTCGGTGGCGGTCCTCGGCGCCGTGCTCGCGCTGGGCGGCCCGCTGGCGCTGGCGCAGACCAGCGCGCAGGCGCCCGTCCCGAGGACCCTGAGCGCCGGGTCGTCGGGCAACGCCGTCTCCGCCCTGCAGGCGGCGCTCGGCATCAAGCAGACCGGCAGCTTCTCGGTCGCGACCGCGCGTGCCGTGCGCTCCTTCCAGCGCGCCAACGGCCTGACGGTCGACGGCATCGTCGGCCCGCAGACGGCCGGGGCGCTGGGGCTCGCATCGGGGCCGGTGGCGGTCAGCGCCCCGAAGGCCGTCACGGCCTCCAGCGGCTCCGGCTCAGCGACGCTGGCCAAGATCGCCCGCTGCGAGTCCGGCGGCGATCCGAGCGCGATCTCGGCCGACGGTCGCTACCGCGGCAAGTACCAGTTCACCCGCGCGACGTGGCGGGCGATGGGCGGCGCCGGCGATCCCGCCGCTGCGCCCGAGGCCGAGCAGGACCAGCGCGCCGCCGCGCTGCTGGCGGCGCAGGGCACTGCACCTTGGCCTGCCTGCGGGCAGTAGCGGGC
>JBEVLC010000205.1:0-4811 GCA_040509415.1 Baekduia sp. | reverse complement strand
TCCGCCAGGCGTGCGCCAGCACGTCAAGGACCAGCGGCGGCCCTCAGGCGCGTCGAGGCGCCCCGCAAACCGTGCGCGGAACCGCTAGGCCCGTGACGCCTCGGCCACGAAGCGTCACGGGTCTCAACGGGTCCGGCCTTGACACCGCATCCTGCTCATCCCCATAGACCTGGCGTGCGTGCCGATCCACCTGCGGCGTCTGCTAGGGACCATAACTCTCCCGCCCAAAGGCGTGGGGAACTGACCATCAAACATTCGTCCGGGTCCGAACCAAAACCGGGGATGGCAAAACTCGGAACATGCAGCATTTCGTACACACACCGAATGGGAGTGCGTCAGTGCGCGGTACGCAGCCGCCGCAGCGCGCGCAGCTCCGGCACGGAGACGACGCGCGCGGCCACCAGCAGCGGGGGCGCGGCGGCTAGGACCGCCAGCCGCGTGAGCAGCCCGACCGCCCCGTGCGTCGGCAGCAGCAGCTCGCCGCCAACGCCGAGCACGGCCAACACGGCGACCGCGGCGGCCATCCGCCCCCACTCGAACGGCACGACGAACAGGCGCCGTGTCAGCAGGTGCAGGACCGCGACGATGACGACGTAGGCACCGCACAGGGCGATGCCGGCGCCGGCGATCCCCAGCGGCTCGACGAGCGTGACCAAGAGCACCACGTTGATCACCAGACCAGCCGCGGTCGCCGGGAAGTTGCGGGTCGTGACCTTGGCGCGGCCCGCGACGGTGATCAACACCAACACGAGCCCGTAGAGCGCCCAGCCCAGCGCGACCCACGGCAGTGCCGCTGACGCGCCGTAGTAGCTCGGGTCCGACGCGAGCGCGCGGACGGCCCAGCGGCCGACGAGCGTCACGCCGCAGACGACGATGCCCGTCACCGCGACGTAGGCCGTCGTCACCCGTGCGTAGAGGCGCGCGGCCTGCGCCTCGTCGGTGACCGAGTAGGCCAGCGGCGGCCATGCGGCCTGGAAGCCGCGCACCGCGACGATCACGACCGTCGACAGCTTGGCGGCAAAGCCGTAGCGACCGGCCGCGTCGGCCGACTGCGCGTGCAGCAGGTAGGTGCGGTCCACGACGTTGAGCGCGAAGGCCGCCGCATCGGCCGGGACCGTCGGCCCGCCGAAGCGCAGCAGCGCGACGGTCTGACGCGGGGGCCGGAAGGAGACGCGGTCGCGCTGCAGGATCCACAGGCCGACCAGGATCACGGTCGAGGCTCCGTAGTTGCCGAGCACGTAGCCGCGTGCGCCGCCGTCCTCGATGACGACCAGGACGATCGTCAGCGTGACCGTGAGCAGGATGTTGGCGATCGCCATCGTCACGTAGAGGCGCAGCCGCTCCTCGACGCGCAGCAGCGCGTTGGCGACCTCCAGGTTCGTGAAGGCCCACAGCCCGAGCAGGCCGATCGACATCAGCGTCGCGTCGTCGTGAGCGAGGATCAGCCGCGACAGCGGCCCGGCGAACGCGAGCGCGAGCAGCGTCACCGCCGTCGAGACGTACAGCGTCCATGACGTCACGGTGCGCGCGAGATCGATCCGGCGCGCGTGGTCCTCGTCGTCGAACCAGAAGCGCACGAACGCCTCGCCGATGCCGAAGCGCAGCAGGATCGAGGTGAAGATGATCGCCGTGAGCAGGTTCTCGGCGTAGCCGTAGTCGGCCGTGCTCAGGTGGCCGGTGTAGAGCGGCAGCGTGACGATCGCCAGCAGCGCCGAGAGGATGCTCGGAGCCTGGTAGGCGAACGTGCTGGCGAGGAGTCGGCGTAAGAGGCCGGCCATGCGGTCGGCGGCACGCTACCGACGCGGCAGGCGCCTCGGGCTTCCGCGACCTTCTACGCTGCACCGCCGTGGCCGACCTGCGCCCCCTCTGCCTGCTGCTGCTCCCGCGCCCACTCGAGGGCTTCATCCTGCGCGACCAGGCCGAGGACCTCCTGCGCGCCGACGGCGTCGTCGCGGTCGACCCACCGCGCGTGCGCTACGGGGCGCTTGCCCGCCTGCCCCCGGTGCTCGGCGACGTCCTGGCCCGCCGCGTCGCCAAGCGGCTGATCAAGACGCTGCGGCGCAACGGCGACCGACCCAAGGTCATCGTCATCTTCCACCCCGTGCAGGTGCTGCTGGCGCGCGCGATCCTGGCGCGGGTCGACGACTGCGAGCTCTGGTACGGCCGCTGGGACCGCTACGAGCACGCCTACGACGCCGGCCCGCACTTGCGCGAGCGCCTGGGCGAGCTGCACGAGGCCGCCGCACAGCTGTCGTCGCTGACCTTCGTCGCCAGCGACGAGCTCGCGCGCCTGGAGGACGAGGCCGGCAGGACCGCCACGCTCGTCCCGCTCGCGGCCGACACGTTCCCGGCGCCGGATCCGACCGCGCCGGTGATCGCCGTCTCGCTCGGCCACCTCGGCTGGCGCACCGACTGGACGCTGCTGCGCGCGGTCGCCGAGCGGATGCCGAACCTCGTGCTCCTGCTCGTCGGCGCCTGGCACGAGGACGAGTGCGCCGATGACCCCGACTACGCCTGGTGCCGCGCCCATCCCGGCTTCGTCTGGCTCGGCGCGCGCGCTGACGAGGAGGCGTCGCGGCTGATCCTCTGCGCCGACGTCGGCATCGTCCCGTTCAAGGTCGAGCCGTTCAACGACGCGGGGCTGCCCTACCGGATCCTCAAGTACGCGCGGCTCGGCCGGCGCACGGTCACGCCGGAGCTAGCGGGCGTTCGCACGTGGGCGAACGCCGTGACCACCGCGGCCGACGCCGACGCGTTCGCCGCCGCGCTGGCCGAGGAGGCCGGCCGCCCCCGCGATCCGGATCTCGCGCTGCGCGCGTGGGCCCTGGAGCAGACTGCCGCCAACCAGAACGCGCCGTTGTGGGATCGTCTGCGCACCCTCGGGATCACCAATGGCTGACGACGCGATCGAGATCATCCGCGGCGGCGAGGAGCTGCTCGACGCGCCGCGCGCGCTCTGGCTGTCGCTGCGCGACCACCACCATGCCGTCGCGCCCGAGCTCGGGCCGGTGCGTGCCGACGGCGAGACCTGGACGCGCCGGCGCTCGGAGTACGCCGCCTGGCTGGCGCAGGACAACGGCGCCTTCTTCCTCGTCGCCCGCCGCGACGGCCACGTGTTGGCCTATGCCTTCATCCGCCCCATCCGCCGCAACTCGACGACCTGGGCGATCGAGCGTGACGAGCTCGATATCGAGACGCTCAGTGTCTCCCCGGAGGCGCGCGGGAGCGGGATCGGCAAGCGGTTGATCGCGCTCGTCCGCGAGGAGGTCGCCCGTGGCGGCTACGGCGGGCTCCAGGTCACGGCGATCGCGCAGAACGTCGATGCGCTGCGCTTCTACGAGCGTGAGGGCTTCGCGCCCGAGTTCATCCACCTTCAGGACACGACACGTAGGCCGTGAACCCGCCGCGGATGGGTCCGCGCAGGAAGCCATCGGGCGGCCCGTTGGTCTTCGGGCTCGCCCCATCGGCGAAGCCGTAGCGGCGCAACAGCTTCTCGCCGACCAGCAGCAGCGCCACACCGTGCTTGCGCTGGACGGCGCTGCGCGAGCCGACCTGCTTCTGGGACGCGTGCAGGATCCAGCGCGTGTCGGGCACGAGCCGGTAGTTGGGCAGCGTGACCGCGCCGCAGCGGCGGCCGGCGGCGACCTGCGGCGTGTGCAGCACCGTCGTGAGGTCATCGTGGGTGCTGCGGATGAAGCGCAGCTCGGTGGCGAGCCGGTCGAACGCGTCGGCGCGGATGACCACGAACGCGAGGCCGGCGACGACGGCGACCGCCAGCAGCGCACGTGAGCGTGTGACGAGGTAGCCCGCGGGCAGGCAGAGGGCGACGGCGGGAACCGTGAGGTAGCGCGGCAGCACCGACAGCCCCGCGACCGACGTGGCGAAGAACGTGAACGAGCCAGCGAGGAAGAGGGCGAGCGCGACGTGGACCGCGCGGGCGTCGCGGCGGCGCCACGAGACGACGATGCCCGCGACCGCGGCCAACGCGACCGGCAGCCGCGCGGTGTCGACCAGGAAGGAGACGAAGTCGCCGGGGACCTCGGAGAACGAGCGCGTGCGGTTGAGCTCGTCGGCGAGGTCGGAGGTGGAGTGCAGGCTGAAGAGCGGGTCGCCGGTCACGAGCGCGTCGACCACGCACCAGATGACGGGGGCGACCAGCGGCAGCGAAAGGATCTGCCACAGCGGCCCGCGCGCGCGCCAGCTGAGCCAGAGCCAGTAGGCGCCGCCGAGCAGCCACGCCTCGGGCCGCAGCAGGCCGGCAAGGATGAGCAAGACCCAGACAGCGCGGCCGCCGAGGTCGACCGGACGCGCGCCCGCGCCGCGCGCCGACCGCTCGGCTTCGAGTGCGCCGGCCCACAGCACAAGCGCCAGGAACGGCTCGTCGACATACGCCCGCGCCGCGTAGAGCAGCAGCGCGAAGGACGAGCCCGCCAGCAGCGCGGCCATCACCCCGGCCTTGCGATCCCACATCGCGGTGCCCAGCCGGTAGACGGCATAGGTGAACGCGACGTGGCAGAGGCAGGTGAAGATCACCAACAACCGGTCGGCGTGCTCGCCGAAGAGGCCGAGCACGGCACAGATCACCAGGTACAACGGATGCTGGGTCGGCGCCTGGTAGGCCTCGAAGGTCGGCAGGTGGCCGGCGACGATCTCGCGACTCCAGACCAGGTGGTAGTAGGCGTCGTAGTTGGGATAGGTCGGGACGAGCGCCCAGAAGGCGACCGCGACAACGGCCAGCGCGCCGACGACGAGCAGCTCGGTGCGCCGGGCGCTCATCGGGAAGGCTGCGGCGCCGGCGCTTGGGCCTCCGC
>JBEVLC010000204.1:0-10280 GCA_040509415.1 Baekduia sp. | reverse complement strand
GACCTCGGCGCCGAGCTCGGGTCGGCCCCGCAGCCGCCCGCCCCTGCGCTGGCCGCCGCCCAGGTCCGCGACGGCGCGCCGGACAGCGACCACGTCACGGGCGCGCCGCCCGACGAGGAGCTCCTGCAGGCCGTGCAGGCGGCGACGTCGGTCCTGAAGGCCCACCGCACCCACGGCCACCTGGCCGCCCGGCTGGACCCGCTCGGCACCGAGCCCGAGGGCGATCCCGCACTCGATCCCGACACCGTCGGCCTCACGCCCGAGCTGATGGCCAAGATCCCGGCCAAGATCCTGCGGATGCACGTCCCGGGCGCGACGCTGGCCGACGCGCTGCCGCATCTCAAGGAGACCTACTGCGGCACGATCGCCTACGAGATCGAGCACATCGCCTCGCATCGCCAGCGCACCTGGCTGCGCCAGAAGATCGAGGGCGGCGAGTTCCGCAAGCCGCTGACGACCGAGGAGCAGAAGGCGCTGCTGACGCGCCTGATCGAGGTCGACGCGTTCGAGCGCTTCATGCACAAGGCCTACCTCGGCCAGAAGCAGTTCTCGATCGAGGGCCTCGACATGACCGTCGCGATGATCGACGAGATGATCCAGCTCGCCGCCGCCCACGGCGCGCGCGAAGTGGTCGTCGGCATGGCCCACCGCGGCCGGCTCAACGTGCTCGCCCACAACCTGGGCCGCCCGTACGAGACGATCTTCGCCGAGTTTGAGGGCGTCTCCACGCTGGAGGCCGTCACGACGATCCCGCAAGGCGGCACCGGCGACGTCAAGTACCACCACGGCGCCCAGGGCTCCTACCAGCTGCCCAACGGCGAGTCGGTGCTCGTCAACCTG
This sequence comes from Baekduia sp., assembly GCA_040509415.1. Lineage (GTDB taxonomy): Bacteria > Actinomycetota > Thermoleophilia > Solirubrobacterales > Solirubrobacteraceae > Baekduia. The sequence goes on along the minus strand of JBEVLC010000204.1, from coordinate 9,440 downwards.
GAGAGCAACCCGTCGCACCTGGAGTTCGTCCACCCCGTCGTCGTCGGCGCCGCGCGCGCCGCGCAGACCACGCGCCAGGGCCCGCACGCCCACCGTGACACCGACGCGGCGATGCCGATCGTCCTGCACGGCGACGCGGCCTTCCCGGGCCAGGGCGTCGTCGCCGAGTCGCTGAACCTCCAAGCGCTCGACGGCTACAAGGTCGGCGGCACGCTGCACTTGGTCACCAACAACCAGGTCGGCTTCACCACCGACCCCGAGGACGCCCGCTCGACGCGCTGGGCCTCGGACATCGCCAAGGGCTACGACGTCCCGATCATCCACGTCAACGCCGACGACGTGCAGGCGTGCATCCACGCCGTGCGCCTCGCCTTCGCCTACCGCGAGGAGTTCGGCCACGACGTCGTCATCGACCTGATCGGCTACCGCCGCTTCGGCCACAACGAAGCCGACGAGCCCGCCTACACGCAGCCCGAGATGTACGTGAAGATCAAGGGCCACAAGCGCGCGGCCGAGATCTGGGCCGACCGCCTGATCGCCGAGAGCACGATCTCCAAGGACGAGGTCGAGGCGCAGCGCCAGGCGATCTGGGACCGGCTGAGCGCGCTGCACGCCGACCTGAAGGCCAAGATCAAGGCCGCCGAGGCGGCAGGTGGCGTGACCCAGCAGACGGGCGAGTACCAGCTCGACCGCTCGCCGTCGCCCGACGTGCCGACGGCGGTTTCCAAGGAGCGGCTGGAGTCGCTCAACGACGAGCTGCTGACCACGCCCGAGGGCTTCACCGTCCACCCCAAGCTCGTCAAGCAGCTGGAGCGGCGGCGCGCCGCGCTGGGCACCGAGGGCGGCATCGACTGGGCCCACGCCGAGCAGCTGGCCTACGCCTCGCTGCTGACCGAGGGCACGCCGATCCGCCTGACCGGCCAGGACGTCGAGCGCGGCACGTTCTCCCAGCGTCACCTGGTGTTGCACGACGCCAAGACCGGCCAGACCGTCTGCCCGATCCAGTCGCTGCCGGGCGCGCTGGCCCCGTTTGAGTTGCACAACTCGCCTTTGAGCGAGATCGCGTGCCTGGGCTTCGAGTACGGCTACTCGGCCGAGGCGCCCGAGACGCTGGTGCTCTGGGAGGCGCAGTTCGGCGACTTCGCCAACAGCGCCCAGGTCATCATCGACCAGTTCATCATCAGCGGCCTGGCCAAGTGGGGCCAGACGTCGCGGCTGACGCTGCTGCTCCCGCACGGCTACGAGGGCTCGGGCCCGGAGCACTCCTCCGCGCGCATCGAGCGCTTCCTGCAGCTGGCGGCGGAGGGCAACATCCGCGTCGCGAACCTGACGACGCCGGCGCAGTACTTCCACCTGCTGCGGCGCCAGGCGCGGATCACCAAGCAGCGCCCGCTGGTGATCTTCACGCCGAAGTCGCTGCTGCGCCTGCCGCAGGCGACCAACCGCATCGAGCACCTGGCCGAGTCGAAGTTCTTCCCGGTCCTGGGCGAGCCGCGCGTGCCGATCGAGAAGGTCACGCGCCTGGTGCTGTGCACCGGCAAGATCTACTACGACTTGGTGTCGCACCCCAACCGGGCAGACAACGAGGGCGTGGCGGTCGGCCGCATCGAGTTGTTGTACCCCTTCCCCGAGTCGCAGGTCCTGGAGCTCATCAACACCTACCCGAACCTCAAGGAGGTCGTGTGGGCCCAGGAGGAGCCGCGCAACATGGGCGCCCGCGCGCATATGTCGCCGCGGTTGTTGCAGGTGCTGCCCAAGCACCTGGCCTTCGGGTACGTCGGCCGCCCCGAGCGCGCCGTGACCGCCGAGGGGTATCCGGCCGCGCACACGGCTGAGCAGAACCGCATCCTGCGGACCGCGCTGGACCTGTCGGTGCCGGCGTCGATGTACCCCATCAAGACCCCGGGCGAGCGCTGAGCGTAGCTCCTCCGCGCTTCACCGCCGCCGAGCGGCGCGCCCGCGTCGGGGTGCGCCATCGGCTGGCGGCGGATGCGCACGCAGGATGTGCCGAGGAGGTCGCGGCGTCGCTGGTGGCGGTGCACTCGACCGATGCCGCGTCGGTGGTCGTGGCGATGTGGGCGCGGTTGGCCGACCGCGCCGCGATGGCCGCCGAGGTCGAGCGCGCGCTCTATGACGAGCGCACGCTGCTGCGGCTGATGGCGATGCGGCGGACGATGTTCGTCGTCGACCGCGCGGTGGCGCCGGTCGTCCATGCGGCCTGCTCGCTGACGGTCGCGGCGCGCGAGCGAGCGAAGTTGTTGAAGTTCATGGAGGAGAACGGCGTCGGGGGCGTGCGGCGCGAGGCGTGGCTGGCCAAGGCCGAGGCGTCGGCATTGGAGGCGCTGACGTCGCGTGGTGAGCTGACGGCAACCGAGCTGGCCGAGAGCGACTCCCGGCTGGGGGCCGAACTGGTGCTCAGCCGCGGCGCCAAGTACGAGGCGCGCGTGAAGATGGCTAGCCGCGTACTGACCGTGCTCGCCGCCGAGGGCCGCGTCGTGCGGGCGCGGCCGCGTGGCAGCTGGGCCTCGACGCAGTTCCGCTGGGCGGCGATGGAGGACTGGGCGGGCGCCGCCTTGGAGGAGCTGCCGGCCGCCGAGGCCGAAGCGGCGCTGGCGCTGCGCTGGCTTGCGGCCTACGGGCCGGCGAGCGCGGGCGACCTGCGCTGGTGGACGGGCTGGACGGCGCGCCAGACCAAGCGCGCGCTGGAACAGGACGGTGTCGTCGCCTGTGTGCTCGAAGACGGCGAGCCGGGCGTCGCGCTGGCCGACGACCTCGAGGCGATCGATGCTCCGGAGCCCTGGGTCGCGCTGCTGCCCGCGCTCGACGCCACGCCGATGGGCTGGAAGCGCCGCGACTTCTACCTCGGCGAGCACGCCGAGCGGCTCTTCGACGTCAACGGCAACGTCGCGCCGACCGTCTGGGCCGACGGCCGGATCGTCGGCGGCTGGACGCGGCGCCCCAGCGGCGAGATCGTGTTCGGGTTGTTGGAGGACATCGGCGCGGAGGCGTCGGCTGCCGTGGCCGCGGAGGCGTTGGCGCTCGCGCCCCGTCTCGGCGACGCGACCCTCGCGCCCCGGGCCCGCGGCTACGCGCCGCTGGAGCGCGAGCTGCTCCGCTAGCTTGCGCACTCGATGGCCGACGAGACGATCCTGCACATCACGACCGACGCCGACTGGGCGACGGCCCAAGCCGACGGCGAGCTGGTGACGCCCTCGCTGGACGAGGAGGGCTTCATCCACTGCTCGACGTTCGCGCAGCTGGAGGCCACGGCCAATCGGATCTTCCAGGGCAGCGGCGACCTCCTGCTGCTGGAGGTCGACACCGACCAGCTGACCGCGCCACTGAAGTGGGAGCGCGCGACCGACGTCGGCGACGAGTTCCCGCATATCTACGGGCCGCTGAATCTGGACGCCGTCATCGGGACGCAACCGCTGCCCGAAGGTCCTGACGGTTACGCGTTCTCGGGCTGATCGAGGGTTCGCCGGGGTCCGGGGCCTTTCGTGGTGAATTATTCGCCATTAGACGCCCCGGATCTCCCAGCGCATCCGATGGCTTCGGGCCCCGGTCGTGCGCTCCCGCGACCAGCGTCCGCACTGAGCGCCAACGACGCTGCCCCACGAGCCCACCGCACTGGGCGCACCCTCAACGCCTACATCTACGTTCCCGCTTCTCCCAGCGCCGCGAGCACACCCGCCGCCGCCGGCGCCACCTCGGGCTCCAACCGCCCCAACAACGCCAGCCACCCCGGCTGCAGCGCGATCGCGCTCCGCACCTGCGCGAGCCCAGCAGCGCGGTCGCCGTGGTCGAACTCGGCCAGGCCCGCCCAGAAGATCAGCTCGTGGTTGTCGGGCGCCAGCGCGGCGGCCGCGCGATAGGCCTCCCCGGCCTCGGCGTGCCGACCCGCGCCGGTGAGGTCATCACCGGCGGTCGCCAAGGTGTAGGCGTCGTGCAAACGCAGCAGGCGCTCCAGCTCGTCCAGCGGTTCGGGATGGTCCTCGACGCGCAGCTCGACCGTGCGCTCCCACGGCTCGCCGCGCGCCGGGACGACCACCAGCGCACAGGACTGCTTGCCGCGCACGTCACCGCCGGCGCCCTCGGCAGCACGCAGCGCCGCGAGCATCCGGCGCGCGAGCGGTCCGGTCGCGTGCGTGAACGCCTCGGCCATCGCGGGCCAGACCGCGTCCGAGGCCATCATGTTGGCCTGAACGCTGAAGTCGTCGCCGACCGCGTGGCCGGCATACGCAATGCAGCCCGGACCCGAGTGCGTCGCTGGCGGACCGTCGACGCCAATGACGGCCACCTGGCGAAAGTGCGCCGACTCGTCGGCAGCCAACAGCGCGGCCAGCGCATCACCGGGTGCCGCGCCACCGGCCAGCGCGTCGAGCAGCCGCGGGCCATAGGCAGGCTCGACGATCGACTGCGTGGCCACCGCGCCAATGCCCGGCCGCGCCCAGGTCACGATCGACCCGACCGAGAACCAATGCGACTGCACGGCCGCACCGAGCTCGCCGCTGTCGGGATCTCGTGCGACGATCGAGTACGTGCCTGCGCGAACCATGGCCCCAGCATCCCATCAGGCGATCCTCGATCGCATCGCCGAGATCCCTGAGGGGTTCGTCCGGACCTACGGCGACCTGTCGCCAGGCGCACCGCGGCTCACCGGAACCGTCTTGCGCCTCAACGACGACGCCGACGTGCCGTGGTGGCGCGTCGTCCGCGCCGACGGCTCGCTGGCCAAGGGCGAGCGCCAGCGCGCGCTGCTCTTCGACGAAGGCGTGCCGTTCCTGCGCAACGGGAAGATCGACCTGCGCGTCGCACGGATCCCGCACGACGTGTGAACATGGCGCGCCCGATGCCCAACATCTACAACCCCAACTTCGACGAGCAGCGCGACACCGTCGAGGGCTTCCACGCCTCGCGCGCGCGGCTCGGCTACCAGCTCGGCACCGAGCGCATCGGCGTCAGCCTGTGGTCGCTGCCGGCGGGGCAGGTCGCCTACCCCTATCACTTCCATCTGGCCGAGGAGGAAGTGCTGGTCCTGCTCGAAGGCGACCTCGCGCTGCGTACGCCGACGGGCTGGGAGCGCATCCGCCGCGGCGACGTCGTCCGCTTCCCGGTCGGCGAGGAGGGCGCTCACCAGCTCGTCAACGACGGCGCCGTCGACGCGCGCTTCCTGGCGATCAGCACCCACGGTCAGCCCGACGTCGTCATCTATCCCGACCAGGGCAAGATCGGCCCGGCCGAGCGCAGCCCGGACGGCAAGGGGCTCAAGTTGTACTTCAAGCTCGAGGACGCGGTGCCCTACGACGAGGGCATCGCGCGCCCCGAGGTCGGCGATGTGGATCCAGCGTGAGCTGACGCTCGACCCGCGCCCGCGCGGCTTCCATCTCGTCACTCGCGAGGTCGTCGGCGCGCTGCCGGAGTTGCACGACATCTCGGTCGGCCTGCTGCACCTCCACATCCTGCACACGAGCGCGTCGCTGACGCTCAACGAGAACGCCTCCCCCGACGTGCGCCGCGACTTCGAGACGTGGGCCAACGCCGCCGTGCCCGAGCAGTTCGCCTGGACCCACACCGACGAGGGCGCCGACGACATGCCCGCTCACATCAAGGCCTCGCTGATGGGCCCGTCGCTGACGCTGCCGGTCGGCGACGGCCGGCTCGCGCTCGGCACCTGGCAGGGCATCTCTCTCTGCGAGCACCGCGACCACGGCGGCGCCCGCCGGCTCGTCGCGACGCTCAACGGCGAGTGAGGTCTACTCACCTTCGCTTCGTGTATAAAGGCGTCGCTTGACCACCAATCGGCTCGCATCGCTCGCTGCCCTCCTCGTCGCTGCCGCTGCTGCGTTCCTCCCGATCGCGCGAGAACTCGGGGCGGGGCGGTGGCCCATCGTTGCGGCGCTCTTGACAGGCGCCCTTGCCAGCGGGGCCCACAAGATCCTCAAGCAACGAGTCACGCGGCAGAGTGAGCTCGCGCGCTCTGCCGCAGAGCGTGTCGCCGCTGAAGCACACCTCGACGATGCCGCCTTGAAATGCCTCCGCTCCCGCCCGACGCCGTTCGAGGCCGCCGAACTCTTCGATGATCTAGGGGTCTCGTGGTCGGCCCTTGCGTCCACAGCCTCAGACGGTGAAGTTCCTTACGTGCCGCGACAGGCCGATGAACGCGTCATCGCTGCGCTTCGCGCACATGATTTCGTCGTTGTTGCTGGACCATCGAAATCGGGAAAGAGCCGCACAACGGCTGAGATCGGTCGCCGGCTGCACCCTGACAGTCTCGTTCTGGTGCCAGTGCGGCCCGGGCGAGATCCGCTTGCGCTCGCTCGGCTCAGTGAGATCGGACAACGACTTTCTTCCTCAGCAAGTTCAGTTGTGCTCTGGCTCGATGACATCGATGCGTTTCTGAGGACCGGAGCCCTCAACCCGAGCACCTTACGTCGGCTGCGTAGCTGGCCATGCGACGTCCGCATTCTCGGAACAATCCGGGAGCGCGAGCTCGCCACGTTCGTCGATCGTGTTGAAGCGCACGGTGACGACCTCGAAGCGGCCGAAGAGGCCAGGGAAACCCTGGAACGTGCCCAGATCGTCCGCATCGCAGGACGCCTAACGTCGGATGAACTCGTTGCCGCACGTGCTGCCTATCCAACCCTCAACCTGGATCATGAGCTAGGGGTTCACATGATCTCCGGCCCACGCTTGACACAACGCCTTAGGGCCGGGGAAGAGGCGTGTCCAGAAGGACTGGCCGTTGCCAGCGCCATCATCGACTGGAAACGCACAGGAAATATCACGAACATCGATGACGCAACCTTGGCCCGAGCGTTTCGGCCCTACCTCGATGCCCTCCGGCCTCGCGTTGCGATCACTGACGCCGATCTCGAACGTGGCATTCAGTGGGCGTGCCAGGAGGTCGCTCCGTCCATTGCGTTGGCGTTCAAGAGCGCAGACGGAAAGACCTTCATGCCCTTCGACTACGTACTTGCCTATTTCGATGGAGAGGTCGGCGACAGCCAGGGTAAGCGCAGTATTCCTGAATATACGTGGCGAGCCGTTCTTGATGAGGTCAGTCCGGACGAAGCCACAAGCGTAGGCTGGTCAGCAGGCCACCGAGGCCGGTTTGACCTAGCCCAGGAGGCATTTGAGAAGGCCCTCGCTGCGACCGATCTCGAAGTGGCAGACAGAGCTCAGCTAGAACTTGGTCACGCATTCCGCCGTGCAGGAGACGCGGCTAAGTCCTCCGATAATTACATGCTGGCGACCCAGCGGGACACGCCAGAAGTGCAAGCCGCTGGGTATTATTCGTTGGCGCTCAACGCCGTCGAGGACAACGACGAGATTGCCGCAGAGGAGTTGTATCGGAAGGCGCTAGCCGCTGCACCGGAGAGCTCTAGCGCAGCACGAAGTGCAGTAAATCTCGGCCTCATTCTGCGTCGCCGGGCCGTAGGAGGTCGGCGTGCGCGCGGCGGTGCATCTGTGATCCTCAGGCGTCCGCGCGGCGAACTGCCGTCCGTCGCGAAAACGCTGGAAGCCGAGGCCGAATCGTTGTTTCAAGCCGCGATGGTGTCCGGAACCCCGGATGCGCAGCGCCATGGCGCGAATGCTCTCGGCGTGATGATGGCCGCGTATGGTCGAATCGATGATGCAATCGCCGCATACAGACAGGCGATGGCATCGGGAGACCTAAACGCGCGTGCCAACCTCGCTCGAATCCTGATTAAGCGTCATAAGTTTGACGAAGCGCAGCAACTCATCAACCACCTCTGCGACAACGGACCCCCATGGGCTCGCGCGCGTGGCTTGATCCTTATGTCTGAGTTGGCGTTTGCTCGAGGTGACGCTGGCCAAGTTGAAGATTTCTTGCGCCAAGCCACCTTGGTTGCCAACGCAACCGATGACGCATCCGATGCTCGTATGCAGCTGGCGGCATTCTTGGAGCCGAAGCCCGACCGTCGCGCAGAAGCGACCGAGATCCTGGAGAGCGTCTGGAAGGACGATCTGGGCTATTCGTCGTTTGAGGCGGCCGACAGGCTTGCGGACATCTACTCAGACGTAGGGCAACATAAAGAGGCCGTCCTTTGGAGAGCACGCGCGGCGGAATCTGAGGATTTCGAGCAGGTGAGCATGGCAACGTTCATGCTTGCCCGAGACCATAGGCTTGGCGGCAGCCCGACCGAGGCGGAGGAAACATTCCGTCGCGTTCTCCGCGACTGGCCTGATTCGAATGCTGCCGCGAAGGCCGCCGTCAACCTATCGCTCCTCTTGCGAAGCCGTCTCCCCCACGCGGTGGATCGAAGGGGAAGCGTGGGCTTTCGCGCCGCCGGCCCAGAGGATGAGGACGCTCGCTCGATCAATGACGAGGCGGAGCTTCTGCTCTCCAAGGCAATTTTGTCGGGCGACGCCGAGGCGCGCGAGAACGGAGCCATCGCACTTGCGGTGCTGCTTGCCGAGCGCGATCGGCTGGCCGAGGCCGAAACGATCCTCATGCAAGCAAGCGAAGGTGGCAGTCTGCGCGCCTCCGTTCAACTGGCGTACGTGTTACGACTGCAGCAACGGGCCGGTGAAGCCCGAGAGCGCCTGCTAGCACTCCGTCGAATCGATTTGCCTGACGACATTCGGCAACGTGTGGACCAACTTCTTGGCGATGACGACGGTTAGCCCCTACGCCGGTCTCGTCGCCGCGCACGGCCTCAGTGCCGCGCACCGCATCGTCCTGGAGGAAGTCCCCGACGGCGCGCACGTGCTCGACGTCGGCTGCGCCACCGGCTACCTCGCCGCCGAGCTGTCACACCGCGGCTGCACGGTCGACGGAATTGAGTTCGATCCGGTCGCGGCACAGGCAGCGCGTGCCCACTGCCGCGAGGTCGTCGTCGGCGATCTCGAAGCGCCGTTCACCCATGCCGAGGTCGAGCGGATGCTCGCCGGCGCCCGCCCCGACCTCGTCGTCTGCGCCGACGTGCTGGAGCACCTGCGCGACCCGTGGGCCGTCCTGGCCTGGCTACGCACGCTGCTGGCGCCCGGCGGCCGCGCGGTGGTCTCGGTCCCGAACATCGCGCACTGGACCGCCCGCCGGGCGCTGCTGCGTGGCCGTTTCGACTACACCGACTACGGTCTCCTGGACCGCACGCACCTGCGCTTCTTCACGCGCGCGAGCGCAGCGGAACTGGCGCGCCGTGCAGGGTTCGCCGTCCGGGAGGAACGTCTGGCAGGCGCCCCGCTGCCGCTGGAATCACGGGTCCCAGCGCTCGGGCGGGTGCGCGACCGGTGCGTACGCCGGTATCCCGGGCTCCTCGCGTTGCAGTTCGTGTTGGTGCTGGCTGTGGATCAACCAGGCCCATAGCGCATCCTCCTCAGCTCTTTGACGTCGTCAGACAGCGGGCGGGTGGCCAGCGGCCCCGCCCCCAACAGCTCCGGCTCCAAGCGCGTCCGGACCAGCTCCCCGCCAA
>JBEVLC010000203.1:0-3983 GCA_040509415.1 Baekduia sp. | reverse complement strand
GAGCTCTTCCCGGCCCCCGGTGCGGCGACGTCGACCGACGACGAGGTCGACGTCGAGGTACAGGCGGCCTAGGGCCGCCCGACGACCAGCCGCAGCCCGACGTCGTAGGCGTCGAGCGCACGGAGGTGGCCGTGACGCTCGTCCCACGCGCCGGAGGCCAGGTCGGCGGCGACGGCCGCCACGCAGCGCTCGACGATCGCCGGTTCCATTCGCGCGAAGCCGGAGGTCGCGGCACGCGCTCCGGGGTCCAGCACGCGCTCGGGATGGGCCCAGAAGGAGCCGAGCATCCAGTCGGGCGTGTCGCGCGGGATCGGCACCGGCTCGATCGCGACCTCGCCGCCAAGCCAGCCGGCGAGCCGCTCGGGGTGCGGGAAGATCGCGTGGTCGAGCGCCGCGACCTCGGGCAGGTAATCGGCCATCAGCCACATCGCGCCGCTGACCCGCGGGTCGTAGGTGAGGATCACGACCGGCCCGCGTGCGACCCGGCGCAGCTCGCGGACCCCGCGCTCCTGATCGGCGTCCCAGTGGTGCAGGGTGACGATCGCCATCGCGGCATCGACGCTGCCGTCGCGCAGCGGCAGGTCCCCCGCACCGGCGCGGATCGCGGGAACACGCCGCGGTGGGCGCTGGGCGGCCATCACGTCGCTGGGCTCGATCGCGATCACATGGCGGTCGGCCGGCTCGTAGGAGCCCGCTCCGGCGCCGACGTTGACGACCGTCCGCGCATCGCGCAGCGCCGCGTGGATGCGCGCGGCGAAGCGGGGATCCTCGCGACGGGTGCGGGCGTAACCGTCACCGATGTGGTCATAGCGGGGCGCGTCCGCGCTCATGGCGTCTTCACCGGGGCCGAGTCGAGATCCTGGAGGTCGTAGTCCAGGCGGTGAAACGCGCGCCGCGCGGCGACGAGGTGCGCGCGGGTGGCCGGCGAGACGATGCGGCCAGAGGAGAGCAGCGCCGCGGCGCCCTTGGTGTCGTCACGGGCCAGCAGGGCGCGCGCCCGGTCCAGATCGGTGGCGAAGCTGCGGACGCCAGCGACGTAGCGGGCCTGCGCGCGGGCGGCATCCGCCGGTGGCTGGAGTCCCGCAAGGCGGTCGGCCCAGGCCCGCAGCAGCCGCTGCAGCGCAACGACATGGGCGTCCTGCTCCTTGGCCGGCGCATCGGGCGGCAGATCCTTCCCGACCCCGTACTTCGGAGCCAGACCCGCGGCGCTGACCTCGAACGCGTGGACGTACTCGTCCTTGGTCAGCGGCCCGGTGGGCAGCTCCTGGAGCTTGGTCTGCGGACGACTGCAGCCGGCTGCCAGCAGGACGGCGACGAGGCCGAGGACGAGGACGAGGCGGCGCATAGCCGCCCCGCACACTAGAAGCTGTTGGTCGCTCAGGCCGCAGCGGGTGCCGCGGCGCCGGCGGCGCGGGGCGCGGGCGTCATCGCCGAGGCGACGATCACCAGCAGGAAGGCGAGGCCCTGGAGCACGATGCCGAACGTGGAGCCCGGGAGCGGATCGCCGAAGACGAGGATGCCGGCGGCCACCGTGGTGATGTTCGCCGCGGTGCCTGTGATCGCGATGACCGAGACGGCTTCGCCGTCCTGCAGGCCACGGGCGGAGGAGAAGAAGGCGGCGACCGAGGCGCCGATCGTGACGTAGAGCCAAGGGCTGGCAGCGAGGGCCATGATGCCCTCGTCGCCGGCAATGCCGGTGAGCGCCTTGATGGCGACGTCAGAGACGCCGAACAGGACGCCTGCGGCAGCGCCGAGCATGACGCCATGGTGTTCAGCCGGGGCACCGACGCGCGGGCCCATGATCAGCAGGCCGCCGATGCCGAACAGGCCGGCCTCGAAGGCGATCATCGCCGGAGTGGAGAAGTTCGAGTGCGCGCCGTCGTGGTTGGTCGGGAACGTCGCGGCCAGCAGCACGAGGCCCAGGCACGTCAGCGCGAGGCCCCACCACTGGCGGTTGCCGACCTCGACGCCGAAGATCCGCTGGGCCATCACGCCGATCATCACGACGCCACCCGCGAGCACGACCTGGACCACCGAGATGGGGGCCAGGGCCAAGGCGGCGACATGGAAGAGCCAGGCGCTGGTGGCGATCGCCATGCCGATGGCGAACCACTTCGAGGAGTAGAGGTTCCTCGCCGTGCGGAACGGATGGCGGATGTCGACCTTCGCGACCTCACAAGCACCGCGGTGCTTGAAGAAGAACCCGAGGTTCGAGACGAAGGCGCAGATCAGCGCGAGGAGGATGCCGAGTTGGATCGTCATGCAGTGGTGGTGGTGGGACGAACAGCGTGGGTCTGGCGGAGGTGGGCAAGAAGGACCCAGCTCACCGATCTCTCGCCCCAGACATCGGCAAACGCCCTGAACCGCTTGACCCAAACGGCCCTCGCAGAGCGTAGCGGTCTCACTTCACGGCCGCGTAAGGATGCGATCAAGTTGGCAAGTTCCCCGCAAACGGGCGCAAAACGGGTGGTCTTTCGTGACATCGGCGGCGATATCTGGCCTTGGGGAATTGGGGAGAACAGTCGTCCAACGGACGTTTGCGCCTACGCCGGCGGTGTGCCGCCCTCCCCTTTTTCCACCCCCGCCGCCCAGCACCAGCCGAGGCGTTAACGGCGAGAGGCGCCGGGGAAAGGCGCGCCAGGCCTTAACGCGGGAAAGGCGCCCGTGAGCGCCTTTCCCTTCCGAAGCATCGCCCAGAGGGCGATTTTCGGGTCAGCTAGATGCTGCGGCTACTCGTCGCTGTCGGTCGGCACGTCGAGCTCGGCCAGCTCGTCGGCGAACCCGGTGTCGCCACCGGCCCCGATGTCCTCCAGCTGCGCGAGATCCTGGTCGAAGCCCGCGCCGAACCCGCCGAGGCCGTCACCGTCGCCGAGACCCAGCTCGGCGGCGATCTCGTCCTGATCGAGCAGGCCGACCTCGTCCATCGCGCGGGGCAGCGGCTCGGACGGCTCGATCTCGATGCGGCGGTAGCGCTTGAGCCCCGTCGCGGCCGGGATCAGCTTGCCGATGATCACGTTCTCCTTGAGGCCGTTGAGGGTGTCCTTCTTGCCCTCGAGCGCGGCGTCGGTGAGCACCTTGGTCGTCTCCTGGAAGGAGGCGGCCGAGAGGAAGGAGTCCGTGTTCAGGGACGCCTTCGTGATCCCGAGGATGATCTCCTCGTACTGCGCCGTCTCGCCCTTGGCCTTGGCCACCTCGGCGTTGACCCGCGCGAAGTCGTAGCGGTCCACGAACTGACCCGGCAGGTAGTTCGTGTCGCCCTTCTGGTCCACGCGGACCTTCTTGAGCATCTGGCGGACGATCAGCTCGATGTGCTTGTCGTTGATGTCCACGCCCTGGGACTTGTAGACCTCCTGGACTTCCTTGACCAGGTAGACCTCGGTGTCCGTGCGGCCGCGGATCGCCAGCAGCTCGTGGGGGTACAGGGACCCCTCGTTGAGCTGCTCGCCCGGCTCGATCTTGTCGCCGTCGCCCACGTACAGGCGCGTGCGGCGGGGGAACGTGTGCCGGTGCTCGTCGCCGGGGTCGTCGGTGATGACGACGGTGCGCGACTTGTCGGTGTCCTCGATCGTGACGGTGCCGTCGACCGCGGCGATCTGCGCGAGGCCCTTCGGCTTACGCGCCTCGAACAGCTCCACGACGCGCGGGAGGCCGTGCGTGATGTCCGCGCCGGCGACGCCGCCGGTGTGGAACGTACGCATGGTCAGCTGCGTGCCCGGCTCGCCGATCGACTGGGCGGCGACGATGCCGACCGCGTCGCCGATCATCGCCGTCTTGCCCGTGGCCAGCGCACGGCCGTAGCACTTCTGGCACACGCCGACGGTCGCCTCGCACTTGAGCGTCGAGCGGACCGAGATGCGGACGACGCCGTCGCCGACGGTCGCCTGCTTGACGTCCCCGAGCGGGAACGCCTCCTGCAGCGCCGCGAAGATCTGGCGGTCGATCTCGTCGCCCTTCTTGACGATGACCTCCTTGCCGACCTTCAC
>JBEVLC010000202.1:0-20242 GCA_040509415.1 Baekduia sp. | reverse complement strand
ACGATCCAACCAGGATCGCCTGCGGAATCGTGCGGCGCCCAGCATCCACGCTGCGCACGTCCACGACCACGCTCGATTTCGCATCAACCATCCAGGCTCGACATCTCCGCCACCACCGTCGAACCCGGGGAACTTCGGGCGCCATCGTCGGTAAGGATGGGGTGATGGCTCTCCTGGACGGCAAGAAGCTCCTGATCACCGGCGTGCTGACCGATCGCTCGATCGCCTACACGGTCGCGCGCCGCGCGCAGGAGGAGGGTGCCGAGATCGTCCTCACGGGCTTCGGCCGCGCGCTGCGGCTGACCCAGCGGATGGCCCAGCGCCTGCCTCAACCGCCCGACGTGCTGGAGCTCGATGTGACCGACGAAGCGCAGATCGCCGCGGTCGCCGCGGAGCTGGAGGAGCGCTGGGGCGTCGTGGACGGCGTCCTGCACGCGATCGCCTTCGTGCCCGGCGACGCACTCGGCGGCCGCTTCATGGAGGCGCCGGTCGCCTCGGCGGTCAGCGCGTTCGAGATCAGCGCGTTCTCGCTGAAGTCGCTGGGCGCCGCGTTCGCGCCGCTGCTGGAGCGCGCCGAGGGCGGTGGCTCGCTCGTCGGCCTGGACTTCGACGCGACCAAGGCCTGGCCGATCTACGACTGGGCCGGGGTGTCGAAGGCCGCCTTGGAGTCGGTCAACCGCTATCTCGCCCAGTACCTCGGCCCGCGCGGGATCCGCTCCAACCTCGTGGCCGCCGGCCCGCTGCGCACGATGGCCGCCGGTGCGATCGAGGGCTTCGACGTGCTCGCCCAAGCCTGGGAGCAGGGCGCGCCGCTGCCCTGGGATCTCGACGACCCCGAGCCGGTTGCCGACGCCGTCCTCTTCCTGTTCTCCTCGCTGTCACGAGCCGTGACCGGTGAGATCCTCCACGTCGATGGCGGTTTCCACGCGCTGGGCGTCCACGGTGCGTTGGTCTCCTGACGAACAACCGCGCCGTTTGGCACGATGCTGAGCGGTGCGTCGAATTCGCGACTTCATGCCCGCCACGCTCAGCGTCGGCGTGCGTCCCATGCAAGGGATCGTCGCGGCGACGGGGAAGGACATCGCGTGGCTTCTGCCACGGGACCCGCGCGACCCGACGCCCGGCTTGTTGCCACGCGCCGCGCAGCTCTCGTTTCGCCACCAGGGGCACCTCGTCGTCCTGCACGGCAACGCCGAGCGTGCCCAGCAGGGGTGCGTCGCCTTCACCGCCAACCGCGAAGGTCGCGTCGACAACCTGCGCGAGAGCCCGCGGCTCGATGTCCAGCTCCCGGTCACGGTCAGCACGGGTGGCCAGACGATCGCCTCGCGCACGGTGAACGTGTCGGCCGGCGGCGCGCTGCTCGAAGGCGCCGCGTTCGGCGCGCGCGACGCGGAGGTCGAGGTGACCATCGAGATGCCCCAGGGCGGCCCTGAGGTCAAGGCCAGCGGCACCATCGTCCGGACGATCCCCGAAGGCACCGCGATCCGCTTCACCGAGATCGACCCCGCATCGCGCGACCATCTCGACTCGATGGTCCTCTCCATCCGCGCCGCCCTCGCCCGCCGCTTCGCCGAGAAGGCGAGCCGCGAGGACGCGGCGCGGGGGCGCTAGGCCGGCTTGGAGTACACCGCGCGCCACCAGAGCTCGGCGAGCACGCGGATCGACTGATGCGCATCGCCGCCGCCCTGGATCAGCTCCAGGGTTACGTGGCGCTCGACCATGGCCAGCAGCGCCTGGGCGGCCAGCCGCGGCGGGATGTCGGACGGTGCGATCCCGCGTGCCTGGTCGCGCGCGATGCGGGCCGTCGCGCCCTCGACGAAGCGCACGACGTAGGGCGCCCACTGCGGCGGCAGGCGGTCCTCCTCGCCCGAGAGCATCGCCGCCAGCGTCAGGACGTGCGCGTCGCGGTCGATGACCTTCACGGTGCGCGCCAGGCCGCGGCGCAGCTCCGCGCGCGGGTCGCCGCTGCCGTCGAGATAGGGCGAGGCCGCCTCGTACATGTCCAAGAACGCGCGCAGGATCAGCCGGTCGACCAGCGCGCGCTTGTTGGGGAAGTAGAAGTACAGCGCCGTGCGGCTGACGAACGCCCGCTTGGCGATGACGTCCATCGTCAGGCGGCGGTACTCGGTGTCTGCGAGCGCGTCGCGCGCGGCGTCGAGGATCGCCTCCTCGGTCGCGTTGCGCGACTCGTTGAGCTCCAGCGGCTCGCCGGTTGGGCTCACGTCTGGGCCAGCTCGAGGATGTGGGCGATGCGGTCGCGCGTCTCCGTTGGCGCGACGACCTCGTCCACGAACCCCGCGGCGGCCGCGATGCGCACCGGCAGGTGCTCGGCCTCATACGCGTCGGCCAGCAGGGCCGCGTCGGCGCCCGCCTCGATCTCGCGGCGGCCGACGAGCTCGACGGCTTGGCGCGCGCCCATGACGCCGATCCGGGCGCCGGGCCAGGCAAGGGTCAACGTCGCACCGAGATCGCGGGAGTTCATGACGATGTGCGCCCCACCATACGCCTGCCGGAGCGTCACCGTGACCCGCGGCACCGAGGCTCGGCCGAAGGCCCGCAGCAGCGACGCGCCGTGGCGCAGGACGCCCGCCTGCTCCTGGGCGGCGCCCGGCAGGAAGCCCGGCGTGTCGGCCAGGACGACGAGCGGGATGCCGAAGCGGTCGCACAGGTCCACGAACCACGCGCCCTTCTCGGCCGACGCTGCGTCGAGGCAGCCGCCGAGGTGCTTGGGCTGGTTGGCGATCACGCCGACCGCGCGCCCCTCGACCCGGCCGAAGCCGACGACGAGGTTGCGCGCCCAGCGTGGCGCGAGCTCCAACAGCGCGCCGCGATCGAGCATGCGGGCGGCGACGTCGCGGACGTCGTAGACGCGGCGGTTGCTCTCGGGCAGCACATCGCCCGGATCCTCGCCGGGCGCGTCGGCCGGCGGCACCAGCGGCATGCCGTGGCCGCCGACGCGGTCGGGCAGGAAGGTCAGCAGTTCGCGGACCAGCTCGGCGGCATGGACGTCGTCGCGGGCGACCATGTGCGAGACGCCGTTGGCGCCGTGCACCTTGGTCCCGCCGAGATCGGCCGCCGAGATGACCTCGCGCGTCACGCGCTCGATGATCTTCGGGCCGGTCAGGAACATCACGGCCTCGGCCGTCATGACCACGAAGTCGCCCAGCGCGGGCGAGTAGGCCGCGCCGCCGGCGCACGGGCCCGACACGACGCTGATCATCGGGACCGTCGCCTGGGCTTGGGCGCGGAAGATCGCCGCGTAGGCGCTCAGCGCCGCGACGCCCTCCTGCAGCCGCGCGCCGCCCGAGTGCGGGAAGCCGACGACCGGGACCCCGAGGGCGTCGGCGCGCTGGATCGTCCTGGCGATCGTTTCGCCGCCCGCGGCGCCCAGCGAGCCGCCCTTGAACGTGCCGTCCTGGGCCCACGCGACGACCGCGCGGCCCTGGACGCGCCCGCTGCCCGACAGCACCCCGTCGCCCACCGCGCTGCGGATCGGCCGGAACGTGCCGGCGTCGAACAGGAGCTCCAGCCGCGCGCGGGCGGCAAGGTGTTCAGGAAGGACGTCGAAGACGGCGGACATGGCGTGTGGGGAGCTCTTAGGCCGCTTGGAGGACGAGGGTCGCGTTCTGGCCGCCGAAGGCGAACGAGTTGCTGAGGGCGACCTTGAGATCCGGCGCCTCGCGCGGCGCGCCGGCGATGTGGTCGGCGGCGCACTCGGGGTCGATGTCCTCGAGCCCGAGCGTCGGCGGCAGCGCGCCGCGGCGCAGGGCCTCGACGCACGCCAGCGCCTCGATCGCGCCGGCGGCGCCGAGCGTGTGCCCGACGGCGCCCTTGCAGGAGGAGACCGGCGGGCCGTCCTCGCCGAGGACCTGGCGCAGGGCGAGGGTCTCGACGCGGTCGTTGATCGGCGTGCTCGTGCCGTGCGCGTTGACGTAGCCGACGTCTTCCGGCGCGAGGTTGGCGTCGCGCAGCGCGGCCGTCATGGCCTCCACGGCGCCGCGGCCGTTCTCCTCGGGCTGGGTGATGTGGAAGGCGTCGTTGGACGCGCCGTAGCCGCTGACGCGCGCGTAGATCTGCGCGCCGCGGGCGCGGGCGTGCTCCTCGCGCTCCAGCACCAGGACCGCGGAGCCCTCGCCCATGACGAAGCCGTCGCGGCGCGTGTCGAACGGGCGCGACTCGCCGACGCGCGACAGCGCGCCCATGCGCCGGAAGGCCGCCAAGCAAAGGCCGACGAGCGCCGCCTCCGTGCCGCCGGAGATCATCACGTCGGCCTCGCCGCGCGCGATCAACCGGGCGGCCTCGCCGATCGAGTGCGCGCCGGTCGAGCAGGCGCTGGCGATCGAGAAGCCCGGACCGTGCAGGCCACGGCGCATCGCGATCTGACCCGCCGCGGCGTTGGGCATCATCATCGGGACGAACAGGGGAGAGACGGCGCGGTCGCCCTCCTCCAGCCACGTCTTGCACTCCGCCTGCAGCGTGGTCAACCCACCGACGCCGGTGCCGACGATGACGCCGACGCGTGCCGGGTCGACCTCGCCGAGCAGGCCGGCCTCGTCTGCCGCCTGGTCGGCGGCCGCGACCGCGAGCTGGGCGAAGCGGTCCATCCGCCGCGCCTCCTTCGGGGTCATCACCACCTCAGGGTCGAACTCGGCGCAGGGGGCGACGCCCTCGTCGGTGATCCCCCCTTCCATGCCGAGCAGGGCATCGAAGAACTGATCGACGCCCGTGGCGACGGGGGAGACGACGCCCCGTCCGGTGATGACGATGCCGTCCATAAGCGGGGCCTAGGCCGTCGCGGTCTGCAGGCGCTCGACGAGCGCGATCGCGTCGCCGACCGAGGCAATGCCCTTGAGATCCGGATCGGCGATCTGGACGTCGAAGCGGTCCTCGAGCGCCTTGACGAGCTCGACGAGGTCGAGCGAGTCGACGTCGAGCTGCTCCCACGTCGTGTCGGGCTGCGCCGTGTCGGCGTCGGGCACCTTGATGGCGGTGAGCTCGGCCCGGATGGCTTCGAGGATCTCTTGCTGGTTGGCCATGATGGTGGTGTGCTCCTGGTTCTTGATGTTCTTGGTCAGGACAGTGGGTGCTAGGCGCCGAGGCCGCCGTCGACGGCCAGGGTCGCGCCGTTGATGTAGGCCGCTTGGTCGCTGACGAGGAACGCCACCGCGGCGGCGACCTCCTCGGGCTGGCCGATGCGCGCCGCCGGGATGGCGGCCGCGAGCTCCTTGGCCGGCAGCTCGGCCGTCATCTCGGTCTCGATGAAGCCGGGCGTCACCGCGTTGGACGTGATGTTGCGCTTGCCCATCTCCTTGGCGATGACGCGCGTGAAGCCGAGCAGCCCGGCCTTGGAGGCGGCGTAGTTGGCCTGCCCGGAGTTGCCGCGCTCGGCAGAGATCGACGACACGTTGACGATGCGGCCCCAACGGGCCTTCAACATGTCCTCGAGACCGCGCTTGGTGCAGTTGAAGGCGCCGTTCAAGTTGGTGTCGATCACGCGGGCCCAATCATCGTCGGGCATCCGGATGGCCAGCCCGTCGGCGGTCACGCCGGCGTTGTTGACCAGGATCAGGACGGGGCCGAAGCGCTCGCGGACCTCGTCAAAGGCGGCCTGCACCGCGGCCGGGTCGGCGACGTCGGCCTGCACGTCGCCGCCGCTGCGCCCGAGCGTGGCGACCTTGTAGCCGTCGGCCTTCAAGCGCTGCGCGATCGACGCGCCGATGCCGCGCGTGCCGCCGGTGACCAGCGCGACCGCTCCCTCAGGCGCAGACATACTGGCGCTCCTTCCAGCTGACGACGCCCGCGCCCCAGACGAAGCCGGCGCCGAAGGCGGCCAGGCCGACGGTGGCGCCCGGCGTCAGCAGCCCGTCGCGCTCGGCCTGGGCCAGCGCAAGCGGGATCGATGCTGAGGACGTGTTGGCGACGCGGTCGACGTTGATCGCGAGCTTGGCGTGGGGCAGGCCCAGCTCGTTGGCGGCGGACTCGATGATGCGTGAGTTTGCCTGGTGGGCGACGAAGACGTCGAGATCGTCAACGGTCAGGTCGGCGGCGTGCAGCGCCTCGCGCGTCGCCTCGACCATCCGCGCCACCGCGTGGCGGTAGACCTCGCGGCCCTGCATGCGCAGCTTGCGATCGGTCGCGTCGGCGTAGAGCAGGTCACCCTGCTCGGGATCGCAGCCCAGGACGAAGCGCGAGACGCCGCGATCCAGCTCGCCGGCGGCGACGACCACGGCGCCCGCGCCGTCGCCGAACAGCACGGCGGTCCCGCGGTCCTCGGTGTCGGTGATGCGGCTCAGCGCCTCGGCGCCGCAGACGAGGACGACGCCGGCGCGGCCGGTCTCCACCAGCGCCGCGGCCTGGTCCAAGGCGTACAGGAAGCCGGCGCAGGCGGCGTTGAGGTCGACCGCCGCGGCGCCGTGGGCGCCGATCAGCCGCGCGACCTCGGGGGCCAGGCCGGGCGTGACCTTGTCCGGGGTGATCGTCGTGACGATGATCTGGTCGACCTCGCCGGCGGTGCGGCCGGCGTCGGCCAGCGCGTCGGCGCAGGCGCGCGCGGCCAGCGGCGCGAGCGGCTCGTCGGCATCGAGCCAGCGGCGCGTCCGGATGCCGGTGCGCCGCACGATCCAGGCGTCGTCGGTGTCGAGGCGCTGCTCCCAGTAGGCGTTGTCGATCGCGCGCTCGGGCAGCGCGGCGCCGACGCCGAAGAGGCCGGCGGTGAGGCCGCGCGGCAGCGCGCGCCGGGAGCGCGGGCGCGCAACGGAATCGGCCCCCACCCGCCCCGCGTCGCGGGTGATCCGGCCGCGGCGGACCGTCGTGGTCTCGGTGATCGTCGCCGCCTGCATCACGCCGCCGCCAGCGTTCGCTTGACCAAGCCGGTGAGCACCGCCCCGGGGCCGTGCTCGACGTAGCGGTCGATGCCCGCGGCGCGCAGCGCCAGCATCGTCTCGCGCCAGCGCACGGCGCGCAGCAGGTTCTCGCTGAGCTCGCGGCGGACGTCCTCGAACGGCGCCGCACTGCCGTTCGCATAGACCGGGAAGGCACCCTGCTGGAACTCCACCTGCGCGAGCGCGTCGGCCAACCGTGCCGCAGCCGGCTCCATCAGCGGTGAGTGGAAGGCGGCCGAGACGTCCAGGCGCCGCGCGCGGGCGCCGGTCTCCTCGCGGGCGAGCTCCTCGGCCTGGGCGATGGCGTCGGTCGCGCCGCTGAGCACCAGCTGGCCGGGCGCGTTGTCGTTGGCGATCGTCAGGCCGAGCCGGTCGGCCAGCGCGCGAATCGCGTGGTCGTCGCCACCGAGCATCGCGACCATCGAGCCCGACTGCAGGTCGCCCGCGTCGGCCATCGCCGCGGCGCGCGCGGCGACGAGGCTCAGCGCGTCCTCGAAGCTCAGAACGCCTGCGGCGACCAGCGCGGCGTACTCGCCGAGCGAGTGGCCGGCCGCGGCGCGCACCTGTGCGAGCTCGTCGGGCGACTCTTGGCGCCAGATGTCCCACGCGGTGACGCTGCACAGGAAGATCGCGGGCTGCTGGAAGCGCGTGCCCTCGTCGAGGCGCTCGAACGGGTCGAAGCCCAGCAGCTCGAGCCCACGCTCGAAGGCGGGCAGCCCGCGGTAGGGCTCGTCCATGTCGGGCGCATGGCTCCCCTGGCCCGGGAAGATCGCGGCAATAGAGGGCACTGCTCACACTTAGCGTGCCGGAGCGCCCTGGTTTCGCGATCTCGACAGACGGCGTGAAGGTGTCGAATCCCGGCTAGCGCACCCATTCAGGTACCGGGGCGTGCGCAGAGCGCCGTCAGACCTTGCCGTGCGCGGGCGTCCACGTGCCGTCGTCGGCACGCGTGAAGTCCTGAAAGAGCGCCGGCGCCTCGGCCAGCGCCAGCTGCGCGACGAGATCGAAGACCAGCCGCAGCTCCTCCTCGGCGCCGGGCGCGGTGCGCAGTGCGATGACGTGGCGCAGCGTCCGGACGTTGGCGGTCCAGATGACGTCGGTGCTCAGCCCGATCGGCGCCAGCCGCCGCAGCGCCGAGGTCACCTCCTTCTTGACCGCGAACGGGACGCCCTCGTTGTCGACGCCCAGCTCGCGCGCGGCGCTGACCTGCAGCTCTTCGAGCTGCTCGACGATCGACACCACCTGCTCGCGGATCGGCTCCAGCGCGGGCGGGACGCGGAAGCCGATCTCGGTGAGCCGGACGTAGCGCAGGCTCTCCTGCGAGAAGGCCGAGCCGGCGCGGTGGCGGACCAGCTCGTGGGTGAAGACGCGCGAGACGTCGCGGAAGGCGAACGTGTAGCTGGCGTGCTCCAGGACCGAGCCGTGGCCGGAGGCGAGCACGTTGTCGAGGTACTGGCGCGGGTCGGCGCGCACGCGCGTGACGTTGGGGTTGAGCCCCGGCTCCCACGAGCGGTAGCAGGCGCGGCCGGCGAACTCGGCCAGCGTCTCGCCGGGGTTGAGCGTCTCGCTCTCGGCCAGCCGGCGGTCCAGCCACGCAGCGCCGCCGGCGGCGTCGAGGTAGCCGCGCAGGCCGTCGAGAGCGAGCGCGGGACGGGCGATCAGGAACACCTGCGGCGTGGTCTCGCGCATCTACTGCAGTATCTCGATCTCTTCAGTCGTCTTGCTGTACACTGCCGAACCTCCTAAACCTGACCGCGATTAGACTATTTCTGAGGAGAAGTGCCAGTGACGCCCAAGATCCTGCTCTCGACGCTTGCCGTCGCCGCCCTCGCGGTGGCCGGCTGCGGCGGCGCGTCTGACGATTCGAGCGACTCGTCGGCCTCCGCCGGCGGCGGTGGGGGCGCGGCCAAGTCCTCGCTCTCGCTGGTCGCCTACTCGACCCCCGAGGTCGTCTACGACGAGATCATCCCGGACTTCGGGAAGACCGCTGAGGGCGAGGGCGTCTCCTTCAAGACCTCCTACGGCGCCTCGGGCGACCAGAGCCGCGCGGTGCTCGCCGGCCAGAAGGCCGACGTCGTCGCGTTCTCGCTCGCGCCCGACGTCGACAAGCTGACCGACGACAAGCTCGTGCCCGCCGACTGGGTCGCCCAGACCGAGGCGGCCGGCGGCAAGGGCGGCTTCGTCACCACGTCGCTGGTCGCGTTCGTCGTGCGCAAGGGCAACCCCAAGGGCATCAAGGGCTGGGACGACCTGCTCAAGGACGGCGTCAAGGTCGTCACGCCCAACCCCTTCACCTCGGGCGCGGCCAAGTGGAACCTGCTGGGTGCCTACCAGCACGGCGGGATCGAGTTCGTCGAGAAGCTCCTGAGCGACCACGTGCCGGTCCAGCCCAAGTCCGGGCGTGAGGCGCTGCAGACCTTCACCGGCGGCGAGGGCGACGTCCTCATCTCCTATGAGTACGAGTACACGACGGCCGTCAAGAAGGGCGAGAAGAACATCGAGCTGGTCGTGCCCGATGACACGTTCCTGATCCAGAACCCGATCGCGGCCACGACCGCGGGCGGCGCCAAGGGCGCGGCCTTCGTGAAGTTCGCGCTCGGCGACAGCGCCCAGCAGCACTTCGCCGACTGGGGCTACCGCCCGGTCAACGAGGCCGTGCTCGCCAAGAACAAGGACAAGTTCCCGGACCCGGGCACGCTGAAGACGGTCGATGACTTCGGCGGCTGGAGGAAGATCAACAAGGACCTCTTCGACCCGGAGACGGGCTCGGTCGCCAAGATCGAGGAAGACAACGGAGTGTCCACCGCGAAGTGAGCACGCAGGCCGCCACCCCTGCCGCGCCGGCACCCGCCCGTCGCACCCGTCGCCCTCGGACCGCAGCGCGGTCCGGGGGCGTCGGCGGTCTCGCGATGGGCATGGCGATGCTGTGGCTCAGCATCATCGTGCTGCTGCCGCTCGCGGCGCTGGCGGCCAAGTCGCTGGACGGCGGCCTGTCGGCGTTCTGGGACTCGGTGTCCAGCCGCCAGGCCGTCTCGACGCTGAAGTTCACGCTGATCGTGTCGGTCATCGTGGCGGCGATCAACGCCGTGGCCGGCCTGGCGATCGCGTGGACGCTCGTGCGCGATGAGTTCCCGGGGCGCCGGGTCGTCAACGCGATCATCGACCTGCCGTTCGCGATGCCGACGATCGTCGTTGGCATCACGCTGCTGGCGCTGTGGGGGCCGACGAGCCCGGTCGGCGTCAACCTCGCCTTCACCCAGCTGTCGGTCGCGCTGGCGCTGCTGTTCGTCACGCTGCCGTTCGGCGTGCGCGCGGTGCAGCCGGTGCTGATCGAGCTCGACACCGAGATGGAGCAGGCCGCCGCCTCGCTCGGCGCGCGGCCGCTGACGACCTTCCGCCGGATCATCCTGCCCAACCTGATGCCGGCGATCCTGTCGGGCGCCGCGCTGTCGTTTGCGCGCGCGGTCGGCGAGTTCGGCTCGGTGATCCTGATCTCGGGTAACAAGCCGTTCGACACGCAGGTGTCGTCGGTCTTCATCTTCAAGCAGATCGAGTCCGACAACGCGAGCGGTGCGGCGGCGGTCGCGGTCGTCCTGCTCGGCGTCTCGCTGCTGATGCTGATCGCCCTGCGCTTCATCGAGTACTGGGGTGCACGGCATGACCACTAGCCGTGCGAGCCGCTACGGCATCCGCTTCTTCGCGCTCGGGTACCTGGCGCTGCTGCTGATCGTCCCGATCGGCGTGGTGCTCTACCGGACCTTCGAGCCCGGCGTGGGGGCGGTCTGGGACTCGATCACGACGCCGGCCGCGGTCAGCGCGTTCTGGCTGACGATCGAGATCACGGCGATCGCCGTGCCGTTGAACACCATCTTCGGGATCGTGGCGGCGCTGGCGCTGGTGCGCTCGCGGGTGCGCGGCAAGCGCGTGCTCGAAGCGCTGATCGACCTGCCGTTCGCGATCTCGCCGGTCGTCATCGGGTTGTCGCTGTTCTTGCTCTACGGCCGCCAGGGTTGGCTGGGGCCGACGCTCACCGACGCCGGCATCCAGATCATCTTCTCGGTGCCCGGCATGGTCCTGGCGACGATCTTCGTCTGCCTGCCGTTCGTCGTGCGCGAGGTCGTCCCGGTGCTGCGCGAGATCGGCGACGAGCAGGAGCAGGCCGCCGCGACGCTCGGCGCGTCGCGCTGGCAGACGTTCCTGCGCGTCACGCTGCCGGCGATCCGCTGGGGCGTGGCCTACGGCGTCGTGCTGTCGGTCGCGCGCGCCATCGGCGAGTTCGGCGCCGTCAGCGTCGTCTCGGGCAAGATCTCGGGCGAGACGATCACGCTGCCGCTGCTCGTCGAGAACCGCTTTTCCAACTTCGACCTCGCCGGCGCGTATGCCGCCTCGGCGCTGATGGCCGTCATCGCGCTCGCGACCCTGCTTGCGCTGACGTTGCTGCAACGCAAGGGTGATGCACGATGATCTCGGTCTCCTCGGTCTCCAAGCACTACGGCGACTTCGCGGCGCTGCACGACGTCTCGGTCGAGATCCAGCCCGGCTCGCTGACCGCGCTGCTGGGTCCGTCGGGCTCGGGCAAGTCCACGCTGTTGCGCGTGATCGCGGGGCTGGAGGTGCCCGACGAGGGCACCGTCGTCCTGGAGGACCGCGACGTCACCGGGCTGCCGCCCCAAAAGCGCGACATCGGCTTCGTCTTCCAGCACTACGCCGCGTTCAAGCACATGACGGTGCGCGACAACGTCGCCTTCGGCCTGAAGGTGCGCAAGCGCCCGAAGGCGGAGATCACGTCCAAGGTCGACGAGCTGCTCGGCATCGTCGGGCTTTCCGGCTACCAGGAGCGCTACCCGTCGCAGCTCTCAGGCGGCCAGCGCCAGCGGATGGCGTTGGCACGGGCGTTGGCGGTCGAGCCGAAGGTGCTGCTGCTCGACGAGCCGTTCGGCGCGCTGGATGCCAACGTCCGCGCCGAGCTGCGCGCGTGGCTGCGCCGGCTGCATGACGAGGTCCACGTCACCACCGTCCTGGTCACCCACGACCAGGAGGAGGCGATGGAGCTGGCCGACAGCATCGTGGTGCTCAACGCGGGCAAGGTCGAGCAGGTCGGCGCGCCGCGTGAGCTCTATGACACGCCGGCCAACGAGTTCGTCATGGGCTTCCTGGGGCCGGTCGCGCGGTTGGGCGACGGGTTGGTACGTCCCCACGACCTCGTCCTGCGGACCGATCCCGACGGCATCGGCGTCGAGGCCCAGATCTCGCGCATCGTGCATCTCGGCTTCGAGGTCCGTGTCGAGCTCGACCTCGTCGGCGACGGCGCCGTCTACGCCCAGCTCACGCGCCACGAGGCCGAGCAGCTGGAGCTGCACGAGGGCGACATCGTCTACGTGCGGCGCGACGGCGTGAAGTCGCTGCCGAGCGCCGCGTAGCTAGCGGCGCGTAACCGGGGCTACGCGCGTGGACGCCGGCGGCCGTCCGCCGTCGCCCTACCTGCGCGTAACCCAGGCCTCTGGGTCCTTCGCCAGCGCCTCGATGTCCTTGGGCAGCTTGCCCGAGGCGAGGTCGGCGAGGGTGACGTTCTCGACCACATGGCGCAGGCTCGCGCGGACGCCGATCCAGACGCGCTGCAACGGCTCGGCGCTGCCTGCGTAGTCCACATCCTCGGGGCGCCCGCCGCGCACGGAGGCCAGCGGGCCCTCGACGGCGCGGATGATGTCGGCGACCGTGATCTCCTCGGCGGGCCGGGCGAGCCAGTAACCGCCCTCGGCGCCGCGGCGGCTGGTGACCAGCCCCGCGTGGCGCATGTCGGCGAGGATGTTCTCGAGGAACTTCAGGGGGATGCCCTGCGCCTGCGCGACGCTGTCGCCCTTGGTCGGGCGGTCGGTTCCGGCGACGGCCAGCTCGATCGCTGCCCGCACCGCGTAGTCGGCCTTGGCGGAGATGCGCACCGGCGCATCGTTCCAGACGCGCCGGAAGCTCGCGGAGTCAGACGTCAGCCGGCGGCGTTCGGATTGCCGGTCGAATGGTCGCGATCGGCTTCCTTGTCGGTCGATTGGCTGGGTGCGTCGTCGGCTGCGGCGTCCTTGTCGGGTCGGCCGGTTTTGTCGCCCTCGGTGCCCGCGGGCGTGCTCTCCGGGTAGCCACCGCTGCCCTGCTCCTGCTTGCGGGGATCCTCGGTGTGGTCGTGGGCGTGGTCGTCGGTGGACATGGGGTGGGGCGTACCCAGGTGGGGGCGGGGCCAGGCGCCGGGCGGCGCCCTTGGCCTTTGCTGGGTGGCGCGTGCGTCTGTGGCGCCCAGCGCGGTGCGTGGTCGGGGGCGCGCTGCGTGGTTCGTCGGCACCGAGGAATGAAGGCGGTTGTCGCGCAAGCGCCTTCGGTCATCCGCCGGCGCCCGGGCCGGTGGTCCGTGTCGAGCAAAGGGTCTATGACGACCTTTGCTCGACACGCATGCTGGGGCACGAGGTCTGGGGCGTTTTCGACGTCTATGTGACGTTCGAACCGACCCGCGTCGCTCGCTTGCAGGTCCGGGTCGTCTGGTGTCCCACAGAGGGACACGGGCCGACCCGGATCCCGCGGGCGCCGGCGGACGACACCATGCGGTCGCACCTCGACCGCCTTCACTCCCTCGGTGCCGACAGACCACGCGGCGCAGCACCACCAACGCAACGCACTGGGCGCCACAAACGCCGCGCACCCCAGCAGCTACAAAAGCCCCAGCGCCCGCCCCGCGTCGCCAGCCAAATTCAACAACGGCGACGGAACCACGCCGAACACCACGATCGCGGCGCCAGCCAGAACGGCCACGAGCGTCACTTCCCAATCCGCTCGCTCGGCCGCTGGGTCGGCGCCCGCCAGGCGCGGCGAGCCGTCAACCGTCGCGACCTCACCGGCCCCCGCCGGCCGCATCCACATCGCCGCCACGACCTTCAGGTAATACGCCAGCGAGATCATCGACCCAACGACGATGACCACACCCAGCCACGTGTAGCCCGCATCAGCCGCCGCGTCGATCAGCGTGAACTTGCCGATGAACCCCGCCGTCGCCGGCATGCCGGCCAGCGACAGCATCGCCAGCGTCATCGGCCAGGCCAGCAGCGGTCGCGACACCCCGATGCCCGCCACCGAGCGGATGTCATCGCCAAACGGCGCCTCGCGCTCGCGGGCCACGATCACCGCGAAGGCCGCCAGGTTCATGAACAGGTAGACCGACAGGTAGAAGACCGTCGCCTGCACGCCGAGCTTCGAAGCGCCGACCAAGCCCGCGAGCAGATACCCCGCCTGCGCCACCGACGACCACGCCAGCAGCCGCTTCAGCGACGACTGCGACAGCGCGCCGACGTTGCCGACGATGATCGTGATCGCGGCCAGCGCCGCGATCATGGGCGCCCAGTCGGCGTGCGCGTCGATCAACGCCACGTCGAAGATCCGCAGCGCACCGCCGAAGGCAGCAGCCTTCGTCGCGACCGCCATCCACGCGGTCACCGGCGTCGGCGCTCCCTCGTAGACGTCCGGCGTCCACTGGTGGAAGGGCGCAATCGAGGCC
Source organism: Baekduia sp. (assembly GCA_040509415.1). Classification (GTDB taxonomy): domain Bacteria; phylum Actinomycetota; class Thermoleophilia; order Solirubrobacterales; family Solirubrobacteraceae; genus Baekduia. The sequence goes on along the minus strand of JBEVLC010000202.1, from coordinate 5,827 downwards.
TTGAAGGCCAAGCCGACCAGCGTCAGCGCGATGCCCGTCAGCAGCAGCGAGTCCTTCGCGGTGCCGCCGCTGATCGCGGCGGCGATGTCACGGAAGTCCGTGCCGCCCGTGCCACCGTAGATGAAGGCCAACCCGTAGAGGAACGTCGCCGAGCCGACCGAGCCGATGATGAGGTACTTGAGCCCGGACTCCAGCGAGCGCTCGCGGCGCATCTCGGTCGCGCACAGCACGTAGAGCGGGACCGACAGCAGCTCCAACCCCAAGAACACCGTCACGAGGTTCTGCGCGGCGGCCAGGATGACCATGCCCGCGGCGCTGGTCAGCATCAACGCGAAGTACTCGCCGTGTGCGGCTTCACGGGGCGCCAGCGCGCGCCAGGACAGCAGCACCGCACCGATCCCCGTTACCGAGACGACGAAGGTGATCATCAACGTCAGCTCGTCGAGGCGCAGCGCGCCCTGCGAGCCCCGGGCGACGAAGAGCTCCTTGCCCTCGCCCCACTGCCAGATGCCCAGGCCGATCGCGGTGCCGAACGCGACGACCGTCAGCAACGGGACGAGCTGCTCGCGGATGAAGCGCCCGCGCAGCAGGCCGGCGAGCAGCACGATGATGGCCCCGCCCAGCAGGGCGAGCAGCGGCGAGGTCCCCGCCCAGTCGATCGTTGGCTTAGCGACGGTTGCGAGAAGCATGGACTACCGAATCACCGTGATCTCGGGATGGGTGGCGAGGGCCTTGTCGGAGCCCGAGATCGCCCCGGCGGCGCTGACCGAGCGGTTGATCGTCCTCTCTCCCTTGTGGAGCGCGAGCTGCGGGTACAGGGCGAAGAACAGGATCACCGCGACGAGCGGCACGAGCACGAGCCCCTCGCGGAAGCTGATGTCGCGCGACTCCACGTCCGCGCCGACGCGGTTGTGCATCGTCTTGATGAACAACCGCAGCGAATACACCGCGGCCATCCCGACGCCCGTGAAGGCGATCACGGCGATGACCAGCTTGGAGTGGAACACCCCGAGCAGGATCAGGAACTCGCCGACGAAGTTCGACGAGCCCGGCATCGCCAGGTTCGCGAGCGTGACGATCAAGAACAGCGCGGCGAGCACGGGCGCGCGGAACGCGATGCCGCCCATATCGCGGATGTCCTCCGAGCCGCCGGTGCGCGCGGCGAGGTAGGCGACGATCACGAACGCGGGGGCGACGACGAGGCCGTGGTTGACGGCCTGCAGGATCGCGCCCTGGGCGCCGTCCCCGTTCAACGCGAAGATCCCCAGCGTGATGAAGCCCAGCTGGGCGACCGACGAGTACCCCAGCACCAACCGCGACTCAGACGTCGTGAACGCCATCGCCGAGCCGTAGAGAATCGAGCCCAGCGCCAGCACCAGCATCAAGTCCTGGAAGTGCGCCGATGCGTCCGGGAAGATCGGGATCACGACGCGCAGGAAGCCGTAGGCGGCGACCTTGGACAGCACGGCCGAGAAGACGGCGAGCACCGGCAGCGGCATGTTGCGGTAGCCGTCGGGCATCCAGCCGTGGACCGGGAAGGCCGGCATCTTGACCAGGAACGCAGCGGCGAAGCAGAGGAAGATCCAGTTCTGCGAGCCGCTGGGCAGCGTCACCTTGGCCAGGTCGCTGAAGGCGAAGGACAGGTCGTTGCCCGTTTGCTGGGAGACGAGGACGCCGGTGGCGATCGCCGCGGCCAGCATCAGCAGCGAGCCGACCAAGGTGTAGATGAACAGCTTGGTGATCGCCGCGACGCGGGTGCTCTCCGGCCCCCAGATCCCCGTCAGGAACAGGAACGGCAGGAGCATCAGGTCGAAGAACAGCACGAACAGCGCGAGGTCCTGGGCCATCAGCGCGCCGAGCACGGCGCTCTCGGCGATGGCGAAGAACAGGAAGAACTGCTTGGGGTGCGGGCGGGCGGGACCGGACTGGAAGGCCGCCCACACCAGGCACACCAAGAAGATGAACGCCGCCAGGGCGATCAAGAACAGGTTCAACCCGTCGATGCCCAGCTTGTAGTGGATGCCGAGCTGCTTGACCCAGATCTCGTCGGTGACGTTCTGCAGCCCGCGCGCCGAGCGCTCGAAGTCGATGATCGCCCAGATCGACCAGGCGAAGGTGCCCAGCGCGCCGAGGATCACCAGGGCGCGCGTGGCGATGGCGGGCAGCAGCAGCGCGAGGAACGCCGCGGCGGCCGGCAGCCAGAGGGGGATGGAGAGAGGGAGGCTCACGAGGACTGGATCAGGAAGTACAGGATCACGACGCCGGCGCCGACGAGCAGCAGCGCGGCGTAGGCGCGCAGGAAGCCGGACTGCACGGCGCGCACGGCGGCAGAGCCAGCTCGGACCAGCGACGACGGGCCGCCGATCAGCGTGCCGTTGACGAAGATGCGCTCGAAGGTCTGCTGGCCGAAGCGACCGAACCAGGCGAACGGGCGGACGATCACCACGTCGATCAGCTCGTCGAAGTACCACTTGTTGACGAAGAACTTGTGCAGCGCCGGGACACGCTCGCGCAGGCGGACCGCGATCTCGCCATTCGCCTTGCCCCAGATGACGTACGCCACGTAGATGCCCAGCACGCCCAGAGCGGCGCCCAGCGCCAGCCCGCCCCACAGCAGCCCGTCGCTCGGCGCGGCGTGGTGGATCGTCGAGCCCTCGAACGTCGGCTCCAAGAACGTGTCGAACCAGGTCGTGACCTTCGGGATCAGCACGACCCCGCCGATCGTCGCCAGCACCGCGAGCGAGCCCATCGCGAGCTTCATCGGCAGCGCCCGCTCGGCGATGTGGTGCTCGGGACCGGGGAAGCCGACGTCGGTGTCCTCGACCTCGCCGTTGGCGGGATTGGTGGGCTGCGGCGCGTGCCACAGATGACCGTGCTCGAGCTCACGCGCCTGCTCGACCGGCTCGCCCCAGAAGGCGCGGAAGATCATGCGCCACGTGTAGATCGCGGTCATCAGCGCGGTGATGTAGCCGACGACGTAGAGGATCCAGTGCCAGCCGCCGATCTCGCCCTGGACGAGCAGGATCTCGTCCTTGGAGAAGAACCCTGAGAACGGCGGGACGCCCGCGAGCGCGAGGCCGCCGACCACGAAGCACAAAAACGTGAACGGCATCGCCTTGCGGAAGCCGCGCATGCGATCGAGGTTCTGGTCGCCGCCCATGGCGCTGATCAGCGAGCCGGCGCTCATGAACAGCAACGCCTTGAAGAAGGCGTGCGTCATGAGGTGGAACATGCCGGCGACGTAGGCGCCCGAGCTGACCGCCATGACCATGTAGCCGATCTGCGACATGGTCGAGTACGCGATGACGCGCTTGAGGTCGGTGACGACCATGCCGATCGTCGCAGCGACGAACAGCGTCAGCGCGCCGATGATCGTCCCGACGTTGGCCGCGGCGACTGACTGCTCAAAGAGCGGGTGCATGCGGGCGATCAGGTAGACGCCGGCGGTCACCATCGTCGCGGCGTGGATCAGGGCCGAGACCGGCGTCGGGCCCTCCATCGCGTCCGGCAGCCACGTGTGGAACGGCAGCTGGGCGGACTTCGCGAACGCGCCGACCAGCAGCAGGATCAGGCCGGCGGTGAGCTCGCCGTGGGCGCTCTGGCCGATCTCCTTGGCCTGCTCGAAGGTCGCGAGGAAGTCCAGCGTGCCCGAGTTCTTGAGGATGAAGAACGTGCCGAGCGTCAGCCCGATGTCGCCGACCACGTTGATGACGAACGCCTTGATGCCGGCCGACGTCGCGGTGGTGCGGCGATACCAGAAGGAGATCAGCAGGTAGGACGCCGCGCCGACGAACGCCCAGCCGACGATCAGCAGGAAGAAGTTCGCCGCCAGCACGAGCAGCAACATCGAGAAGACGAAGAAGTTGAGGTAGGAGAAGAAGCGCGTGTAGCCCCGGTCTCCGCTCATGTAGGCCAGCGAGTAGACGTGGATCAGCGTCGAGACGCCGGTCACGACCAAGATCATCAGGACGCTCAGCGGGTCGACGAGGATCGACATCTTCGCGTCGATCGTGCCGGTGACCGCGTAGTCGTAGAGCGAGGAGACCAGCTGCCGGTGCTCCGCGTCACGACCCTGGAGCGAGAAGAGCGTGATCAGCGCGAAGACGAACGCCGCGGCCAGCGCGAAGGTCCCGATGAACCCGGCGGTCTTGCCCTTCCAAACCTTGTACCCGAGGCTATTGACGATCGTGCCCGCCAGCGGACACGCCAGCGCCAGCCAGGCGGCGGTGGTGGTGGCCATCAGCCGTGCAGCTCCCGCATCTCGTCGACGTCGATCGGCAGGCGGCGGCGGAACATCGCCACCACCAGGCCCAGGCCGATGCAGACCTCACACGCCGCGACGACCATGACGATGATCGCGAAGATCTGGCCGTCGCCGTTGCCCCACATGCGCGAGAACGCGATGAGCGACAAGTTGGCGGCGTTGAGCATCAGCTCCAGGCAAAGGAGGATGACCAGCGGGCTGCGGCGCGTCATCACGCCTGCCGCGCCGATGCAGAAGACCAGGGCGCTGACGGTGAGGTACCAGCCGATAGCCATCAGCGACCACGCTCCTGGTCGGCATCGACGGCGCCTGCGCCGATGGCCGGGCGCTCGAGGTCCGCGGTCGGGTTGATGATGCCGACGCCCTCGGCGATTGAGCCGGCGCCCTTGGGCAGCCGCGTCGGGATCGCGCGCACGACCTCCTCGTCGCCGCCCTCCAAGCCACCGCGGCGGCGGGCGAGCACGACGGCGCCGACCGCGGCCATCAGCAGCAGGAAGGACGCGGCCTCGAACGGGAACAGGAAGCGGGTGAGCAGCAGCTCGCCGATCGCCGCCGGGGAGCCGAAGCCGGGCTCGTAGGGAGCGCCCTTGCCGTCGATGCCCTTCAGCCCGGAGCCGAGCACCGCGATGAACAGCTCGACGGCCAGCAGCGTCGCGAAGACGATGCTCGCGACGCGCAGGCCCGGGCCGCCCGCGGGCCGCACCGGCTCGTCCTGGCTGCCGACGTAGGCCACCACGAACACGTAGAGCACCATGACGGCGCCCGCGTAGACGACGACCTGCGCCGCGGCGATGAACTCGGCGCGCAGCAGCAGGAAGAGCGCCGCCAGCGACAGCAGGTGGCAGACCAGCGCGAGCACGGCGTAGAAGGGGTTGCGCACGGTGGCGACGCCGATCGCGCCCGCGATCGCGCCGATCCCTGCGATGAAGAAGAAGACAGCAGCCATGAGAACCGTGGACCGGCCGGCGGCCGAGGCTACTCGCCCTCGCCGCGCAGCGGCGTGCGCTCGAAGGGCTCGGCCAACAACATCTCCTTGGTGAAGATGAGGTCGTTGCGGTTGTAGTCGCTCATCTCGAAGTCATTGCCCATGGTGATCGCGTCGAACGGGCACGCGACCTCGCAGTAGCCGCAGAAGATGCAGCGGCTGAGGTTGATCTCGTAGACCGCGGCGTAGCGCTCACCGGCCGACACGCGGTTCTCCGGCGTGTTCTCGGCGGCGACGACGCGGATGCAGTCCGACGGGCAGGCGGCGGCGCACAGCGAGCAGCCGACGCACTTCTCCAGCCCCGTGTCCTCGAACTTGTGGAGGCGGTGCCGGCCGCGGAAGCGCGGGTAGACCGGCGTCTTCTCCTCGGGGTAGCTGATCACCATCGGGCCCTCGACCATCCGCGAGAAGGTCATCTTCAGGCCTCTGAGCGTTGCCGCGAAGGTGCGATACGTGCCCGCCGCGCCACCAGAGCGGGGTGCGCGAAGCACTTCAACAACGTCGCCGGGGTCGTAAGGCATTTAGTGGTCCCTCCGGTGGCCCCACTCGTGCTGGGGCGGGATGCAAGTGGATGCCTG
>JBEVLC010000201.1:0-6967 GCA_040509415.1 Baekduia sp. | reverse complement strand
GGGGGGGGGTCGTTATTGGCCGGGGGGGTCCGGGTGTGTTGCGCCCCCAAATTTGGGGGTCAACAACGACCTCGATCTGCGATTCGGGCCCGAACGCTCGATCCGGGTCGCGCAATGACGAATAGTTCGTCATAACGCGCCCCCCATCCCACCTCCCCGGCCAGTGCGGATGACTGTTGGCGCCTAGAGCCCCGATCCCGGGCGCCGGCGGACGATAGGCCGCGCGGCGCGGTGCCAACTCCGCCCGCTCTCCTCGGTGCCGACAGACCACGTCGCGCAGCACCAGCCAACGCCGCGCACTGGACTCCAGCCACGTCCGCACCACCCGACGAGCACCGCTCCGCGCCAACCGCCTGCCACTATCCCGCCCCGCATGCCCGGCCCCCAGTCCACCATCGCCATCCTCGGCTCCGGCGCGGTCGGCGCCCTGATCGGCGCCGAGCTGACCCGCGCCGGCGTCGCGACGACGCTCGTCACCCGCGACAACAGCGCGGAGGCGATCGAGGCGCATGGCATCACCGTCACCAGCCCGCGGTTCGGCGACCACACAGCGCGCGTCGATGCCCGCGCCACCCTCGACGAGCACGCCGACGTCCTCCTCGTCGCGGTCAAGGCGCCGCAGCTCGCCAATGCGCTCAAGCGCGTCACGGCAACACCCGGCACCATCGTCCCGCTGCTCAACGGCGTCGATCACGTCGCGACCCTCCGCGAGCGCTTCGGCACCGACAACGTCGTCGCCGGCACGGTCCGCGTGCAAGCCCACCGCGACAGCACCACACAAGTGGTACACCGTGCCCCGTTTCTGACCATCACCCTGGCCGACCCCGGCGTGCCCGCGCTCGAACAAGCCCTGAGCCAAGCCGACATCGACGTCACGAACGGCGCCTCCGAGGCCGACGTCCTCTGGGCCAAGCTCTCCCGCCTCGCTGCGCTCGCTCTATCGACCGCCGCCGCCGACGCGCCGCTCGGCGACGTAAGAGACACCGCCGAGGCCGTCGCTCGCGAGGTCGCCGCAGTAGCCACCGCGGAGGGCGCCAAGATCGACGCCGACACCGTCGTCGCCGAGCTGCGCGGTCTCCCCGACACCGCGTCCTCCTCGCTGCGGGCCGACATCGCGCAACGCACGCCCGACCACGAGCTCGACGCCATCGGCGGCGCGGTCCTGCGCGCTGCGCGCTGTCACGACCTGCTCGCTCCACGCACCGCCGAGCTCGTCGCGCACGTGCAACGGCGCGCGGCCGCCGGGTAACCTCCCAGCGAGCATGTCCGACACGTCGAAGATCGCCAAGAACCTCAAGGCCTTCCAGATCGCGATCAACGCCCACGATCGCGAGAACCCGACGCACAACGCGTACGGGATCGGGCTGGCGCACTTCGACCTAGACCGCCTCGGCTTCGACGAGGGCGAGGAGATCCTGCCGGGCATCACGATCCACGCCGACAGCGGCGTGACCGGCAACTTCCGCGTGCTCTGCGACGGCGATCACGAGGAGAACCTCGAGCGTGAGGCGGAGGAGGCCGACATGGTCGAGGCCGTCGCCGCCGAGCGGCAGATCACGATCTCGCCCGGCGGCGGAGAAGAGCGCTTCACCTCCTGACGGGTGAGCGCGCGTCCATGCGCTGAAACGGCATATGAACGCTCAAGTTCTCGGTGTTTCGGGCCGACACTCGGCCCATGGGTTCGTCCAAGGGGGACGTTGAGCGGTTCTTCGATCGCTCTCCTGACCTGCTCGCCATCGCGGATCGTCGCGGCTACTTCACCTGTCTGAACCCGGAGTGGGAGGCCGTCCTCGGCTGGTCGCGCGACGAGCTGATGGCCGAGCCGTACCTGAACTTCGTGCATCCCGAAGACGTGGAGCGCACCTGCCAGGAGATCGCGCGCGCTACGGACGCCACGCCCTGCACGACGCGCTACGAGAACCGCCTGCGCACCCGCGACGGCGTCTGGCGCTGGCTGCTGTGGAGCGCCCGCTGGGATGGCAGCGAGTGGAGCGCGGTGGCCAAGGACATCACCACGCGCAAGGAGCTCGAGCGCCACAGCCTGCACGACGCGCTGACCGGCGTCGCCAACCGCGCGCTGGCCACCGACCGCCTCAGCGCCGCGATCGCGCGCCTGGGCCGCAGCGCCGGCGCCGCCGTCGCGCTGCTGGTCGACATCGACGATCTCACCACCATCAACGACACCCACGGCCACGCGGGCGGCGACATCGTCCTGCGCGCGATCGCCGACCGCCTGACCGAGCGGCTGCGGGCGGCCGACACCGTCGGGCGCTTCGGCGGCGACCGCTTCCTGGTCGTCGCTGAGGGCCTGGCCGACGATGGCGCCCACGGCATCGAGGCCGTCATCGAGCGCGTCCATGGCGCGTTCGCGCGGCCGATCCCGACCCGCAACGGCCTGGTGACAGTGACCGGGAGCGTCGGCGTCGCCGTCGCCCGCGTCCCGGGCATCGACGCCGAGGAGCTGATCCGCGACGCCGACGTCGCGCTGCGCCGGGCCAAGGGCCAGGGCCGTCGCGGTCACGCCGAGGTCTTCGACGCCGCGCTCGCCGCGGAGGTCCGTCACCGCCTCGAGCTGGCCGCCCAGCTGCGGGGCGCGCTGCAGCGCGGTGAGCTGCGCGTCGTCTTCCAGCCGCTGGTCGCGATGGCCGACGGCATGCCGATCGCCTGCGAGGCGCTGCTGCGCTGGGACCACCCCGACCGCGGCGAGCTGCTGCCGGGCGAGTTCCTGCGCATCGCCGAGGACGACGGGCTGATCGTGCCGATCGGCGCCTGGGTCCTGGAGGAGTCCTGCCGCCAGCTTGCCGCGTGGCGCGCCCAAGGCCACGACCTCTGGGTCTCGGTCAACGTCTCGGCGCGCCAGCTCGCGCAGATGGACTTCGTCGCGGTCGTGGAGCGGGCGCTGCGCGAGAGCGGCGTCCCCGCGAGCGCGATCTGCCTGGAGGTCACCGAGACCGCCGTGCTGCGCCGCCCGGACGTCGCGCGCCGCGCGCTGGACGCGCTGCGCGTCCTCGGCGTGCGCGTCGCGCTGGACGACTTCGGCCTCGGCTACTCGTCGCTGACGCACCTCAAGGCACTGCCGGTCGACGTCGTCAAGGTCGACCGCTCGTTCGTCGCCGACCTCGTGCGCAGCACCGAAGACCGCGCGGTGGTCGAGGCCGTGCTGACGCTCGCGCGCCGCATGGGCCTGACGGTCATCGCCGAGGGCGTCGAGACCGCCGACCAGGACGAGCTGCTGCGCGAGATGGGCTGCCCTGTCGTGCAGGGCTACCTCTACGGCCGGCCGGTCCCGCCCGGCGAGGTGCTGCTGCCCGAGGCGATCGTGGCGCCGGACGCGACCGCGACCGATCGCGCCTCGCACCCGGCCTCCTCGGCCGCCGCGTAGCCGCCCGGCGTCGTGGCGGCGCTAGGCCGCCACGACCGTCAGGTCTCGCGCGAAGGCCCGGCGAAACAGCTCGGTCTCCCTGCTCGCCGCCCAGCGCGCCACGCGCACATCGCCCTCGGCGTGCAGCTTGAGCCGCACCGAGCCGTTCTCGCAGCGGACCTTGACCGTGCGCACGAGCTGGTCGCGGCTGCGCTCCAGATCCTCGGCCAGCCGCAGCAGCAGCGCGCAGCGGTCAAGGACCTCCAGGTCGTCCTCTCCCAGCAGTCCTTCGAAGCCGCCGCCCGTCGGCATCCCCTTGCGATGGAAGCGCACGGCCTGAGCGATGATCGCGACCTCGCGCTGGTCGAAGCCGGGCAGCCCGGAGTTCAACACCAAGTAGCGCGAGTGCTTGTGATGGTCGTCGTAGTCGACGCTCATCCCGATGTCGTGCAGGACGCACGCGGCCCACAGCAGCTCGCGCTCGCGCGCGTCACCGGGATGCAGCCCGGCGGCCGCGAGGTCGTCAAAGAGCCCGAGCGCGAGCTTGGAGACGTGCGCGGTGTGGGCGTGGTCGACGTGGTACTGCGCAGCGAGGTTGAGCACCGAGCTGCGGCGGACGTCGTCAAAGAGCGGCGGGTCGCCGTTGAGATGGCGGGCGAAGAAGACGCCCTCGCGCAGGCCGGCCTCGGTCACCTCCAGCGCGGGGAAGCCGCCGAGCTCCAGGACCGACTCGACCACCACGGCGCCGGCGAGGATCAGGTCGGCGCGGGCGTACTTGATGCCCGGGACCTTGGCGCGCTCCGCCGGCGTCAGCGCGGCCAGGCGCGTGACGAGCTCGCTCAAAGCCTCGCGCTCGATGACGAAGCCCTGGACGCCGAGCTCCGGCACCCCCGCCCCGCGCTGGACCGCGGTGGCGAGGTTGCGGACGGTCCCGCCGATGCCGACGATCCGCTCACCACAGCGCGCCAGCCACGGCGCATCGTCCAGCTCGGCGGCGACGTGCTCGCGCAGCGCCTTGAGCTGCTTCTTGCTCGCCTCGCCCTCGCCGAGCCCGAAGCGCTCGGTCATCCGCACGGCGCCCAGCGGCCAGGACTGCAGCTCGGTGGCGTGGCGCGACACGGTGCGGACCAACTGCATCGAGCCGCCGCCGAGGTCGAGGACGGCGCCGTCGGCCAAGGTGGTGGAGTTGACGGCGGCGAGGTAGCCCATCCGGGCCTCCTCCTCCCGGCTCAGGACGCGGACCGGCAACGCGGCGGCGGACAGGAACTCCTCCGCGTTGGTCGCGTCGCGAATCGCGGAGGTCGCGACCGCGTCGATCTCGGTGATGCCGGTCGCAGCGCAGAAGTGGGCGAAGACCTCGGCGGTGGCCAGGCCGCGGGCGATCCCGTCCTCGCTCAAACGCCCCGTCTCGGCCAGCCCGGCGCCGATCCGCACGGCCTCGTGGATCTCGTCGGTGCGCCGCCACCAGCCCTCGGCTGCGGTGAAGACGACCAGCCGGAACGAGTTGGATCCGAGGTCGCAGACGGCGATGCGGCGTTCGGCGGCCATGCGCTCCGGAGACTAGAGACCGCTCCGGGAGACAAGCCGGCCCGGCCGCGCACAGGAGGAGAAGCGCGACCGGGCCATGGGGGCTTGCCTTGGTGGGGAGCGGGTCAGGGATGCATCAGGCGCCGAGCGTCTCGGCCGCCAGCGCGGGGCGCCGGCGCAGGGCCAGGCCGCTGAGGGCGCTGACCAGTCCGAGGGCTGCGATGCCGGTCACCACTCCCACTGCCGTGTGTGCGTCGTGCAGGAACGCGTCGGCGTCGCCGGCACTGGCGGTCGTGTTGCCGATCACCGCGCTCACGATCGCCAGCGCGGTCGCGCCGCCGACCTGAAACGAGGTGTTGATCAGCCCGGAGGCCAGACCCTGCTCGTGGTCCTCGACACCCGTCGTCCCCTGCATGTTCACCGAGGGGAAGCCGAGCGCGAAGCCGACGCCGATGAGCAGCATCGTCGGCAGGATCATCGTGATGTAGGTCGGGTTCGTATCGGCTCGCAGGAAGAGTGCGTAGCCGGCGGCGAAGGCGGCGAACGACGCGATCAGCAGCGGTCCGGTTCCGACGCGGTTGACCAGCGGACCGACGCGGGTCGAGCCGAACGCGACGAGCAGGCCGGCAGGCAGGAACGCCAGCGCGGTCTCCAATGCCGACCAGCCGAGGACCGACTGGAGATACAGCGTGACGATGAACTGGAAGCCGAAGTAGCTGCCGGCGATCGCCATCGCGCCGAGGTTCGCGCGCCGGATGTGGCCCGCGTTGAGGATCCCCAGCCGGACCAGCGGCTGGCGCGTGCGCCGCTCGATCGTCACGAACGCGGCCAGCAGCGCGGCGGCGAAGCTGAAGGACACGATCGTCGTGGCCGAGGCCCAGCCGACCTCCGGAGCCCGGACGATCGTGCGGACGAAGAGCAGCATGCCCGCGGTGATCGTCACCGCGCCGGGGAGGTCGAAGGCGCCGCGCTGGCGTTCTGACGACGCGTCCTTGACCAGCAGGCGCGGCGTCAGGGCGAGGATCGCCACGGCGAACGGGACCGGCAGCAGGAACGTGAAGCGCCAGCCGGCCTCGGTCAGCAGCCCGCCGAGGATCAACCCGGAGGAGAAGCCGCTGGCGCCGAAGGCGGTGTAGACGCTGAGCGCGCGGTTGCGGGTCGGACCCTCAGCGAACGTGGTCGTGATGTAGGACAACCCGGCGGGTGCGGTGAACGCGGCGCTGGCGCCCTTGAGGAAGCGCGTCGCGATCAGCAGGTTGGGGTCAGAGACGAGGCCGCCGAGCAGCGACGCCAGGGTGAAGACCGAGAGCCCGATCAGCAGGATCTTGCGCCGGCCGATCAGGTCGGCCGCGCGGCCGCCGAGCAGCAGCAGGCCGCCGTAGCCGAGGACGTAGCCGCTGACGATCCACTGCAGCTGGGCGGTGGTGAGGTCGAGGTCTTCGCGGATGGACGGCAGCGCGACGCCGACCATCGAGACGTCGAGCCCGTCGAGGAAGAGGACGCCGCACAGGAGGAAGAGCGCGGCCCAGGTGCGCCGGCTCCACTGCTCGCCGGTGACGTGGTGTTGGGGGGAAGGGGAGGAGGAGAGGGGTCGTGCCATTGCGGGTACAATACATGCATGTGCAACGAATGTGTGTGCATGAGTTGTGAACGCAAATATTGTTCGGGGCAGGTATAATGCGCGCCGTGTCAGCTGTCCCTGATCCTGCTGGTCTCGTTGAGACGTGGCGCGGGGTTGCCCAGTGCCACGCCAAGGTCTCGGGCGCGCTGGACAAGGCGCTGGAGCGCGAGCACGGCATCGGGTTGAGCGAGTTCGAGGTGCTGGAGCGCCTCGCGACCACCGAGGACGCCGACGGCCGGCGCATGCAGGATCTCGCCGACGCCGTCTGCCTGAGCCAGAGCGCGCTTTCGCGGTTGATTGGCCGGTTGGAGATCGCGGGCCTCGTGTGCCGCGCCATGTGCGCGGCTGATCGCCGCGGTATCTACGCGCACATCACCGACGCGGGTCGCGCGCGCTGGGAGGCCGCCCAGCCGACCCACCGCGCGGTGCTGGCGGCTGAGCTGCCGGCCGCGGCGCCT
>JBEVLC010000200.1:0-17482 GCA_040509415.1 Baekduia sp. | reverse complement strand
GCGCTTGAACATCCGGTACGGGGTCGAGAACGCCGCCGCCCACCCGGTCGGGTAGTGGTTGTAGGTGTTCGGGCTGCCGAGCTGGTCGACCATGGTCAGGTTCTGGGCGAGGTCGTCGGGGTAGCCGCCGAAGATCTTGCCCTCGTTGACAGAGCCGTTCGGAGAGCCCTCGCCGGACGCCCCGTTGTCGGCGCAGTAGAAGATGATCGTGTTGTCGAGCTGGCCGGACTCCTCGAGGTAGTCGACGATGCGCCCGACGTGGGCGTCGGTGTACTCGGAGAAACCGGCGTACACCTCGGCCATCCGCGAGAACATCGCCTGCTCGGCGTCGTCGAGCTCGGCCCACGGCCGCACCACGTCCGACTGCGAGAACGTGCCCTCCGGCATCGGGTTGATCGGCGTCAGCTCCGTGCCCTCGGGCATGATGCCCTTCTCGATCATCCGCGGGAGGACCCACTCGCGGTAGGCCTCGTAGCCGTCGTCGAACTTGCCCTTGTACTTGTCGATGTACTCCTGCGGGGCGTGATGGGGCGCGTGGTTGGCGCCGGGGCAGAACCAGGTGAACCACGGCTTGTCGGGGTGCGACTGCTGGGAGTCGGCGATGAAGCTGATGGCCTTGTCGGCCAGGTCCTTGGAGAGGTGGTAGCCGTCCTCGGGCAGGTAAGGCTGCTCGATGTAGTGGTTGTCCTCGACGAGGTCGGGATACCACTGGTTGGTCTCGCCGCCGATGAAGCCGTAGAAGCGATCGAACCCGCGTGCCAGCGGCCAGTTGCGCTTCGTCGCGCCCATCGCCCACTCGTCGACCGGGACGTTGTGGTTCTTGCCCAGCCAGAACGTGTTCCAGCCCTTCTCCCGTAGGACCTCGGCCAGTGCGGCGTTCTCCATCGGGACGTGCCCGGTGTGGCCGGGGAAGCCTTGGGCGCCCTCGGCGATCTGGGCAAAGCCGTTCTGATGGTGGTTGCGACCGGTCAAGAAGCACGAGCGGGTGGGCGAGCAGAGCGCGGTCGTGTGCCACTGGCTGTAGGTCAGCCCATCGTCGGCCAGGCGCTGCATCGTCGGCATGGTGATCCGGCCGCCGTAGGGCTCCCAGGCCGCCAGTCCTGTGTCGTCGTAGAGCACGATCAAGACGTTCGGCGCGCCCTCCGGGGCCTCCTCGGCCAGATAGGGACCCCAATCCGCGACGGAGTCGCGAACGTCGAGGTTGATGACACCATTGAACGGCTTGGGCACGGCTCCACCTTCTCGTCGCTTGCGTCAGACGACGATGCGAGACGGGCGGGCGAACATGCCTCACCCTCGGTGGGTGATCGAGGTTGCTCTCGACGCCCTGCGCCTTGACGGCGGCTACCGCTTGGCGCTCCGAAGCACGATGCGCTTGCTCGTCCTCTTGGCCTTCTTGGCGCCCTTGGGCGTGAAGGCCACCGAGACCGTCGCCCTGACGTCGCGGCCTTGCGCCAGAGCACTGCGCACGGTCCTGCTGATCGGGAGCGTGAGCGTCGCCGTGGTCGCGCTGGCGATCGTCCGGCTGCGCTTCGTCAGGCCCTTGCCCGAGACCGACAGCTTGCCGGCGCTGATGCCGCTCACCGTCACCTTCAGCGACCTGAGGGAGTTGCTCGCGGCGACGACCGCCAGCGGGCACGGCGTGCCCATGATGACCTCGGTCGCCATGGTCTTCCCGTTGTGCCCGTCGGTGATCCAGTCCGACACCTGCGATGCCTTGCAGATGTCGGCGCCCGAGACCACCAGGATCCCCTTCGGACCCCCGTTGATGTTCAGCTTGCCGTCCAGGACCGGCGCATCCGGGATGTTGTCGAACGTTGTGACCAGATGGCCGTCGACCACGGCCGAGGAGGCCCGCAGGACGATGGTCACGCCTTGGCCCTGAAGCACCGTCGCCAGCGTCGGGAGGGTCTTGATCTGGCGGCCGGACTTGGGATCGGTCCGCACGTTCTTGATGAAGTACACCGGCCCGGTCAATGGCTGGTCGAGGATCGGCGTGCGCGCCGTCATCGACCCGACGATCGATCTGGCGGGACAGTCCGGGATCGTCTTCTGCCCGGCGGCGAACTCGCACAGGTCGTCGGACTCTGAGTTCTTGGGGTCCAGCGCGAGGCTGAGCGGGAGCCGCACCGACTCCCGCTTCAAGTTCGACTGCCCCCGCGGGAGCGTGAACGACGCCGACAGGGCGGGATGCTTGCCATCGGTCGTCTGCCCCTTGCCCGAGAGCGTCAGCGAGGATCGGAGCCGGAGGCCCAGCATGTCGCAGTCGACGCTCTGGAACGCGCTCGACACCGCAGCGGCTTGACCGCTCGCGCTCGTGATCGTGCCCGACACCGTCTGCGGATCGCAGCTGGTCGGATTGAACATGAACCCGGGCCGGTCGACGTCGATGCGCACATCTCGCACGTCGAGCGGAACGCCCTCCAGGATCGTCGGCAGAGGGTCGGCCTTCACCGTGGCCTGCGCGGTGACCGGGTCGACGTGCAGCCCGGCTCGGACCACGACCGTGCCCAGATCGAACGGGCCGGCCTGCGCCGGGACCACGATGCTCAGCGAGAACGGCGCGCCCTTGTACGGGCCTGCCAGGTGGACGGCCGTCGGCGCCTTGCCCGCCTGAGGCAGGAACACCGGCGCGGAGCCCGCGCCGGCGCCGACGGTCGCGTGACCGATCAAAGACGCCGGCCCGCACGTCCCTGCGGCTGCCTGCGCGTCGGGGCAGCGCGGCACGGCCCGGATGTCGCCGAGCAGGCCGGGGGGCAGGGTGGTGTCGATCGTCGACAGCGCAGACCCACCATCGCGCGTGACCCGCAGGTGAAAGCTCGTGCGGGCGCCCGCCCGTGGGTCCTGCGAACCGGCGGAGAACCCGGGGGCGAAGGCGCCCTCCTGACCACACGCCTGGTCGATGGCAAACGACGAGTCGATGCCCACCGGCGCCGGCGACGACCGCGGCGTCAGCTGCGCCCGCGTCGTGTACGTGCCACACGCCACCGGATTGCTCAACGGCGCATGCGGCCCGCCGTCGAAGCGGAGGGTGAGCTTGGTGAACGGCACCTGCGGGGTTTGGGCGAACGTCACCGTGAGCTGACCGGTCAGGGCGTTGGCCTCGATGTCGGCGGGGATCTTGGCGTGGACGCCGAACCCATCGACGGCCAGCGCCATCCGGAACAGATCCCCGGGACGCGGCTGGCGAAGGTAGATCTTGCCGCGCAGCGGCTTGGGCAGCACCGGCACGTCGATCTCGACCTCACCGATTTTCGAGCTGCCCGGGCACGTCGCCGGGGCGGTCCCATGAAGACCCAAGCTCACGTCGTCGCAGCTGCCGAGACCCGCGGCGCCGCTAGGGGAGATCGCCACCCCCGCGGGAAGGGTGACCACCGCGTCCTGGAGGTTGGCGGTCGCTTGCCCGCCGGGGTTCCCGTTCTGAGGAAGCGTGAGGACCGACTCGTAGCCCGACGGCGCTCCGGCCTGCGTCGTCGTCGGCTGCAGTGAGAACCTGGGGGCGAACGGCACCGCGTCGCAGCCGGTCAGCGGCGGAAGGCTGGCCGACGCCCCGCTGAGCGTGCCCGGGCTCTGATAGGAGTTGGCACGGACCCTGAAGGTCAGCGGCTCTCCGCAGCGCGTCGGGTTGGTGAGGAACGGCGTACGTGCCAGCTGCGTCGGCCCGACCGGGTTCAGCTGCATGTCGATGCGCTGCGCGTCGTGCGCCGGGTCGGCTGGCACGCCCCAGAGGTTCAACACGACGTGGGCGACGCCGAAGGCGCGCGAGATCCCCGTGACGTGGGCGGTGAGGCCGTAGTCACCGTCCGTGCGGACCGACAGCGGCATGTGCACGGTGATCAGCCCAGAGAACGAGAAGGCGATCTCGGCCGTCTCCTCGTCGTTGCGTGGCTGCATGTTGTACACAGGGAGCGTCGGCTCGGTCGGAAAGCCACTGGGGGTCAGCAGCTTCACCGTGACGGTGCCGATCTGCGCGGCGGCCGGGCACGTGCTCTGTGAGAAGTCGCTCTGATCGCACTGCGGCACCGCGCCTGGATCGCCGATGAGGCCTGCCGGAAGGTCCACGGTCAGGTCGCGCACGTTGCCGTCGGCGAACGCGCGGGGCGGGGTCGTCTCCGTCGTGGAGAACGTCAGGTCGGTGGTCAGATCGGGATGCGCGCCCGCCACCGAGGACGTGCTCGACGTGGTGAACCCGGCCACCGAGAAGGCGGCTGACGCGGGCGAGGCCGTCAGCAGCAGCGTCAGTAGGACGAGACCTATGAGGATCGCCGGCTTCGCGGACATCCGGTTCGCGCGGCTCGTTGTCACAGCTCGCATGTCAGCGGCCCTTCTTCGTCGTGAAGGTCATTGGCACGCGGACGGTTCGGACGGTGCCCGTCCTCGGCGTGAACCGCACCGTCACGGTCGTCTTCAGACGATGTCTGCGCCGGAACGTCCTCGCGGCGCTTTTCGACAGTCGCACGGTCACGCGATAGGCGGTGGCGCGTCTCGTGGTCACCGACGACGGCACCACGCCCGAGCCGGACGTCCGCAGCTGGCCGGCGCCCGAGACCTTGGCCGTCAGCCGGGCGCTCGTCCCGGCGACTGAGCGGGAGCCCGACACGGTGAGTCGTGAGCTCGCCGCGGGTCGGTCGGCCGGACGGCGCTTGGTCGGCGAGGGCTGGGCGGTGCCGAGCTGCGCGACGGTGGGCGCGGGCTCCACCGGTCCGCGGCATCCATCGCCCACGCATTCCGGAGCGGGTGGGGGCGCGGGGAAGCCGCCGCCGGCGCGCGCATCGTAGATCTTGAAGACATTGCCATTGCGATCCTGCGGGACAAGCGTTTCGGTCGTGAAGAAGAACACGTCCTTGCCATCGTGGCTGTTGCCGAGGTAGGCCGAGTCGTTCGGGCTGAGGCCGCTCGAGATGAGCGCCACCCCGCCGTTGCTGACCGTTTGCTCGTAGACGTCCCAGCGGCCGTTGGTGTCCTGGGGCACGAGCGCATCGCTCGAGCTGAAGAAGATATGGTCTCCATGCTCGTCGGCGTTCGCGGGTTGCATTGGATCCTGCGAGAACTGCTCCGACGAGGAGGGGCCGGGCCCTTCGCGTAGGCTCGCGTCACCGGTGGGCGGAGCGCCGCTCGGGCGGCACGAGGCGCAGGTGAGGCTGTCGGTCGCCGAAGCGTGGACGTAGATCTCGATGTGTCCGGCGTTGTCATAGCCGGTGAGTGGAGCGCGCGACTCGAAGAGGAGCTTGGACCCGTCGGGCGTGAACCGGACCGCTCGCGACAGCGGCGAGTTCGAGACGCTGCCGTTGATGGCTCCGAAGACGGGGTCGCTGCCGTCGAGCGTGGCGACGAAGCGCACCGTGCCGGCTTCGGCGAGGTACATGTTGATCGCGCCGTCGGCGCCCCGTGTGCCGTCGAGCTGCTCGGGGGACACGAAGTAGGCCTTCGAGCCGTCACGAGAGACAGCGACCGCTGCGATGTCGCAGGCGTTCAAGGCCGGCACCGGCGTCGCGCACGCGTCGCTGTTCCCTGGGCCTGCGCTTGCGACGCCGTCGGACGCCGAGAGGCGCCGGAGCGTGCTCGACGGCGCGTCGTACTCATAGAGGTCCTTGCTGGTGTCCAGGTCGTCGCTGGTGAGCGCCGCCGAGGTGATGAAGAAGACCTTGCGGCCGTCGGCAGACAGCGACTGGAAGTCCAGGTCGCCAGCGGGGAAGTCGGCGATGTGGACTGCGTGAGGCTCCCGCATGTCGCGGAGGTAGAGGGCCGCTCCGAAGCGGTCGAAAGCGACCACCTCACCGTCGTCGGAGACCCCGTCGCCGGCGGCCGAGGGGACCGCGATGCCGTTCTCGTCCTTGCTAACGACCTTGGTCACCTGGCCGGTCCGCTGGTACACGCCACCATCGGCGGCGGCGTCGGGCTCAAGCTGCCGGTTGTCGGTGAAGACGACCGTGCTGCCGTCGGCAGAGGCACCATCGAAGACGTTGATCTCGCCGGCGACAGGGTCTGCGAGTGAGCCCTTCGTCAGTCGGGTGAAGGCGCCGTCTGGATCGCGGCGGTACAGATCCATGAACGCCAGGGGGTTGGTCGACGACCCGATCGGATCCTGATCGGCCGGATCGATCGTCGCGCCGTAGGCCTGCCAGACGATGCGATCGAGCTTCGCGGTGGCCCACGCCGGGACAGGGGGCGCCAGGATCTTCGAACCGGGCGGCGAGACAAAGGCCGATGTCCACGCCGTCGAGCCGCGGCGCGTGAGGTAGGTGTCGCCGGTGCCGGTCGAGTCGATGTCCGGGGCGAGGGTCCGCGTGAACCAGAGCACCCCGCTGCCGTCGGTCGCGACGGCGCTCCACGTCTGGGGAGCGTTGGCGACGGTGTTGACGATCGCCAGCGCCGCCGAGCCCAGGAGGTCCGGGGGCGTGACCAGCTCATAGGCGCGTCCGTCGGGCAGCTCGGCGGCGCCTGCCTGCGCTGGGCTCACGCCGGCGAGCGCCGCGGCGCATGACAGGCCAAGGAGCCATCGGGCTCCGGCGGAGCGCAATGTCCCGGCGCGCTCCGACCATCCACATCGAACCTTCACGGGCCCTCCCCCGGTTGTCGGTGGCAACTGTAAACACAGGCGTGTCGAATCGTCAAGGAACAGCGCAGGGATGCTGCGCATGCGGACAGGCGGACCGCTGTTACGGCCCGCCTGCCTAGCGTTCCTACGCCACGATCCGTAGGACCATCATTCTGAGTGCTAAGTGATGATCACGGAACTGGGCAGCGTGAAAGTACCCGAGAGGCGTGCCGTCGCCCCGACGATGCCGAAGCACGTCGCGCTCTGAGTCACCGGGAACGACACCGAGCTGTTGATCTCGAGCTGGTGGGTGGCGTTGTTCCACCCGTTGTTCGGGATGCTCACCGGGCCGTCGACCGTGATCGTGCAACCCAAGGGAAGGCTGATGACGGCCACGGCACCGCTGGGGTCCCTGACCGCTCGAGCATCCACAGAGGTAGTGCTAGTCGCAGTGAAGGTCCAAGTGCCGAACGTAGTGACTGACGTGGCACCAGGGATGAGGCTGTTCGAGCAGTTGCTGTACGCGACGGGGTTGTGAGCCCCCTGTGCGGTGGCCAGATCACCGACAGCACGCAGCGTCGTGCTCGCCGAGGTGCAGGTCACCGTATTGCCGTTGGAGTCCGTCAGGACCGAGTTGGAGCTCGTGCCCGTGACGTTCGTGTTCTGCGGATCCCACGGGACTGCTGCCGACGCCGACGACGCGGCGCCCAGCGACAGTGCCACCACGGCGCCAAGCGCCAGGGACTTGAGGCTCTTCATGATCATTCCTCCTGGCCGGCAGCGCCGGCCGGTTGCTTTGTGTGACGCCACGTCTGGTGAAGGCATGGCGCTTTGCGCTGCGGCCGGCATTGGCCAGCCGCAGGCGCCTTCCCTTGATCTGCGGCAGGAAAAGCACCGCTGGTAGGGCTTCTCGCTCCCGACTCACGCACAAGCTGCAGCTTGGGTGTTTCGTGCGTTGAAGCCTTCGGCGACCTTCACAGACACTAGAGTTTCTATCAATAGCCAAATGGCACAATTGTCCGGGTGGAGGCTCACCCGGTCTCATCAATGACTCAACGCTTATGTTTACTTCTAAGCGACTTGCACCGCGCTGAGGTGCGCGCAACCACTCGCGAGAAGCAGGCCTGTCTGATCAGCAGACGTCAGCGAGACGCGCGGCCTACAGGATGCAGATCTCGGGCTGGGTGTAGCTGCGCGTGTTGTTGGTCTCGTCGGTCTCGGTGATCTGGGCGGCCGGATCAGCGGTTGCCAGCCAGGTGGTCTGCCCGCACAGCGTCCGATAGGTCACGGTTTGCGAGGCGCCGGGTGTCAGGCCGGCGATCGGGAAGGATCCCTCCCCGGAGACGCTGACCGTGAACGGGCCGGCGGCAGCTGCGCCTTGGTTCTTGACGGTGAAGAAGTAGTTCGAGGTCTCGTTCCAGCCCATCGCGGTGATGACGAGGTCGGGCTTCGGCGCGGGCGGGTCGACGACCGGCGGCTTGGGCGGTGTCGGGGCCGGCTCGAGGACCTGTGGAGGGAGGACCGGCGGGACGCGCCGCGGTGGCGCGGGCTCGGGCGTGAGCGTCTCGATCGTGTAGGTGACCGACGCCTTGTCGCCGTCGCCGATCCGACTGTTGAGGTAGCTGCCGCCGGTGGCCCGGGCACTGACGGTTGTGCCAGGGACGTAGGCCAGTGCAAGGCGCCGGCGGTTGTCATAGCGGTTGAGATCGCCGTGGTCGTCGCCACCGTAGACGTTGGAGTCCTCGTCATACAGGTCGAGCGTGATCGGCAGCGCCCCGCCGGCCGCCCTGCTTGCGCGGAAGTCGGGGGCGCGCCAGGTGCGGTGGTCGTCCTCCAGCCAGCGCTCGATGCCGTCGCGCGCGTACAGCGTCCGGCCGTTGACGACGAGCTTGACGCCACGTAGGCGCCAGCCGCCGGCGGCGCCGTCGGGCGACTTCTCGATCTGCACGCGCGAGATGTCGCTGATCTTCAGCCCGTTGAGGACGGCGCCGTCGATCGGCACGCTGTAGGTGTCGCGATCGCCGCGCTCGAAGTCGTCATACAGCGACTTGTCGAGCGGGAAGCGCAGGGTCGGCGAGATGCGTAGGTAGACGTCGTCGTCGGTGCCCGCGAACGTCTTGGAGCTCGTGCGGATCTCGACGGTCATCGTCGTCACGGGCTCGGGGTAGGGGCAGCAGATCGCGGGCATGCTGCCGCCGCGGATCGCCTTGATGAAGGTGAACGGGGCATAGGGGAGCGGGAAGCTGAAGCTGTCGCGACCGTTGATCTCGCCGGACTGGAAGCTCTGGCCGGCGATGGTCGCGCGCGAGTACATGTCGGCGCGGTCGGCGAAGGTCGGATCGCCCAGCGACCGCAGCCCCACGCCCTTCATCGACGTGACCCGCATCTGGACGAAGTTGGTCGTGGCCTGCATATCCTGGCTCGACGTGACGGGGAGGAGGTCACCGTTCGGCGTCGGCTGACCGAACAGCGGGATGAGCCCCTGGAACGTGCCGCGGAAGCGCGTGCGGTCACGATCTTCGAAGTAGGAGTTGACGGCGCTGCGCGCGCCGATGAGGTCGCCGCCGAGGCCGTTGCGCGACCCGCAGATGTTCAGCGAGAACCCCGGGTCGCACGGCTCGCCCTGGCCCTGCCAGTGCCCGGTCATCATCCCGATGCTCAGCGCGCCCTTGAGGTCGTGGTCGAGCTCGCCACCGCCCCGGTTGGCGTAGCGGATCACGCGCTGCCAGAGCGCCTCGTCGCCGAGCGCGGCGTGGATCGCCTGCACCCACTGGCGGGTCGCGAAGTAGGACGTGGTGTAGGCGTTGGTGTACCCGGCGCGCCCGGGCCAGTCCTTGTTGACGCCCGTGGCCATGGACTTGTTGCCGTCGGTGTTCCAGGCACCGTGCGGCCGCTGCTCGTGCCCGGTCGACTCGCCGATGTAGACGTTGAGCTTGTCGCGCTCCTGCATCGGGACGTCGAACCAGGTCGGGGTATGGCCGAACGGCAGCTGCGACCAGTCGGTGCCATCGGTCCCGGGAGCGCTCCGGTCCTCGATCCAGTTGGAGTGCGAGTAGAAGTCCTGGAGCGCGTGCAGGCCCATCCCGATCGTCGAGAGGATCTGGATTTCCTTGGCGGGCCCGTTGACCGACTTGATGCTGCCCAGCAACTGCGTGGTTGAGCGCTGGAGCCGCTCCCATTCGGCTTGCGCCTTGCCGACGTTCGCGACATCCCAGAGGGAGGAGTCGAAGTGCATGCGGCCGGCGCCGTCGAGCACGGCCTGCGGCCAGTTCTCATCGTTCTCGAAGAACGCGCCGAGAACCGACACGGACGTCTTCGCGTGCCCCGACTGCGGGATCTTCGACGAGTTCGAGTACAGGTCGACGAAGAAGTTGTTGACCACGACGACATCCGTCGCCGTGGCGCTGAACCCCTCAGCGGTCAGCGCGTCGCGGGTGATGTCGGAGTGCGGGCCGGTGTCGAACGCCGGCGCGCTGTCGGGCGCGGCCAGCAGCGTGGCGGCGGTGAGGGCGGCGAGGGCCACCGAGCGCGGTGACCTCGGCTGCGACCAGCGGTGAGCGCTCATGAGCCGACCGTATCGGAGCGGTCGGGCGGTGCGGACTCTCTGTCAGCTCGGACTCAGCGCACCGGTGGCGGCGAGCCCTCGGCACTGGCCGGCAGCGCCGGATCCCACTCGCAGACCTGGCAGGCATGCTGGAACGCCGAGCGCGCGAACGCGAGCGCGGTGGCGTGCGGGTCGGGACTGGCGACGACGCCGTCCCAGTCGAGGACGAACTCGCCGAGCGCGGCGTCCCAGCGCGCGGCGGCGGGGGAGAGCTCACCCTCGGCGAAATGGTCGGGCGCGGGATGGGCGTAGGCGTAGAAGGCGGCCTTGCCATAGCGCTGGTCGCCCGGCCACCAGCCGACGGCGACCTCCTGGGAGTCCATCGCGTTGCGCATGAGGAAGTCGTCGGACGGTGGCTCGGCGGGTTGGCCGGAGAAG
Organism: Baekduia sp.; assembly: GCA_040509415.1. Classification (GTDB taxonomy): domain Bacteria; phylum Actinomycetota; class Thermoleophilia; order Solirubrobacterales; family Solirubrobacteraceae; genus Baekduia. The sequence continues at coordinate 6,962 of JBEVLC010000200.1, read as the reverse complement.
AGGTTGACGGCGAGGTCGAACGAGCCCCACCACGCGTTGACCGGCGTGCAGCGGCCGCGGTACGGGGCCCGGAACTCGGCCAGCACGAGCGCCGCCTGGGTCGCTGCGGCGAAGTAGGCGGCGACGGCGCCGGGGTCGTAGCGCGCGTGCTCCTGATCCTCGTCGAGCGGCACGGTCCACGTGACCTCCTGCGGCGTCGGATCGATCTCGACGGCGCCGGCGAGGCGCTCGATCGCCTCCAGCAACTCGCTGCAGACCGTGCCGACGGCGCGGTCGGGCTGCAAGGCGATCGCCTGTGACCGGCCATCGCTGTGCTCGACGATCACCTCGTGGGAGCCCAGGTGCAGGGTGACGCCCACCGTCCCCGAGCCGTCGGGCGCCGGCAGCGGCAGCGTCTCCCAGCCGCGGGCGGTCAGCCGCAGCGCGGCGTGCTGCAGTTGGGGCTCGGGCGGCGCGAGCGCCACCGCGAGCTTGCCGAGCACCTGCGTGTGCGCGTGCAGGGTGTCGCATGTCTCGCTCCACGTCTCGTAGGACGCCAGCGCCGGAACCGAGTGGGGCATGAGAGGACGTTACCCGCGCGGCTGCTGGGTCAGTGGTGAGCGGTGGCAGGAGGAACGCCATCGTTAATACCAACAATTCCCATAAAGTTGGTGGTAATGTGGTTCGACCGTCGTCATGCCGCTCAGGACTTCCTTTCCGAACCCGGTCGATGAGACCGCCACGCGGCCGTGATGCGGCGCGCCGTCGCGCTGGCCTTGGCGGCTGCGCTGCTCGCGCTCGTCGCGACCGGCCCCACCGCCCCGGTTGCTACTGCGGCGGCCAAGGGCAACGCCTCGGCGGCGGCGGGCTTCCTCGAGGACGCGCAGAACGATGACGGTGGCTTCGGCACCAAGAAGGGCGAGCCATCGAACCCAGAGGCGTCTCTGTGGGTGGCGGTCGCGTTGCTGTCGGGTGGGAAGCACCCGCTGGACGAGTTCAACAAGGGCGGCGAGAGCCTCGACGCCTACCTCAAGGACCATAAGAGCTCCTACACGACCGCCGGGCAGCTCGGCGTGCTCGCCTTGATACAGGGTGCCGCGGGCTCCGGCGCCTCGCACTACGGCGATCCCGCGGCCAAGCTGAAGGGCAAGCTGACCGAGGCGGCGGTCCGCTCCTCCCCTGGCGGGTCCGCGCTGGCCGTGCTCGGCCTGCTGGCGGTCGGCGACGAGGCGACCGCCAAGTCCGTCGCGCAGGTGCTGCTCACGTCGGCCAAGGAGGACGGCGGCTGGGGCTCGTCCGACAGCGAGTCGACGGCGCTGGTGCTGCAGGCGCTGGCGAAGGCCGGTGTCGCCGACAAGGGCAGTGAGGTCGTGCGCAAGGGCGTGGAGTACCTCCATCAGGCCCAAGCCAACGACGGGGCGGTGATGAAGTCGATCCGCACCGATCCGGCTTCTGCCGGCGGCGAGGTGACCGCGACCGCGTTCGCGTTGCAGGCGCTCGCCGCGCTCGACGTCGCCTCCCCGACGACGGCGGAGGGCAAGACGCTGCGCGAGGGGCTGACGCAGTACCAGCAGCAGACCACCGGCGGCCTGTCCTCCAACGGCTCGCTGTACGACTCCACGTTCGCGCCTTCGGTGACCGAGACCGCGCAGGCCTACGCCGCGTTCAACGGCACCACGTTTCCCCTGGAGCAGGTCGCCGCCACGACGGGCGGGCCGCCGAAGAAGACGAACGGCGACACGAAGACCGCATCCAAGAAGCAAAGGTCCAAGAAGGTCAGCACCGGCAGTGGCGCCACCGGGATCAGCGACACGACCGCCGACAACGCGAAGGACCAGGGCGCCTTCCAGCGGGCCACAACCGGCCGGCAGGGAACGGCAAGGAAGGGCGCGCAGGACCGGAAGGGCAGCAAGCGCAGCGCTGGCGCCAAGAAGGCCAAGAGCTCCACCACCGCAGATTCCGGTGGGGAGACCGTGAGCGGCGAGGTCGTCGGCGCGACGTCGGCGCCCAAGCTCGCGACCCGGGCAGGGCAGGACCCCGGAGGGCTGACCGACCAGGACAAGGCGACGATCGGGCTCGGCGTCCTGCTCGCGCTCGCGCTGGCGATCGGTGGCTGGCTGGCCCGGCGTCGTCCCCACGCCGACGACCGGCCCCGGGCGCAGGTCGCGCTGATGGCCGTCAGCATCTTCTACGCGCGCGCCCGCGCGCGAGGGGCGCTCGCCCCATTTGCCACCGCGGTCGTCGGCCTGGCGCTGATCGCGGTGCCGTTCGCCACCTCAATGTGGGACCGCGCACCGCAGGGCGCGGCGATGATCACCGCGTTCGCGCCGCACATGCAGCCCGCCAAGGTCGCCGGCTATCAGCGCGACCTCGCGCAGCTCAACGGTGGCATCGTCGAGGCCTCGACCAAGGGCGCCGCCGTCCTCTATCCGCGCCTGAAGCCTGCGGCCGCCCGCAAGCGGTTCGCCAAGCACGGGCCGATGCTCGCGAGCTTCCAGGCCACCTGGCCCAAGACCTACCGCAGCCTCAGCGGCGTCGTGCACCCGATCGCGGCCAACCGGCAAGGGTACGAGGCGATCGCCGCGCTCCCGCGGTTCGGCCTGTTCCCGTGGTTCTTCGTGATCCCCGGAGGCGTCCTCGTCTTGCTCGGCGCGATCGCCTTGGCGTTCCCCGGCGCGTGGCGGCTGGCACGGTGGGGCGTCCTGGCCGTTGGTGTCGGCCTCGTCGCCGCGCCGGCGGTCTTCCAGATGTGGGATCGCGCGCCCAAGGGCGCCGCCCTGGTGGAGGCGTTCAAGCCGATCGAGACCCGGTCAGCGGTCGTGCGGGTGCAGAACGACTTCGGGCAGGTCGCCATCGCCCAAGGCGCGCTCGCGGGCGAGCTCGTCCCCGCCCTGCAGCGGCACGGCCTCTCCCAGGCGCAGATCGACCAGCAGTTCCCCGCCGTCCAGACCCTGCTCGCGCGGTGGATCCCGATCCTGAACGACCTCACGCCGGTGATCGGCGTGATGAGCGACAACGTCGGGCGCTTCCAGGCCGTCGCCGCGCTCCCGCCGTTCACCGCCTTCCCCTGGCTGTTCCTCATCCCTGGCCTGCTCGTCAGCTTGATCGTGCTGGCCGGGCCGCTGCGCAGCATCCCTGACCGCCTCACTCGACCCGTCATCCCCGAAGGAGCACCGCATGGACCGTTCCCGCACCACCAGACGTCTGACAGCCCCGCTGATCTTCGCGATCGCCGCGTTCGGGCCCTTCGGGAGCGGGTCGGCGTTGGCGGCCAAGAAGATCGAGCTGAAGGGCACGCTGGGCATCAGCCCGGGCAAGCCCGCGTCCAAGGCGCAGCAGAAGAAGACCAAGCAGAAGTTCACCGGGTCGTACTTCCGGATGATCCTGCCGGGCGGGACCGACAAGTTCTTCCTCAACAACGACTCACGCGCCAGTGACAAGTCCTACACGCTGTTTCGCACCGGCACCGACAAGGGGTTGAAGCTCGGCGCGTTCCAGAACCCGCCGAATCCGGCGTTCACCGCCAACGGCTTCGCGCAGGCCAAGCGGATCGTGTTGCCGGAGACCTTCGCGGGGATCAACTTCTCGATCTCGACCGCCGAGAAGGACGCGCAGACCGGGGTCAAGGACTCCGCGCCGCGGCTGTTTACGACCGGTAAGAAGCTGACCGGCGATCTGCGGGCGTGGACGGCGGGGTGGAACAAGATCTACTTCAACCAGGGCGCGCCCAAGCCCAACGGCACGCTGCCGGGCTTCACCAAGCCGGTCAATGGGACCTACGACGCGAAAACCAAGGCATATGAGATCAGCTGGTACAGCCTGATCGTCGGCGGTCCGTTCAATGGGTTCACGGGCTACTGGCACCTGCAGGGCAAGGTCATCTCCTAGCGAGCATCACCGCCGTGTCTGTGCCGACCATCCCCATCCCGTTGGCCGCGTCGGACCCGACCAGCGGTGCGCTGTCGGGCCTCGCCGGGCTGCTCGAGATCCCCGTGCACATCCTCGCGGTGATCCTGCTGGCCGTCCTGGCGTTCGAGACGGGCGGCCTGGTGATGGAGGCGTGGCGGCGGGTGCGGCCGTCGGCACGGCCGGTCGAGGAGACGGCGGCCCGCGCGATGGCCTACCCCTTCGACGCCGCGTCGATCGCCCGCGGCACCCCGAGCTCCCTCACCGAGCGGGCCGTCCTGGACCTTGCCGCCGCGGTCCAGTCGCCGCGCGAGGATGCCGTGGAGAACGCGCTGGCCAAGTACGAGCTGCGCATCCAGCGCAAGCTGGACCGGACCCGCATCCTGGTCCGTGCCGGTCCGGCGCTCGGGCTGATGGGCACGCTCATCCCCTTGGCGCCGGGCCTGAGCGCCCTGGGGGATGGGGATTACAAGCAGCTCGCCGGTGATCTGAAGACGGCGTTCGCCGCGACGGTCGTCGGCATCCTCGTCGGCACCGGCGCCTACGTCCTCACGCTGCTGCGCACCCGCAACTACACCGAGGACCTCGCGAGCCTGGAGCGCGCGGTCGCCGCGCGCCAAGCCCATCCTCATCCGCACCAGCGGATGGAGACCACGATCGGGGGCGACGCCCTATGAGCCGCGTGGGCCTGGGCCGCCACGGCCAGCTCGACGACAGCGCCGGCGATCCGCTCGACGGCTTGGTCAACCTCTTCGACGTCGGCATCGTCCTGGCCGTCGCGTTCCTGATCGCCGGTATCGCCCTCGGCACCAAGAACGCCGAGAAGGCACAGGAGAAGGCAGCGGCCAAGACACAGACCACGTTGACGACGCCGCAGTCCAAGCGGACCGCGAGCGGGCAGGGGAAGTCGGTCGGCGAGGTCTATCAGCTACCGGACGGGACGCTGGTGCTGAAGAAGCGATAGGCCGGTCTGCCCGTTGGCAGGGCCGAAGGTCGTTCTAATTCCCACAAAGTCGATATAGAAGATGGTATTGTGTTCGAACGCTCCGAGACGTCGTCTCGCTGGGGCGTTGCGAAGTCACGAACCACCCGCCAGGAGCCTGTCAGTGCCCTCGTTCCGAACCGCAACCCGATCCCTGCTCGTCGTTCCCGTCGCCGCCTTGGCCTGCGCCCTGCCCGGCGTGGCGCAGGCTGCGCCCGCTGCCAAGGTGACGGTGTCCAAGGTGTCGGTGAAGGGCACGAAGGTCACGGTCGCCGGCAGCGTGCGCCTGCCGCACGACACGGCGACGATCCGGCGCAAGACGCGCGTCGCGCTGACCCTCGCCGATGTCAAAGGGAAGAAGGAGTCCTTCTCGGCCAAGCTGGACGGCAAGCGGCGCTTCAGCACGACCAAGATCACCAAGTTGGCCGGAACGCTTGGGCTCAGCGCCGTCGTCAAGATCGACGGGAAGCGCAGCGGCGCGACGGTGACGCGCAAGCGGGCCGTCTCGGTCAAGGCGGTTGCCAACCGGGCGCCCGGAACCAGTGCGCCGAGCGGCGGCGGCACGAGCTCGAATGGCAGCGCGCCCACCACCACGGCGCCGGGCGCGCCCGCGGCGCCTGTGCAGGGCACGCCGCTGGTCGGCCTCTTCAAGCTCGACGAGGGCAAGCAGGCGGCCAGCGGGACGCTCTCGGGCACCTACTTCCAGATGCTCGGCGGTGTCAGTGAGAGCCCGCTGCCCAATGGCGACTCGACCGCGCTGGACAAGAGCTACACGCTGCTGCGGCCGGGTACCGATGGTGGCTTGCGGACCGACGTCTACCAGCCGGCGCCGTCGCCGGCCTTCGCGGGCACGGTCAACGGCCAGCCGACGGGCGACGCGCTGGCCAACCGCATCGTGCAGCCGCAGAAGTTCTTCGCGATCGACTTCGGCATCGTGACCGGCGCGGTCGACGCGCAGACGGGCCAGGCCGACCCGCTGCCGCAGATCTCTGTGCAGGACGGCAAGCTCACCGGCCAGACGACGGCCTGGAACGCTCAATGGAACGGCCTGTCGTTCAACCAGGGATCTCCGAAGCCCGACGGCACCTCGCCGGGCCACACCCGACCGGTGTCGGGGACCTATGACGTCACGACCGGGCACTTCGTCCTGCTGTGGAAGAGCCTGATCGTCGGCGGGCCGTTCGACGGTTACACCGGCAGCTGGCACCTCGAAGGCACCTTCGTGCCGGCCGCGTCATGACGGCCGGCCCCTCAAAGCTTCGCCCCACGGCTTGCCGGCCGCGGGGCGAGGAACCACAGACGCGCACGTGAGGCGTGCGCGCAGATATCCAGATCCGTCTCAAAGGAGAGACATTCCATGAGTACCACATCAGCATCGCTGCTGCACCTTTCGCGGCGCGTCACTGTTCTCGCGGCGCTCGCGCTCGCGCTGTTCGGAACGGCCGTGTTCACGGCGGCGGCTAGTGCGAACTTCACGCTCAACAGCGGCAGGATCACTCTCACCGAGGGCGCCACTACCGGCAACCCTCCGACGGGGTCGTGGGTCGCGCTGCCCTCGGACCATCCGGCCGCCACGCCGCCGTACTTCACTAACCCGAGCTCGACGTGGGTCGGGACGCCGGACACTTACTACACGAGGATCGTGCCCGGCCCGACCTCGACGACTGGCCTGGCTCTCGGCAGCACGCAGCCGGCCGGCGGGATCATCGGCAGCCAAACCGACACTTTCAACGGCTTGCCGTGGGATCTGGTGACGGTGAGCGCTCCGTCGTTGACCTTCGCAGGGAACCACAACGATCTCGGTGCCCGAGCGTTGACTGGGGGCAACCTGACTGGGCTGCGGGTCAGGTACGCCGGCAATACTTACACTGTCGGCACCGAGTTCGGGGCGGGCCCGCATCGCATCGTGCCGCTGACCGGCAGCATCATCAGGAGCACGACTGGCACCGGTTCCAACCGGGCGACGATCCATCTCACTTGGCAGACCGACCTGACTGAGCCCGGCGGCTTCGGCACTTTCAGGGCCCATTTCCAGCTGACTGGGACCTACGACCGGTAGGCCACCAGCACCACCGACCGAACGACGGCGCGGGCC
>JBEVLC010000199.1:0-6826 GCA_040509415.1 Baekduia sp. | reverse complement strand
CGGCGGCGCGGACCAGGCCGAGCGTCCCCTCCTGGATCAGGTCCAGGAACGGCAGGCCTTGGTTGCGGTAGTTCTTGGCGATCGAGACGACCAGGCGCAGGTTGGACTCGACCATCTTCTGCTTGGCGTCGAGATCGCCGCGCTCGATGCGCTTGGCGAGGTCGACCTCCTCCTGGGCGGTGAGCAGCCGGACCTTGCCGATGTCCTTCAGGAACAGCTGAAGGCTGTCGGTGGTCATGTCCGGACGAAGGTCCAGCGCCTTGGCCGACTTGCGCCGCGTGCGCTTGTCGGGCGCGCGCTCGACCTCGTTGGCAGCCGTCGACGCGGGGTCGATCTCCTCGACGAGCTCGATCTCGCTCTTCTCGAAGAAGCCGTGCAGGTCCTCGACGTCTGACTCGTCCAGATCCAGCTCGGAGACGGCCGTGGCGATCTCGGCGAACGTCAATACGCCGGTAACCTGACCACGCGCCAGAAGGCCTTTGATCTCCTCGAGCTCCTGCAGTTCAACTACTGACATCGACGTCCGTTCAAGTTCACCGGCGTGGCGTCGCCGGCAGGGGGGTTATCGGGGTACGGAGGACGGTTCAGGAATCAGCCGGGCGTCAGCAATAGCGACGCTACTGTCCGAACTTAACTCCAGAGGGTAGTCGCTGATTTCGGTCGCAGCAACGCTGTGTGATCGCCGTCACACATTCACGGGACATTGAGGCCGCTACGACCGAGTTCCTGGAGCGACTGCGCCTCAGGTCCTCGTACGTTTCTGAGTTGGGTGTCGGGTTGAGCATCGGCTGCGCGGGCCGCCTCCTGAACCCCCGCCAGCGACATCTCAAACGCGCAATGAGCGCGGAACTTGCCCTGTTGCGCACCGGTTCGGACGCCGGCATGGGACCATGCGACCCATGAGCCCCGCGGATCGCGACGTCCTGACGAGCCTGCCCAGCGCCCGGCCGACACGACGCAGCGCCAAGCGCGCGAGCGCACCCGCGGCGACCGAGCCGGCCGCCGCCAAGGCCGCGGCGAAGCCGAAGGCCAAGGCGGCAGCCAAGAAGCCCGCCAAGAGCGCGACGGCGCGTGCCAAGCCGCAGGCCAAGGCGGCCACCAAGCCGCGGGCGACGGCGAAGCGCAAGCCCGCCGCGACCCAGCCCAAGGTGGCTGCCGCAGCCGAGCAGACCGCGCCACCGTCGGCCGCGCCCTCCTCCCCGCCCCCGCCGCCCGCGGGCTGGGCGTCGCCCGGGTCCTCGTCGAGCCAGGGCGGCGGCGACCTCCTCGCCACGACGGTGCAGGCCGTCGGCGAGCTCGCCCAGATCGGCCTGACCTTCGGCGGCCAGGCGCTTAAGCAGGCGCTGCAGCGCCTGCCCAAGCCCTGACAAGGCGCGCTACGAGACCCGCCGCACCAACTTGCCGCTGCCGTCGCGGACCGTCAGCTTCAGCCCGATCTGGCTCGTGATCGGCCCCGGCCGGAAGGCGCGGTAGGCGAGCACGATCCGGCGCGTGTCGAGGTTGAGCGGCAGGATCAGCGTCAAGCGACCGTCGGGGCGCGTCTTGAGGCCCGTCTTGCCGAGCTTGCGCAGCTTGCCGCCGACCTCGTGGTAGACGTCCAGCCGTGCGCCGCCGACGGGCTTGTTGGCCTTCGTGCGCAGGATCCCGCGCACGACGACGCGGCGGCCGTAGCGGTTGGTGAACGCGCGCTTGCGGTTGGGCACGAACCAGGCGTTGAGCTTGGCGTTCTTCCCGCTCGCCGGCGTCGTGCTCGCGCCGCCCACGCCCTTACCTGGGCCCTTCGTCGTGCCATCACCGCCGACCACGTCGCCATTGCGATGCGGCAGCACGACCGGGCCGTAGACCGTCGTGCTGTTGCCGGCCGCGTCCTCGACGGCGACCTCGACCGCGTGCTCGGCGAGCGGCAGCTTGAGGACGTTGAAATCGACGGCGCGCGTCGCGCTGGGCGGGCACGGCGCCGGGGCGCCGAACTCGTAGGCGTCATCGTCGGCGGGATCGACGTCAGCGCACGGGCCGCCGACGGGATCGGAGGCCGCGACCTTGCCGTCGACGCGCACGACCGTGCGGTAGACGCCACCGCCGACGTCGCTCGCCGCGTAGGAGAGCTTCAGCCGCCCGGACTTCTCGCCGTTGTCGGCGATCGTCTTGGCCGTCACGGTCGGCGGCGCGGGATCGCGCAGGACGACCTGCGGGTTGGTGATCGTCGCCTGCGGCACGATGCCGTTGACGGCAGCGCAGATGTTCGGGTCGTCGGCCCCGCAGCCGAAGGAGAACAGGACGGCGGCGGCGTCGAGGCCGACGGCGTCCAGTGAGTCGGTGAGGTTGCCGGTGCAGGTGTCGGTCGGGCCGGGGGCGCAGGCCTCGATCGTCTTGCCATCGGCGCTCAAGGTGTAGGAGAACGAGCGGACCGAGCCGACCGGCATCCCCTGCGTGACGCGGCCGACCGTGACGCGCGCGATGCGCGTGCCGGCCGGGGCGGTGAAGCGATGGAAGGCGAACGTGCCGCCGGCCCACGGCCCGGGGCCGACGAGTTGCGCGGTGAGCCCACCGCCCGTCGCGCACGCGTCGGTCGCCGCGGCGCCCTGGTCGGCGTGGGCCTCCCAGCCCGCCGCGCAGCCGCGCACGGTGTAGGTGTCGGCGCTCGTGGCGCCCGCCGCGCCGAGCGCGATCGCGGCCGCCAACGCGGCTGCCGTCCCTGCCTGCTTGATCATGGTCCTCCGGAAAAGGGGTCGTGTCGCACCGGAAACGCCGCATCGCCGGCGTTCTGCAGCGCCTGGGATTCGCGCTCGGAGCGAGAACTCCTGCGAACACGAGTTCGTTAACACGCCCTGACGTTGTTATGCTCCCGCGCCGTCAGCCGAGTTCGTACGCCACCTCGGGCGTGCGGAGCGGGGGAACCACCTGTGGAGCGCGGCATTTTCGCGGTCCACCGGGGCGAATCGGGCCTCCTGGCCTGTAGCGCCGTCATCCGGCGCGAGCCCGTCAGCTCACCCCGTAGGCCGTTGGATGAGGACCTACAGACGTTGTCGAAGACGAACCTTCTGAAGCTGGGCGCCGCCCTGTGCGGCCTCGCATTCGCCGCACCCGCCATGGCGGTCGCGGCCGACGCCCCGACCGCGGACCCGTCCGCGCCGGTCGCGGCCTCCCCTGGCGGGATGAGCTACGACGATTCGTCGGCGCCGACGGTCTTCGCCGACGGCTCCACGCTCACCGCCCCACTCGGCCAGCTGGTCGGCGCGACGGTCGCGCTGCATGGCACCGTGGCGGGCTCGCGGCCCGGCGACACGGTGGCGATCCAGCGGCTCGACCCGCTCGCCGGCTGGGTGACCGCGACTACAGCGACGGTCGCCGGCGACGGCAGCTACGACGCGATCTGGCAGGTCGACAAGGCCGGCAAGACCACGGTCCGCGCGATCCTCGCCACTCAAGCGACGACCGCGACACGCACGGCGAGCGCGACGGTCCCGGTCGCGGGCCAGGGCCGCGCGATCACGCTCTACCGCCGCGCCAAGGTCACGTGGTACGGCCCGGGCTTCTACGGGCGCCGGACCGCCTGCGGCAAGCGGATGAGCCGCGCACTGCTCGGCGTGGCACATAAGACCCTCCCCTGCGGGACGCTGGTCGACCTCTACAACAACGGCCGCACGGTGACCGTGCCGGTGATCGACCGCGGGCCGTTCCGGCCTGGGACCAGCTACGACCTGACGGCCGCGACCGCGCGCGCCATCGGGGTGCAGACGACGATGACGATCGGGGCGGTGCGGTCGGTGCCGGCGCCGGTGGTCGTGGCGGCAACTGCGCGGTAGCTACGCCAGCGCCACGCCCGCCGCGCGCGCGGCGAACATGCCTTCGTCGGCCCGCCCCGCGAGTGCCTCCAGCGACTCCCCGTCGGCAGGGCACACCGCAACGCCGATCGAGACCGACAGCGGTGCGCTGCCCAACTGCGCGCGGGCGACCGCGGCGGCGACGCGGGTCCCCAGATCGCGGGCGGCGACCGGGTCGCGGTCCGGACTCGTCAGCCACCAGCGGCCGAGGCGCTCGCGCACGACGAGGTCGGCGGGTGCCAGCTCGGCCGTGAGACCGCGCTCGGCGGTCTCCAGCGCGATGGCGACCTCGCGCCCGGTCTGGGAGGCCAGCAGGCGATCGAGGTCGTCGACCTCGACGACGAAGACAGCAAACGGCCGCCCGTCGACCACGCGGCGCTCAAGGCGGCGGGAGATCGCGGCCAGCCACGGTGGGCCGGCGTCGGCGACGTCCTCCCAGCTCGTGTCGACGCGCCGCAGGCGGGTGACGGTGGGCGCATCGGCGGCCGGCGCGTACATCGCGTCGTGCGACGGGGTGCCGGCGACGCCGGTCGGCGGCGCGGCGGCGAGCTCCTCGGCCAGCGAGGTCAGCGGGTCGAGGTCGGCAGGCCGGGCCGGCAGGTCGACGACCTGCACCCCGGCAGGCGGCGGCGCGAGCGGCTCGTCGGGATCGGGTGCAGGCGTAGGCGCGGGCGCGTCATCCCGCGACGGCGGGGCGGGCGCGAACGCGCGGATGCCCTCGTGGCGGGGCACGGCGGGCTCGGGGCGTGGCGGCTCGGCCGCAGGCGGCACCGACGACAGCGCCTCGGCCAGCGGACCGCTCCGACCCGGCGCGTCGGCCAGCGGCGTGCTGAGCGATGCCTCCGTGACGCGCGCACAGACGTAGGCCAGGCGGTCGGCGAGATCGGCGACCAGCTCGGGCACCGGATCGCGCAGCTCGGCGCGCAGCGCGCGCCAGGTGGCCGCCCGCAGCGCCTCGACGCCGGCGGCCAGACCGGCGGCGGTGCGCGCACCGGTCAGACGCGCAGCGGCGGCGCCCAGCGGGGCGCGGCCGTCGGCGCCACCGACGAGGCGCTCCAGCTCCGCGTCGGAGCCCAGCGCGACCAGGACCCCGGAGCACAGCGCGGGGCCACCGCGGGCCAGCTCCCCCGCAGGCACGGCGCCGGCCTGGGCACGCGGCGCATCGGCCACGAGCGCGAGCAGCCCCGCGTTCGCGACAGCGGTCGCGTCGACGCCCGGGGCGTCCGCGACCGGTCGCGGACGGCGACCGTGGTGTCCAGCTCCATCCATGGAGCGGGCATCTTTGCACCCCTACCCGACGTTTCGGTTGCGCCTGGGAGAAGACTGAACGGTCGGCGGGGGACAATGGCCCCGTGCCCCCTCTCCCGTCGATCGACGAGGCCCGCGCGATCCTGCTCGCCGCCGTCCGCCCGCTCACGCCAACCAACGTCAACGTGCCCGACGCGCTCGGGCTCGTCCTGGCCGAGGACGTCGTCGCCGCCCACGACGTCCCCGCCTTCGCCAACAGCGCGATGGACGGCTTCGCCGTCTGCGCCGGACAGGCCAACCAGCGGCTGCGCATCGCCGGCGAGTCGCGCGCAGGTGAGCCCTACGCCGGGACCGTCGTCGAGGGCGAGGCGATCCGGATCTCGACCGGCGCCGCGCTGCCGGCCGGGGCCGACGGCGTCCTGCCGATCGAGCTCGTCGAGGTCGACGGCGACGCGATCGTCCTGGGCGAAGCCGTCGCGCCCGGGCGCAACGTGCGCGAACCCGGCGACGACCTGCGCGCCGGAACGACCGTGCTGCGCGCCGGCACGCGGATCGGCCCCGCCGAGCTCGGCACCGCGATCGGCGCCGGGCGCATGGCCGTGCTCGCCGCGCCGCGCCCCCGGCTGGCCGTCGTGACGACCGGCGATGAGCTGGTCGAGCCGGGCGCGCGCCTGGACGCCGGTCAGATCCACGACTCCAACGGCCCGACGCTCGCCGCGCTGGCCGCTCGCGCCGGTGCCGAGGTCATCGGCCGCGGCCACGCGATCGACGATCCCGAGGCGACCCGCGCCGTGCTTGCCGAGGCGCTCCAGGACGCCGACGTCCTCGTCCTCTCCGGCGGCGTGTCGGTCGGCCCGCACGACCACGTCAAGCCCGCGCTCGCCGACCTCGGCGTCCGCGAGCTGCTGTGGCGCGTCGCCCTACGGCCGGGCAAGCCGACGTGGCTGGGCGAGCGCGACGGCAAGCTCGTCTTCGGCTTGCCGGGCAACCCGGTCTCGGCCTACGTCACGTTCCTGCTGTTCGCCCGGCCGGCGCTCAACGCGCTGCAAGGCGCCGACGCGACCGTGCCGCGGACCCGGGCGCCGCTTGCCGTCGACGTCGAGCGCCATCCGAACCGCGACGAGTGCGTGCGCGTCCGCCTACGCGCCGACGGCTCGGTCGAGCCGACCGGACCGCAGGGATCGCATGTGCTGTCGTCGCTGCTGGGCGCCGACGCGCTGGCGATCGTGCCGCGTGGCGACGGCGCGCTGGCCGCGGGCACCGAGGTCGTCCTCGAACCCGTCTAGGCGCCGTCGGCGGCCTCGAGGTAGGCGATCATCCGGTTCGTCAGGGCCGTGAGCGCCGGCGCCGGCTCCTCCAGCGCCAGCGGCCGGTCGGCGAGCAACTCCTGCAGCCGCTCCCCGAACGGCGCGTCGACTCGGCCCACCAGCCGGGCGGCGACCTGCGTGGCGCGGCGGGTCGCCTGCGGGTCGATCGTCCAGATCGCCTCGAAACGGCGGGCGGCGTCGCCGGGACCGCCGGGCTCGGTGAGGCCGGGCTGCTCCCAGGCCACCAGGCACGCGGCGTAGCCGGGCGCGTCGATGATGACGGCCCACTCGTTGCCCAGGGCGTCGTCGCCGTCGATCGGGATCTCGGCCGGCGCGCCGTCGGGATGGCGCACGCCGCCGGAGAAGTCGGCAAAGACCGCGGCCGCGTCGGCATGAAGCGCGAGGCGCCGGTACAGGCGCTCCACGCGCCGGTAGAAGCGCTCCTGC
>JBEVLC010000198.1:0-15360 GCA_040509415.1 Baekduia sp. | reverse complement strand
GGTCTTGCCGACGCCGGTCGGGCCGAAGAGGGCGAGGATCGTCACCGCCACACAGTGTGGCCGACACGGCGCTGCCGCAGCGTCCCGCACGCCAGCGTGAAAGAGTGCCCGCATGGAACTTCGCGGCTCATCCGTCCTGCTCACCGGTGCCACGGGTGGCATCGGCCACGCCATCGCCCGCCACCTGCACGAAGCGGGCGCTTCTTTGGTGCTCACCGGCCGCCGGACCGATGTCCTGGAGCCGCTGGCCGCCGAGGTCGGCGGCCGCGCCACGGCGGTCGACCTCGCCGACCGCGCGGCGGTCGATCGCCTGCTCGACGAGGTTGGCGACGTCGACATCCTCGTCGCCAACGCGGCGCTGCCGGCCTCCGGCGACATCCTTGGTTTCACGCCCGAGCAAATCGACCGCGCGCTCGACGTCAACCTCCGCGCGCCCGTGATGATGTCGCGCGTGCTGGGCGAGCGGATGGCGGCGCGCGGGCGCGGCCACATCGTCTTGATCTCGTCGCTGTCGGGCAAGTCCGGCCAGCCAGGCAGCGCGATCTACAGCGCCACGAAGTTCGGCCTGCGCGGCTTCGGCCAGGGCCTGCGGGGCGATCTCGGCCCGCGCGGCGTCGGCGTCAGCACCATCTTCCCCGGCTTCATCCGCGACGCCGGCATGTTCCACGAGTCGGGCACGAAGCTGCCCAAGGGCGTCGGCAGCTCGACCCCCGACCAGGTCGCAGCCGGCGTCGTCAAGGCGATCACCGCCGACAAGGGCGAGATCGACGTCGCGCCGGCGAGCATGCGCCTGGGCACGGCGTTCGCGCAGATCGCGCCGGCGACGTCAGCGCGCTTCGCCCAGCGCATGGGCGCCGACAAGCTCGCCGGCCAGATCGCCAGCGGGCAGGCCGACAAGCGCTAAGGCGCTAGCGGGCGCACCACCGACACAACACCTGCGAACGCTAGAACAGCGACTGCTGGACGGTGTCCGGCGACCCGACCCGCCGCAACCCGACGTCACGCTCGATTCGTCCTCGTGGGCCCATCGCACGGCGAAACGCGCGCTCGAACGGCCGCACGTCGGCCGGGTCACGCCGGAACGGCCGCGCCCGCGGTGCGCCAGCCGAACGCAGCACCCCTGCAATCCGGTCGCGCTCAGGCTGGGGCAAGTAGGCGCCGCGCGCATACAGCTCCTCGTAGCGCTCGACCAGATCCGGGCGGTACGCGCGCAACCACTCCATGAAGACGCCCCGGACCTCGCCGCGCAGGTGCAGCCCGATGCCACCGATGCTCGTCGCGCCCGCGTCGATCGCGGTCTGAATGATCCGTTCGACCTGCTTGGGGTCGTCGTTGATCCCCGGCATCAGCGGGGCAACGAGGATGCCCGTGGGGATGCCATTGCGATTGAGCTCCGCCACCGCCTCAAGGCGGGCGCGCGGATGGGGCGTGTGCGGCTCGGTCGCGCGCCATGCCTGCTCGTCGATGGTCGGGACGCTGAGGTTCGCGCTGACGTCGGTGACCTCCGCGAGCTCCTTGAGCAGCGGCAGGTCGCGAAGCACGAGCGGTGACTTGGTCAGCACTGAGCACGGGTTGCGCGCGTCGCGCAGCGCCTCCCAGATGCCGGGCATCAGCTTGTAGCGGCCCTCCACCCACTGGTACGGGTCGGTGTTGGTGCCCATCGCGATGTGCTCGCCCTTCCACGAGGGTCGTCGCAGCTCGGCGCGCAGCACCTCGGGCACGTTGACCTTGACCACGATCTCGCGCTCGAAGTCACGCCCGGCGTCGAAGTCGAGGTAGGTGTGCGTCGGCCGCGCGAAGCAGTTGTGCGAGACGACGCCGTTGGCGATGAAGTCGCCGGTGCCCGTGGTGATGTCATACAGCTTCTGCGGAGCGCCCAGCGGCTCGATCGCGACGACGTCGAGGTCGGCATTGGACTTCACCGGCCGGCCCTCCAGCCCGCACTTCGACGTCACGGCCGGTCCGGTCAGATGGCAGAAGCGCAGCTGCGCGCGGACTCCTCCACGCACCCGCACGCGCCGAACGCCGAGCGCGTCGGGCGGCTCGACGTCGCAGGCGAAGCCGAAGGACTGCAGGCACGCCTCGGCCCACGACAGGATGGTCGGGTCGGCGTTGTCGATCCGCAGGCCGTCGCTGCCGCAGCTGCCGTCGGCATCGAAGATCCCAGCGAGGTACCCCTTGCGCCAGTCGTCGCTGGGCATGAACGGCCACGCGATCATCGCTTCGATGCGCTCAGCGCGCAGCAGGGCGCCCGGCGTCCGCCGTCGACGGCTCGTGGCGACGCCGACCGGGCTGAGCCCGGCGAGCCCGCCCTCGATCCCGACCGAGGCGAGGTACGCCGCGGCACGCCCGCGGGCTTCCGGCTCCTGAGCGTCGCCGCGCAGCGCTCCACACAGGTAGCCGCGCCGGTAGTTCGGCGTGTCGATCGGCGGCGTGACGAACCGACCGGGACCGAGCAGCGACACGGAGCGGGTGAGGTACGGACGCGGCGTCGCGCCCTGCTCGGCGCGCAGCACGTGCTTCCAGCCGCGATTGGTGAGGAACCGGTGGTCGGCGCTGGCCACGACCTCCGTGCCGTCCTGCAGCGTCACGCGGTAGGCGGGCTTCTCGCTGGACCAATGCGCCCGCACCCGCGTGCGCACGTAGCGCCGGTAGGTCGTGCCCTCCTGCTCGGTGCCGTAGATCTCGTCGCCGACGCGCAGCTCCGCAAGCGGGCGGGTGCGCCCGTCGGCCATCAGGATCGGCGTCTCGCCCGCCAGGCAGTAGACGCAGGCGTGCGAGCAGCCGCGATACGGGTTGATCGTCCAGCGAAACGGCATCCGCGAGGCCTCGGGCACGCGGTTGAGCGCGCTCTTGGCGTGGATCTCGTAGAAGCGCATGTCCAGCGCCTCGGGCGCGTCGAAGCGCCGCACCGACGCCGGCTCGCGATAGCCCGGGAGCCGCGTTCCCTCCTCTGCCTCGATCTTCAGATTGTCCCACCGCATGCGAACACATGTTCGCATGTAAGGGATGGAAATACGAACATCTGTTCGTAGCAGGGACTTCCGGGTTCGTCAGGAGACCAGCGCGCGTGCGAGCAGCGACATCTCGCCCGACAGCGTCTGCGACGTCGACCCGGTGATCTGCACCGGGACGATCTCGCCGGCCTGCGCCAGCCCCGTGAAGTTGACCGTCTTGCCGTGGCCGCTGCGACCGCGCAGGCGCGACGGATCGGTACGCGAAGGGCCCTCAACCAGCACGTCGAGCGTGCGGCCCACGAAGCGCTCGGCGCGCTGCGCCGCCCGGCGCTGGACCACCTCGACCAACCGCTCCATCCGCTCCACCGCGACCTCGTGGTCGATGAAGGCGTCGGTGAAGTCCGCCGCCTCGGTGTCGCGGCGCGGCGAGTAGATGAAGGTGAACGCGCCGTCGAAGCCGACCTCCTCGCAGACCTCGATGGTCTCGGTGAAGTCCTCCTCGGTCTCCCCCGGGAAGCCGACGATGATGTCGGTGGTCAGCGCGATGTCGGGGTTGTGCTCGCGGATGAGTGCAACGCGATCCAGGAAGCGCCCGCGGTCATAGGTCCGGCGCATGGCCTTCAGGATCCGTGACGAGCCCGATTGCAGCGGCAGGTGCATGTGCGGGCAGACGCTGTCGAGGCTCGCGTGCGCGAGCACCACGTCCTCGGTCATGTCCTGCGGATGCGGCGAGGTGTAGCGCACGCGGCGCAGGCCCTCGATGTCGTCGAGCGCGTGCAGCAGCGCGGCGAACGACGTCCGCTCGCCGTCGCGCACGGCGCGCCCGTAGGCGTTGACGTTCTGCCCCAGCAAGGTCACCTCGACCACACCGCCGGCCACCATCTCGCGCACCTCGGAGACGAGCTCCTCCAGCGGCCGGTCGACCTGACGCCCGCGCGTCGACGGGACGATGCAGTACGAGCACTTCATGTTGCAGCCGGCCGAGATCTGCACCCAGCCCTGGACGTCGCGCTCGCGCGCCGACG
The DNA here is from genome assembly GCA_040509415.1 of Baekduia sp. Classification (GTDB taxonomy): domain Bacteria; phylum Actinomycetota; class Thermoleophilia; order Solirubrobacterales; family Solirubrobacteraceae; genus Baekduia. The sequence goes on along the minus strand of JBEVLC010000198.1, from coordinate 11,378 downwards.
GCAGGTGGCCGGTGAAACCCTCGAACTCGAAGAAGCCCTGAGCGGTCAGCGAGTCGCTGGTCAGGAACTCGGCGAGCTTGTGCACCTGCCCCGGCCCAAACGCGACGTCGACGTAGGGGAACTGGCGGAAGACGTCCTCCTTGACCGACTGGGCCCAGCAGCCGCCGACGCCGATCACGATCTCGGGGTTGCGACGCTTGTAGGACGCGGCCAGCTGGAGGTAGGAGATGAAGCGGCTGTCGGCCTTCTCGCGGATCGAGCACGTGTTGAACAGGATCAGCTCGGCGTCGCGCGGCTCCTCGGTCTCCGCGTAGCCCAGCGCGACGAGCATCCCCTTCATCCGCTCGGAGTCGTGCTCGTTCATCTGGCACCCGAAGGTGGTGACGTGGAAGGTCTTGCTCACGGCAGGGTTGAGGGTACCTGTCGGGCCCGCGCTCATTTCGCGTAGTCGACGGCCCGCGACTCGCGGATCACCGTCACCTTGATCTGCCCCGGGTACTCGAGCTCTTGCTCGATCTCCCGCGCGATCGTGTGCGAGAGCGCGATCGCCTTCTCGTCGGTGACCGCCCCCGGCTCGACGATCACGCGGATCTCACGGCCGGCCTGCATGGCGTACACCTTGTCGACGCCGTCGTGGCGGGTGGCGAGCTTCTCGAGGTCGCGCAGGCGCTTGACGTACTGCTCCAGCGACTCGCCGCGCGCGCCCGGGCGGGCCCCGCTCAGCGCATCGGCAGCCTGGACGATCACCGCCTCGACGGTCTGGGGCTCGACCTCGTTGTGATGGGCCTCCATCGCATGGGCGACGGCCTCAGACTCGCCGTGGCGGCGGGCGAGGTCGCCGCCGACCAGCGCATGCGGACCCTCGACCTCATGCGAGATCGCCTTGCCGATGTCGTGCAGCAACGCCGCGCGACGAGCGGTCTTGGTGCTCGCGCCCAGCTCGGAGGCCATCAGCGCGGAGAGGTGCGCGCACTCGATCGAGTGAGCGAGCACGTTTTGGCCGTAGCTGGTGCGGAACTTCAGCCGTCCGAGGACCTTAACCAGCTCGGGATCGAGGCCCTGGACGCCGGCCTCGAAGATCGCGGTCTCCCCCGCCTGCACCATGTGAGACTCAAGCTCGGACTTGGCCTGGTAGTAGGTCTCCTCGATGCGCGCCGGATGGATCCGCCCGTCCTGCAGGAGCTTCTCCAGCGTCATGCGCGCGACCTCGCGACGGACGCCGTCAAAGGCGCTGAGCACGACCGCGTTGGGCGTGTCGTCGATGATGAAGTCGACGCCGGTGAGGTTCTCCAGCGCGCGGATGTTGCGCCCCTCGCGGCCGATGATCCGGCCCTTCATGTCGTCGCTGGGCAGCTGGACGACGCTGACCGTCGTCTCGGCCGCGTGCGATGCCGCAAGCCGCTGCATGGCGACCGACAGGATCGATCGCACCCGCCGCTCGGCGTCGCGCTTGGTCTCCTCCTCGACCTGGCGCACGACGCGCCCGGCATCGTGGCGCGCCTCTTCCTCGACGTCCTTGAGCAGCGCCTGCTTGGCCTGGCCGGCGCTCAGTCCCGCGACGCGCTCCAGCGCCTGCTCGCGCTCGACGCGCAGGCGCTCGACCTCGTCGGCGTGCGCGCGGACGTGCTGGTCGCGACGCTCCAGCTCGGCCTCGCGGCGGTCGAGGTCGGCTCCGCGGCGATCCAGCGCGGCCTCCAGCGCCTGCGTGCGCAGCGCGCTGTGCTCCAGCTCGGCGGCCCGGCGCAGCAGCTCAGCGTCCTCGGGCGCCGTGACCGCCCCGGGCACGGCAGCGGTGGCGAGCGTCGCGACCGGCCTGCGCCGTCCGTAGACGAGAGCCGCGACGACGATGGCCACTCCGATGAGCGCCGCACCGATCAGCGTTTCCATGTGGGGTGTCCTCTCCCCAGCCGTCGATGGAGGCGGCGGCTGGTCTCTGGTGCTGCGTTTTGGGAGCGAGAGGCCCGGCCACCGGGCGATGGTGGACGGCGGTTTCGGGTCCTGCGTGGTCCGGGCGCGTCCGGGCAGCGACGCGGTGCGGACCTGCACGTGGTGTGCGTACGGCAAAAAGCGTGCTGGGAAGTCTCGGTTCGGTCGCCCTGAAGTCGGTCCTTCGCTGGCCGGGATCGTAGTACCGAAGGCGTTGCGCGTGCAATCAGCCTGGGAGCGACCGCGACAAGCGGTAGAGCACGTGCGGCAGGCCGGCGTGGACGGTCTCGCCCTCGTAGGCCATGCCGAGCTTCTCCATCACCGCGCGCGAGGCGTGGTTGACGTCGACGGTCTGGGCGACCACGGCGTCGAGCTCCAGGATCTCGAAGGCGACGCGGACGGCCTCGCGCGCCATCTCGGTGGCGTAGCCCTGACCCCAGTGGTCGGCGTCGAGGAACCACAGCAGCTCGACCTCGGGCCGGCCGCCGACGTCGGCGTGGCGCAGGCCGGCGTAGCCGATCGGCGTGTCGTCGGCGAGCACCGTCCAGGGTCCGAAGCCCCAGCGCTCCCAGTGGCGGAGAAGATCGTCCAGAAGCGCGTGAGCCTGATCAGCGGTCCGCAGATGTTCGGGCCACGCCTCCTCGGCGACGCGAGCGTCGGTGAAGATCCGTGCGTAGGTGGCGGCGTCGCCGGGTTCGGGGCGGCGGCCGGTGAGTCGGGCCGTCGTGACACGATCGATGCCGAAGTCGACGGGCATGTGCGCTCACTCGGCAGGCATCGAGAACGTGTACATCCGCTCGGCGTCGATCCGTGCGAACAGGGGTCCGGAGTCCATGAACTCCTCCCACTCGGCGCCGTAGCGCGGCACGTAGATGTCGAGCAGCGCACGGCGCAGGTCGGCCCCCTCGGGCGCCTGGACGTCGACGCGGGTCGCGCGCCCGTGGACGGTGACCGACAGCTCCTCGCCCGGCAGGTGGGTGGCGCTGACCTGCGGGCGCTTGGCGATGTGGCGGAAGCGGGCCGAGTCCGGCGCCGAGCCGAAGTGAAACGCCCCGTGGACGAAGATGCCGTCGACCGGTCCGGTGATCGGGCGGCCGTCGGCGGTGACGGTGGACAGGGTCAGCAGCCGCATTCCCTGAAGCTGCTCGACGACCTGCTCGGCGGTCAGCCGCCGCTCGGGCGAGTGGATGCTCAGCAGGTGCCGACCGGCCGCGGCGTAGCTGCGGTCCAGCAGTGCCTGCAGGGCGGTGATCTCCTCAGGCGTTTCGTGCATGCGAGCGTGGATCGATCAGGATCTTGGCGTGGGTCTCGGGGTCGCCGAGGGCGGTGAAGGCGGCATCAACGCCGTCCAGGCCGACCGTGCCGGTGATGAGCGGGCGCGGGTCGAGCTTGCCCTCGGCGAGCATATGCAAGGCGTCGCGGTACTCCAGCGGCGAGTATGCGAGCACGAAGCGCAGGTCGATCTCCTTGTTGATGGCCATCGCAGGCGTGAAGCGATCCGGACCGACACACACGCCCACGACGACCACGCGCGAGAACAGCGGCGCGTCGTCGACGATGCTCGAGATCATCCCGGGCACGCCGACACACTCGAAGATCACGGGCCGCTTGGGCATCCCGCCGAGCTTCTCCCCCAGCCGCCAGAGGTGCCACCAGCCGACGGGCAGCCGCCCCAGCTTCTCGCGCGTCCCCACCGCGAGCTCGAAGGCCGCGGGCGCGTTGGTGAGGTGCTTGTGGCGCTCGCCGCCCTCGAACGGCGAGCCGACCGCCGGGTCGATCACGACGTCGGCGCCGCAGGCGGTCGCCAGCGCGCGACGCCCCGCCGAGAAGTCGCTGGCCACGACGGTCCGCACGCCGCTGGCCTTCAGGCACAGGATCACGCCAAGTCCGACCGGCCCGCAGCCGATGACGATCGCCACGTCGCGCTTGCTGACCTCGCCGCGCCGGACCGCGTGCCAGGCGACGGCCATCGGCTCGGTGAGCGCCGCGACGTCGGCGGGCAGCCCGTTGGGCACCGCCATCATCATCGATTCCTGGACGACCATCTGCTCGGCGTAGGCACCTGGTGCGTGCGCCGAGAGGCCGACCGCGTCGATGCCTTCCGCGCCACGCACGAGCGGCACCGCGACGACCGGCGTGCCGGTCGGCAACTTGCCGCCACAGCCCGGGCCGTACTCGGCGACGCTGCCGGAGAACTCGTGGCCGAAGACGATGGCCTCCTCAGAGCGCCCGAAGCGGTCGTAGCCGGTTTGGGCCGCCATCTGCGCCCAGTCGTCGATGCCGTGGCGGGCGTGCAGATCCGAGCCGCAGATGCCGCAGCGCAACACCTCGATCCGCACCTGGCCCCGGGCCGGCACGGGCTCGGGCAGGTCGACGACCTCCAGCTCCGCGCGCTGGCAGGCGACGGCCCTCATCGCGCCGCTCCGGTCATGTGGTGGTCGTGATTCGTGCGATCGCTCATGGCCGCTAGCGAGTCTTGCATCCCCGCGGATACGCTGCGCGCCATGGTCCTCTACACCTGCCCCGCGCGGACCCACGGAGCGACGACGCCGATCATCAAGCACCCGTGTGGCGTGGCGGCCAAGGCGCTCGATGACGCCGGCCACGAGTACACGGTCAAGGTTGTCGGCGGCTTCAAGAACGTTCCGCTGAGCCGGCGCGGCCGCCGCGGCGAGATCCGCGAGCTCACCGGCCAGGAGGACGTGCCGGTGCTCGTGCTCGACGACGGCACGCCGATCGCCGGCTCGGAGGCCATCGTGGCCTGGGCGTCGCGCGCCTAGGTACGGCCGCAAAACGGGCAACAGACCCGCGGTAGGTGGGTACGGTGGCGAGCATGCGCGCTCCGATCGAGTTGGACCTCCACCTGCCGAACTTCAACTTCCCTGGCGTCGGCTCCGAGGCGATCTTCGACAAGTTGGCCGACATCGCGACGACGGCCGAGCGGGCGGGATTCACGTCGGTCTCGCTGATGGACCACTACCACCAGATCCCGCCGGTCGGTCCGCCGCAGAACTGGATGTTCGAGGGCAACACGATGCTCGCGGGCATCGCCGCGCGCACGACGACGATCGCCCTCGGCCTGCTCGTCGGGGGCGTCACCTACCGCAACCCCGCCCAGCACGCCAAGATCACGACGACGCTCGACATCATCTCCGGCGGCCGCGCGTTCCACGGCATCGGCGCCGGCTGGTTCGAGGCCGAGCACGATGCCTACGGCTACGCGTTCCCGCCGATCTCAGAGCGCTTCGAGCGCCTCGAAGACCACCTGCGGATCGTTCGCGCGATGTTCACCGAAGACCAGGCGACGGTCGCCGGCACCCACCACTCCGTCACCGACGCCTACAACAACCCTAAGCCGCTGCGTGGTGACATCCCGATCCTGATCGGGGGCAGCGGCGAGCGCAAGACGCTGCGCATGGTCGCCCAGTACGCCGACGGCTGCAACCTCTTCGGGGACCCCGAGCGCGCCAAGCACCTGCTCGGTGTCTTGGAGAGCCACTGCGAGAACGTCGGCCGCGACTCGGCCGAGATCACCAAGACGTCGATGATGACGCTGGTGATCGGTGAGAGCGACGGCGCTGTCAAGGCCAAGCTCGACGCCATGCGCGCGGCCGGCTTCCCGCCTGAGCGCATCGCCGCTACGACGGCCGGCACGCCGGAGCGGGTCCTCGAGGTCGCCCACGCGTTCCGCGAGGTCGGCATCGAGGGCCTGACGTTCTCGATGCCCGATGCCCACGACCTGAAGGCCGTGGCACTCGCAGGCGAAACGCTCGCGCCGGTCTTCAACCCCGGGCGCTAGGCCCCGAGCCCTAGTCCCGCTAGCCGGGCAGCCGCGGGGTGAGGATCTCGAGCTGCCCGGCGGTACCGGTGGCTCCCTTGGGCGCTTCGCGCGTCGCGGTTCCGTTGCGGGGTCAGCCCCCGCAACGGAAGTGCGACGACTGACGCACTCTCGTTTTGGGGTCTGACCCCTGAACCGAAGTGCGACGGGCTATGGGGTGATCGTGTCGCTGTAGGCGTCGAAGATGCGGTTGAGCGCTTCGACGCTGTGGCGGTTGGCGTGGATGTCGCTCATGACCGCGGCGTTGGTGGTGGTGTCGGCGCCGATGTCGGTGAGGAGGTCGAGGTTGGTGGCTAGCAAGTCGCAGCGGCGCTCGTGGAGTTGGTCGATGTGGCCGCGAGTGAGCGGGACCTGGAAGTCGTCGGTGTGCGGGGCCATCTCGGGATCCCAGCCGAGCGCGTCGATGACGGCGGTCGCGTCGCGGTAGATGTCGGCGAGCGCGAGTTGCTTGGTGGGGATGTAGTCGAGGAAGTCCTCGAAGGGGTCGTGATTGAACATCAAGACCTTCTTGGCCTCGATGCGGAGGACGTCGGCGGTCGAGGGGTCGACGCTGATACGGCAGGCTGAATTACCCTGGTGGGCACTCATGGAGCTGATTTCTCCTTGGGTCATGCCCCCGGGCCGTTTGCGCGGTCGCGGGGGTTTGTATTTGGATGAGCGGCGGAGGCTACATGGCGGGGCCGACGGAATTGGTGGATTTCGCAGAGTCGTTGCAACCCGTCACACTGTTGTTGCAGACCGACCACACCAACAACTCGGGAGTGTCTGTCAGGGACGGGTAGCGGACCGCCCAAGACTGTCGTCGTGGGGCGCTGATCGCGGGGCGGACCTGGTCTATAGCGAGCGCTTGGGTGGTGCGGCTTGTTGGTGGCGTTCCGCTCAGACGTTGTCTGGGTGCCGGCGTGGTCCGCGCTCACCGAGGGGAGTGAGCGGGGTCGGTTGTGCGTGGCGTTGGCCTGTCGTCCGCTGGCGCCTGGGCAGGCGATTCGCGTTGCCGTCGTTGACCGGCCGGGGATCCGTGTCGTCTGGGGTCCCTATGTGGGACACCAGGCGACCTCGACCCTCGGCGGGCGGGTCCGGGTCGGTTTGAACGTCGCCTAGACGTTGGAAACGCCCCGGACCATGGACGCACGAGATCCGGGGCGCCTAATGGTGAACTATTGACCACGAAACGACCCGGACCCCGCCCGGGCGCCCGCGCAGAGCCGCAACGGGGTCAGACCCCGCTACGAAGTGGCGAAGCCGGAACGATTCGCGAGCGCTTCGGCGCACCTGCGTGACGGCTGCGCGCAGCACCTCGTTGGCAGCGCGAGCGCCTGGGGAGGGCGGTGATCCGTGATGTCGCCATCCGCGCGGCAAACGTTCGATGCCCACACAAATGCACGCCAAACCACAGCCCACCTACGCACCACACGCCCCAGACCACCAAAGCGTGGTGGCGATCGTCACGGAGCGCCGACCATCCAGCCCGGCACCGCACCCCCGCCCTAGTCGCGCCCGTACGCCCGAATCGCGTCGTAGGCCGTCTCGAGCTCGTAGCCCTTGCGGACCAGGAAGCCGAGCGCGCGGTCGCGATCGCGCTCGGTCTCCGGCGGGGTGCGGAAGCGGCGGCTGAGGATGGCCAGCGCGGCGTCGAACTGCGACTCCGTGTTGTCGCCCCCGGCGAGGGCAGCCGCGATGAGCTCGGCCTCGATGCCGGAGGCGACGAGCTTGCGCTCGATGCGCTCGTTGCCCCAGTGATCCAGCGTGCGACGATCCTCGACGAAGCGCTGGGCAAACCGTGCGTCGTCCAGATACCCCAACTCGACGAGTTCGGCGACCGCCTGCTCGATCGTGTCCGGCTCCACGCGCTTGGCCTCGAGGTGCCGGCGCACCTCGAGCACCGTGCGATCACGGAACCCGAGGTAGCGGTAGCTCAGGTCGAGCGCGTGCTGGAGGCGGACCTCCGGATCGACGGCACGTTCGGCGGTCGTCACGGGCGGGGCGCTCCCTCCGCGGCTATGCCGTGGCCGCCGCCGTCTTGCGCTCAGCCGTGATCTCGCCCGTCGCCGGATCGACGCCCTCGGGCACCTCGTCGCGATCGATCGGCGCGACGAGGTCGCGGTCGATGCCCAGCGCGCGGTAGACCTTGTCCTCAATCTCGCGCGCGATCTCGGGGTGCTCGTCGAGGAAGCCCTTGGCATTGTTGCGCCCCTGGCCGAGGCGATCGCCGTCGTAGGAGAAGAACGAGCCGGACTTCGCCACGATGTTGTGCTCGATCCCGAGATCGAGGATGCAGCCCGAGGACGAGATGCCCTTGCCGAACTCGATGTCGAACTCGGCCTGACGGAACGGCGCCGCCACCTTGTTCTTGACGACCTTGACGCGGACGCGGTTGCCGACCGCCTCCGTGCCGTCCTTCAGGGTCTCGATGCGCCGGATGTCCAGGCGCTGCGACGAGTAGAACTTCAGCGCGCGACCGCCCGGCTGCGTCTCCGGCGAGCCGAACATGACGCCGACCTTCTCGCGGATCTGGTTCGTGAAGAGGCAGAGCGTCTGCGTGCGGTTGAGGTTGCCGGCGAGCTTGCGCATCGCCTGGCTCATCATCCGCGCCTGCAGGCCGACCGTCTGGTCGCCCATCTGGCCCTCGAGCTCAGCGCGCGGCGTCAGCGCCGCGACGGAGTCGATCGCGACGAGGTCGACCGCGCCGGAGCGCACGAGCATGTCGGCGATCTCCAGCGCCTGCTCGCCGTAGTCGGGCTGCGACACGAGCAGGTTGTCGATGTTGACGCCAATCTGCTGGGCATACAGCGGATCCATGGCGTGCTCGGCGTCGATGAACGCGCAGACGCCGCCCAGCCGCTGCGCCTCGGCGAGCACGTGGTAGACGAGCGTCGTCTTGCCGGAGGACTCCGGGCCGAAGACCTCGACGATGCGGCCGCGTGGCATGCCGCCGATGCCGAGCGCAAGATCGAGCGACAGCGCGCCGGTCGGAATCGCGTTGACCTTGACCTGCGCGCCCGGGTCGCCCATGCGCATGACCGAGCCCTTGCCGAACTGGCGCTCGATCTGCGTGAGGGCGCCGGCAAGGGCGGTATCGCGGGCCTTGATGGCCTTCTCGTCGGTAGCGGGCATGCGGGGTGAGACCTCTCTCGAACGCGGAAGAACGACCAGTGTGCGGGTCGCGTCGGACGGAACCTCGGAGATCAGAAGCGTACGCACGTTCGTGTGTCGAAATCGGCGCGCGCGGTCACGATTCGGGGCCGAATTCGGCACGCGTCAGCGCCTCGTAGCGCGGCGGTCCCTCGCCCAGGAACGACCGCATCAGCGCCACCCCGCGCACGTCGAGATCCAGCGCCGGCGTCGGCGGCAGCGCCGCCGACGAGGGCGTCCACCCTCGACGCACGCGCGCGACCGTCAGGTGCGGCCGAAAGCGCCGCTCGTCGCGCTCGAAGCCGATCTCTTCCAGCCCATCCCACAGCGTGGCGTGGAGCGCCGCCAGCGCGCCCGTCTCATCGGCGACCGCCACCGTCAGCACATGCGGCCGGCGCGGCGCGAGCCACAGCGCGGCGCCGGTCGAGAGCGCCGGCAGCGGCCAACCCGCCAGCTCCTCCACGACCGCGCTCAGCGGCCCGACGTCCTCCAGCGGCCGGTGACCGAGGAACGCCAGCGTCAGGTGAACTTGCTCGGCCGCGACGATCCGCAGCGCCCGGTCGGCCGCCACCGCCTCACGCGCCCAGGCCACCAGCGCGCGACGGTCCTCGCCGCCGAGCTCCAGCGCGACGAAGAGGCGCGCAGGCATGGCTCAGCCCCCGGTCTCGCCTCGCAAGACGCGCCGGATCATGTGCATGGCCACCGTGGTCGAGCGGTCGCGGACGTCGAAGCGCCCGCCGGGAAGCGTGAGGCGGCGGGTGAGACGATGCCCATCAGCACTGCTCACCGAGAAGCAGACGGTGCCCACCGGCTTGTCGTCGGTCCCCCCACCCGGGCCGGCGATCCCGGTGATGCCAACCCCCACGTCAGCCCCCAGCGCGGCGCGGGCGCCATCGGCCAGCGCCTCGGCGACCTCGACCGACACGGCGCCCACGCGCTCGATCAGCGCCTCGTCGACCCCGGCCAGCGCGACCTTCGCCGCGTTCGAGTACACGACCACCCCACCGAGCACGTAGTCCGAGGAGCCCGCCAGATCGGTCAGCCGGCCGGCGAGCAGCCCGCCGGTGCAGGACTCCGCGGTGGCGATGGTGCGCGACGACGACCGCAGCAGCGTCGCGACCTGCTCGTCGACCGACGTCCCGTCGTCGGAGAACAGCTCGCGCGGGTGCTTGTCGGCGACCAGCGCCGCGAACGCGTCGTAGGTCGCCTGCTGCGGGGGCTCGTAGCGCGTGACGACCTCGACCTCGCCGCGGCGCAGGCAGGTCGTGATCTCCAGCGCGTCGAGGTCGATCCCGGCGTCGCGCGCCTGCAGCATGGTGTTGGCGATCTCGGACTCCGGGATGCCGAACAGCCGCAGCATGTGCTGGTGGTAGACGGTCGCCCCGCCGATCGCCGTGCGAAACGGCTCCAGCTCGACAGCCGCGCGCCACATCGGCCGCAGCTCGCGCGGCGGCCCGGGCAACACGACGATCGTCGGGCGACCATCGGCGTTTGCCGGCGGCGGCACGATCAGCCCCGGCGCGGTGCCGACGGGCTCGAGCACGGTCGCGCCGCTCGGGACCAGCGCCTGCTTGCGGTTCGACCGCCGGACCGCCTCCAGGTCGAGATCCGGCCAGCGGCTCATCAACCCCTCCAAGATCTTCCAGATCCGCCCCTCCAGCGCCGTGTCGAGTGCCAGCGGCCGCTGCTGGAACTCGCCGACGACGGCGGCCGTGAGGTCGTCCTCGGTCGGCCCGAGGCCGCCGGAGGTGATGATCAGGTCGACGCCGGCGCTCGCCAGCCAGCCCAGCGCGTCGCGCACGTCATCAGGCCGGTCGCCGACGACGATGTTGTGGGCGACGTCGACGCCGAGCTCGCGCAGGCGCTCGGCCAGCCACGGCCCGTTGCGATCCACAACCCGGCCGGTGAGCACCTCGGTGCCCGTGACGACGATGCCCGCTCGCGCCGCCATCAGCCGCAGTCCGGGACGGTGCTGGGATCGACGCGCTTGACCGAGCCCTTGCTGATCTGGAACGCGACCGGGCTGACATCCGGCACGTCGCGCAGCTTGCCGTCGACGCGCAGCCGCGCGTTGCCGTTGCCCAGCAGCAGCTTGAAGCGCTTGGAGCGGTACGGCCCCGCCGAGCCGCCCTGCTGCAGCGTGGTGCCAGGGATGCGCGCCGCGCCGCTGGCGTCGACCAGGCAGGCCGAGACCGGGCCCGTCGCGACGAGCTGAACGCGCACGAGCCGCGACGTGGCCGCCGGCTTCTTCTTGGTGGACTTGGCCTTCGCGGCGGTCGTGGTCGTGCGCGCCGGCACGGGCGTCGTCGTGGTCCGGCTCGTCGTGGTGCCGCCCGCCCGCGGCTCGTCGTCGCTGTTGGCCCCCAACGTGTACAGCGCGAACAGCACGCCGAAGAGCAGCACCACGATCACGCCGACGACGGCTCCTGTCGGCATCCGCCGCGGCTCGCGCTGCGGGCGCAGCGGGCCGCCGCCGCGGCCG